>CAZHUU010000061.1:0-27823 GCA_964535335.1 uncultured Mycobacterium sp.
TGGCCACGCCGACCGGGCAGGTGTCGAGGTGGCAGACCCGCATCATGATGCAGCCGGCGACCACCAGCGGAGCGGTTGAGAAGCCGAATTCCTCGGCGCCCAGGAGCGCGGCGATCATCACGTCCCGCGCGGTGCGCAGACCGCCGTCGCACTGCACGGTGATCCGGTCGCGCAGGCCGTTGAGCACCAGGGTCTGCTGCGCGTCGGCCAGCCCGATCTCCCACGGCGCCCCGGCGTGCTTGAGGCTGGTCAACGGCGCGGCCCCGGTGCCGCCGTCGTGGCCGGAGATGAGGATGACGTCGGCATGCGCCTTGGCCACGCCGGCGGCGACGGTGCCGACCCCGACCTCGGCGACCAGCTTCACGTGCACGCGGGCACGCGGGTTGGAGTTCTTGAGGTCGTGGATGAGCTGGGCGAGGTCCTCGATCGAGTAGATGTCGTGGTGCGGCGGCGGCGAGATGAGGCCGACGCCGGGTGTGGAGTGCCGCGTCTTGGCGATGCTGGGATACACCTTGAACCCCGGCAACTGGCCACCTTCGCCGGGTTTGGCGCCCTGCGCCATCTTGATCTGGATATCGGTGGCATTGAGCAGATAGTCGCCGGTGACGCCGAACCGGCCGGAGGCGACCTGCTTGACGGCGCTGCGCCGGCGCGGGTCGTAGAGCCGGTCGACGTCTTCACCGCCCTCACCGCTGTTGGATCGGCCGCCGAGGCTGTTCATGGCGATGGCCATGGTTTCGTGCGCCTCGGCCGAGATGGAGCCGTAACTCATTGCCCCGGTGTTGAAACGAGCGCAGATAGCGTCGACGGATTCGACCTCGTGCAGCGGCACCGGGGGCCGCAGACCCTCTTTGAAGGTGAACAGTCCACGCAGGGTGCCGCCCTCGCGGGACAGCCGATTCACCTCGTCAGAGTACTTGGCGAAGACCTCGTGCCGTCCGGTGCGGGTCGAATGCTGCAGCAGGAAAACGGTTTCCGGGGTGAACAGATGCAGTTCACCCTCCCGGCGGAACTGGTATTCGCCGCCGACTTCCAAGCGGCGGTGCACCCGTTCGGTCGGGTTCTCCGGATAGGCCCGGCGGTGCCGCAGCTTGACCTCCTCGGCAAGCACGTCGAGGCCGACCCCGCCGATCTGGCTGACCGTGCCGGTCAGGTATTCGTCGACCACTTCCCTGCTCAGGCCGACGGCCTCGAAGGCCTGTGCGCCGGTATAGGACCCGACAGTCGAGATCCCCATCTTGCTCATCACCTTCATGACGCCCTTGCCCAGCGCCTTGAGGTAGTTGCGCACCGCGGTGCCGACCTCGATACCGGTCAGCTCACCCTCGCGGATCAGGTCTTCGATCGATTCGAAGGCCAGGTACGGGTTCACCGCGGCGGCGCCGTATCCGATGAGCAGGGCGATGTGGTGAACCTCGCGGGCGTCCCCGCTTTCCACCACCAGGGCCACCTTCAGTCGTTCCTTGGTGCGGACCAGATGGTGGTGCACAGCTGCCACCGCTAGCAGCGACGGGATCGGCGCCTTGGTGTGGTCGGAGTCCCGATCCGAGATGACCAGGGTGCGAGCACCTTTGGCAATCGCCTCGCTCGCACGGTGGCGCAGGTCGTCGACGGCATCGGCGAGTCCTTCGCCACCGCGTTCGACGTCGTACAGAGCGCGCAGCACCAGGGCTCGGAACCCGGGGTGCTCGCCGTCGGCATTGATGTGCACGATGCGGTTGAGTTCGTCGTTGTCGAGGACCGGCCAGTGCAGCAGGATCTGGCGGCAGGAGGCGGCGGTGGGTTCGAGCAGGTTCTGTTCGGGACCCATCACCCGGGCCATCGAGGTGACGATCTCCTCCCGGATCGCATCCAGCGGAGGGTTGGTCACCTGCGCGAAGAGTTCGACGAAGTAGTCATAGAGCAGCTTGGACCGTTTCGACATGACGGCGGTGGGGGTGTCGGTTCCCATGGAGCCCAACGGTTCCTGGCCGGACGCGGCCATCGGGGTCAACAGGACGCGCAGGTCCTCCTCGGTGTAGCCGAAGGCGATCTGACGCCGCACCACCGATTCGTGGTTGGGCTGGGCCGGGGTGCGCACGGGCAGGGCGGCGATGTCCAGCAGCCCGGCGTGCAGCCATTCGCCGTAGGCCTGTTCGGTCGCCAGCGTGGTTTTGATCTCGTCGTCGGAGATGATGCGGCCGACGGCAGTGTCGACGAGGAACATCTTGCCGGGTTCGAGCCGGCCCTTGGCGACGACCTCCGCCGACGGGATGTCCAGGACACCCGATTCGCTCGCCAGCACGATCCGATCGTCGATGGTGCGCCACCACCGTCCCGGGCGTAACCCGTTGCGGTCCAACACCGCTCCCACGACCGTGCCGTCGGTGAAGGTGACGCAGGCCGGTCCGTCCCACGGCTCCATGATCGAGGCGTGGAATTGGCAGAACGCCCGCCGGGCGGGGTCCATGACCGTGTTGTTCTCCCACGCCTCCGGGATCATCATCATCACCGTGTGCGGCAGGCTACGGCCGCCGAGGTGCAGCAATTCGAGCACCTCGTCGAACGATGCCGAGTCGGACCCGTCGGGCGTGCAGATGGGCGACAACCGGCTGAGATCGCCCGGAATCAGTGAGCTTGCCAGCAGCGCCTCGCGGGCGTGCATGCGGTTGCGGTTGCCGCGCACGGTGTTGATCTCACCGTTGTGGGCGACGAACCGGAACGGGTGGGCCAGCGGCCAGGACGGAAAGGTGTTGGTGGAGAAGCGGCTGTGCACGATGGCGATGGCACTCAGGCAGCGCTCGTCACGCAGATCGGCGAAGTACTTCGGCAGCTGCATCGTGGTGAGCATGCCCTTGAACGCCATGGTCCGGCTGGACAGCGACGGGAAGTAGACATCGCCCTGCTCGGCCCGCTTACGCAACGGGTACACGCGGCGATCGAGGTCGATGCCGCCGGGGCGCCCGGCATCGTCAAGTGGCGGTGCGCTAACGAACAGCATCGCCATGTACGGCATGCAGGCCCGTGCGGTGACGCCCACCTCCGCTCCGGCGGGGTCGACCGGAACGGGACGCCAGCCAAGCACTTCCAAGCCCTCCTCCACCGCGATCGCCTCGATCCGGGCGATCGACTGCCGACGGACGGCCGGGTCGGCGGGCAGGAAGCAGATGCCGGCCGCGAAGGTGTTGGAGCCGTCGGCGGCGTGGCCGGGGAGTTCGAAGTCGACCACGTCGCGAAGCAGTTCGACGGGTAGCTGCAGCAGGATGCCCGCACCGTCGCCGCTGTTGGGTTCGGCGCCGGCGGCGCCGCGGTGTTCGAGGTGCTCCAGGGCGGTCAGACCGTCGGCCACGATCGCGTGCGATCGGCGGCCCTGGATGTCGGCCACCATGGCCACACCGCACGAATCAGATTCGCGCGCCGGGTCATACAGGCCCTGCGCCTCAGGAAGTGCCGAAAACAGCATCTCCACGCTCCTCGGAGATCCCGGCGTGCGGCGTGGAGCTGTGGGCGAGATGCGCTCAGGTGTGGCCTTGCCGCAGCCTTGACAGATGATGTCCGGGACTGCACCGGCCCGATGATTCACGGCGGCGAACTGCCGCAGCGACTTCCGAGTGTATCAGCGCGGGCGTCTTGTCACTGGCTGAGAATCGTCGGCACCAGGGGGAAGCCGGGCAGGTTGCGCAGCACCGTCCACGCCAGCGCGCTGACAGCGATCACGACCACAGCGGGACGGCCGATGGTCGACTGCCCGCGGGTCAGCCGCCAGATCACCCACGCGGCCAGCATGGGCAGGCCAATCAGGAGGAAGACGTTGTCGACGATGGCGGCCGCCAGATCGCCGTGCAGGAGGTCATGGGTCATCCGCAGCCCGCCGCACGCCGGGCAGTTCCAACCGGTGAGGAGCTTAAACGGGCATGGCGGAAACAACGAGCCGGGCCGGTGCGGGTCGACCAGACCGACGTAGGCGACCGCGCCGGCTGCCAGCGCACCGGTGGCCCAGGTGCCGTAGCGCCGCGCCTGGGATGGCAGCCCGGTGCTAGGTGCCATCACGCAGCGGACGGCCCTGCGGGTCGCGGACCTTGTCCGTGAGGATCAGCACGGCGTCGATGATGCCCCAGATGAGCGCGCCAATACCGCAGGTGACAAGACCGACGACCAGTTGCCCGATGCCCAGACCGGTGTAGCCCAGATAAATGCGCCCCACGCCGACGATGCCGAACAGACCCAGCAACTGCAGCAGGCCCGCCACCACCTTGGACTTGTCCGACAGCGGCTCGCCGGTCACCGGATGCCGGCCGAACGGGGCCGCCGGATCGACATAGCCCGCGTACGGGTCCGACGGTGGGTACTGGCCGGGGGGTGGGTACTGGCCGGGCGGCGGATAGTCGGGCGCGGGCGGGTAGGGCGGCGGCATGCTGCCCTCGGTGCCTCCGAACTGCGGCTCAGTCATGACATCAGCATGCCAGAGCGGCGGCCCTCAGACCGGCGATGACCCGGACAAACCGTAGCCAATCGCGAGTGTGAATCCTCAGCGAAGAATCGGCTGAATTTTCGCAGAGGATTCACACTCGGCGCGCGGAAGCCGATCGATGCGGTGAATGACCGCGCCTGGCGAGTCGCGTCAGTCGCGGCTGCGGGTGTCCACTCCCCACAACACGCGCCGGACCGTGACACGGAATCCGCGCCGCTGCACCACCTGGGCCGGTTCGAGCTCGGGTTCAGGCTCTTCCTCTGGCTCAGCCTCCGCCCGAGTTTCGGGCTCAGCTTCAGGTTCCGGCTCAGACTCGGCGACAGCTTCGGCCTCGGGCCGACGTTCGGCCTCTGACTCGGGCTCGGGTTCCGCTTCAGTCTCAGGCCCAGCTTCTGCCTCGGGCTCAGCTTCTGGCTCGAGCTCTGGTTCTACCTCGGTTTCCGGCTCGGTCCCAGCCTCGGGCTTAGCTTCTGGCTCTGCCTCGGTTTCCGGCTCGGTCTCAGCCTCGGCCTCGGGCTCGGGCTCAGCTTCTGGCTCAGGCTCTGGCTCTGCCTCGGTTTCCGGCTCGGTCTCAGCCTCGGCCTCGGGCTCGGGCTCGGGCTCGGCTTCTGGCTCGAGCTCTGACTCTGTCTCGGTTTCCGGCTCGGTCTCAACTTCCGGCTCGGGCTCTGCATCTGCCTCTGCCTCTGGCTCACCCTCCGCATCAGCCTCGGTTTCCGGCTCAGATTCCGGCTCCGGCTCCACCTCGGGCTCCGCTTCGGCCTCGGCCTCCGGTTCCTCCGCTTCCGCCTCAGCCTCCGGTTCAGCTTCGGCTTGAGCTTCCGGCTCCGGCTCAGCCTCCACTTCGGCTTCCGCCTCGGGCCCTGCTCCCGCATCCTCGACGTCACCGACCGCGGCCGCATCCTCGTCCTCGTGCGCACCGGCAACCGCCGCCGCGGCCACGATTCCGCTGCCCTTCGCCACCGACACCAAATCCTCGGCGAATTCTTCGACCGGCGACTCCTGCTCGACACCCTCGACATGCTTGCCGCCGAGCGTGGCGGGATCCTCGCGTCCCTTCGGAGCCACCATGATGTAGACGATCGCGCCGATGAACACGAACGTCGACGTGAACGAGTTGACCCTGATCCCGGCGATATGGGTCGCGGTGTCGTCGCGCAGCAGTTCGACCCAGAACCGACCGACGCAATAGGCGGCCACATACGTGGCGAAGAGTCGGCCGTGGCCGAGCTTGAACCGTCGATCGATGTAGATCAGGAGGACGAAAACCAGCAGGTTCCACAACAACTCGTACAGGAACGTCGGCTGGACGACGGCGGCCACCTGGCCCGTCGACACCCCATCGAGGGAATGCACGTCGACCATGCCCGAGGAGTCGCGCCGGTAGAAGATCTCCATCCCCCACGGGACAGTCGTCTCCCGGCCGTACAACTCCTGATTGAAGTAGTTGCCCAGCCGTCCGATGGCCTGGGCCAAGATGATTCCCGGCGCGATCGCATCACCGAAGGCCGGCAGCGGAATCCCTCTGCGCCGGCATGCAATCCACGCGCCGACACCACCGAGGGCGACGGCTCCCCAGATACCCAGGCCACCGTCCCAGATCCGCAGCGCCGCACCGATACCGGCGCCGCCCTCACCGAAATAGGTTCGCCAGTCGGTCATCAGGTGATAGAGCCGGCCGCCGATCAGCCCGAACGGCACCGCCCACAGCGCGATGTCATAGATCACGCCGCGCTCGCCGCCGCGAGCCGCCCAGCGGCGGTCGCCGATCAGCAGTGCGGCGACGATGCCGGCGATGATGCACAGCGCGTACGCCCGGATCGGGACGGGTCCCAGATGCCAGACGCCCTGCGGAGGGCTGGGGAAATAGGCGAGCACCGTCGTCGTCACGTAGCAGGCACCTTCTGTCGAACCCCGATCGCCAACTCCTCGGTGAGCGTGCGGACGGCACCCACCCCGTCGGTGAGTGCCGAGACCAGCGCCGAGCCCACGATCACGCCGTCGGCGAAGCGGGCGATCTCCGCCGCCTGCTCACGGGAGCGCACGCCCAGGCCGACCCCTACCGGGATATCGGAGATCTCCTTGACGCGGCCCACCAGTTCGGGAGCCGCGTGTGAAACCGCATCACGAGCGCCGGTGACCCCCATGGTCGAGGCCGCGTAGACGAACCCGCGGGATGCCTCGACGGTGCGGGCAAGTCGCTCGGGTGTCGATGACGGCGCGACGAGGAAGATGCGGTCCAGGCCGTGTGCGTCGGAAGCCGCCAGCCACTGGTCGGCCTCGTCCGGAATCAGGTCCGGCGTGATCATGCCCAAGCCGCCGGCCGCGGCCAGGTCGCGGGCGAAAGCATCGACGCCGTAGTGCATCACGGGATTCCAGTAGGTCATCACCACCGGGCTGCCGCCGGCCGCGCTGATGGCCTCCACCGCGCGCAAGGTGTCGTGCACCCGGACACCGGCCTGCAGTGCGGCCTCGGTCGCGGTGGCGATCACCGGTCCATCCATACCGGGATCGGAGTAGGGCACGCCCACTTCGATGATGTCGCAACCCGATTCGGTCATGACAATCATGGCCTCGATCGAGGCCTGTACATCGGGGTAGCCGGTGGGCAGGTACCCGATGAGCGCTGCCCTGCCGTCGGCGGAGCAGGTTTCGAAGATCGGACCCAGTCGGCCCGGGCGGCTGTGCTGAACGGTCATGGCGTCCCCGTCGCCGGGCTGTCGAGCAGTCCGAACCACCTGGCCGCCGTCTCGACGTCCTTGTCGCCGCGCCCGGAGAGGTTGATCAGGATGATCGACCCGGGGCCCAGTTCGCCGGCGAGTTTGACCGCACCGGCCACGGCATGCGCCGACTCGATCGCCGGGATGATGCCCTCGAGTCGGCAGAGCAACCGGAAGGCGTCCATCGCCTCGACGTCGGTGATGGGCCGGTACTCGGTGCGGCCGAGTTCCTTGAGGAACGCGTGCTCCGGCCCGACGCCCGGGTAGTCCAATCCGGCTGAAATGGAATGCGATTCGATGGTCTGACCGTCGTCATTCTGCAACAGGTACGAATACGAGCCCTGAAAGGCACCTGGAGATCCACCGGCGAAAGTCGCTGCGTGTCTTCCTGTTTCGACGCCTTCGCCGGCCGCCTCGAAACCGATCAAGCGGACCGCGGGATCGTCGATGAAGGCATGGAAGATGCCGATCGCATTGGAACCGCCGCCCACACAGGCGGTCACCGCATCGGGCAGCCGACCGGCCTGAGCCAGCATCTGGGTACGGGCCTCGAGTCCGATGACGCGCTGGAAGTCACGCACCATCAGCGGGAACGGATGCGGCCCGGCCGCGGTGCCGAAGCAGTAGTAGGTCTGGTCGGCGTTGGTGACCCAGTCGCGGAAGGCGTCGTTGATCGCGTCTTTGAGGGTCTTAGACCCGGACTGCACCGACACCACCTCGGCGCCCAGCAGTCGCATCCGAGCGACGTTGAGGGCCTGGCGGGCGGTGTCGACGGCACCCATGTAGATGACGCATTCCAGGCCCAGCAGCGCGCACGCGGTAGCGGTGGCCACCCCGTGCTGGCCGGCTCCGGTTTCGGCGATCACCCGGGTCTTGCCCATCTGCTTGGCGAGCAGCGCCTGGCCGAGCACGTTGTTGATCTTGTGAGATCCGGTGTGGTTCAGGTCTTCCCGCTTGAGGAAGATCCGCGCCCCGCCGACATGCTCACCGAGTCGGCTGGCCTCGTACAGCGGCGACGGCCGACCCGCGTAGTGGGTCTGCAAGCGGTCGAGTTCATCGAGGAAGGTCTGGTCGGTCCGGGCTTTCTCGTAGGCCGCCGTGACCTCCTCGATGACGGCCATCAACGCCTCGGGCACATACCGACCACCGAACACCCCGAAGTGGCCCCGGGAATCGGGGTCGTGGGTCGTCGGCTCGGCCACCGCCGCACTGGTGCGGGGCAGGTCAGGGGTGGAGGTATCAGCCATGTCCAAGCTCAACAACGCAGGTGGGTCGGGTCAATTCACCGTGCCGGTTTCGGGCAGGACGGGTGGGCTCCCGCGGTCACCAGATCGGCCACCGCATTGCGGGGGTCACCGCTGGTGACCAGCCCCTCACCCACCAGCACCGCGTCGGCGCCGGCGCCGGCGTATGCCAACAGA
Organism: uncultured Mycobacterium sp.; assembly: GCA_964535335.1. Classification (GTDB taxonomy): domain Bacteria; phylum Actinomycetota; class Actinomycetes; order Mycobacteriales; family Mycobacteriaceae; genus Mycobacterium. The sequence continues at coordinate 8,592 of CAZHUU010000061.1, forward strand.
TCCGCTGTGCCGCGAACACCCGATTCGGCGATCCGGATGATGTCGGAGGGCAGCCCCGGCGCGATCCGCCCGAAGCAGTCCCGGTCGACCTCCAACGTCTTGAGGTCACGAGCGTTCACACCGATCACCTTGGCCCCGGCCTGGAGTGCCCGGTCGGCTTCCTCCTCGGTGTGCACCTCGACCAAAGCGGTCATTCCCAGCGACTCGGTGCGCTCGAGCATCGACTCCAGGGCCGGTTGGTCGAGGGCGGCAACGATCAGCAGCAGCATGTCCGCACCGTGCGCCCGGGCCTCGTGGATCTGGTAAGGGCCGATGATGAAGTCTTTGCGGAGCACCGGGATCTTGACCGCGGCGCGCACCGCGTCCAGGTCCGCCAGGGAACCGTGGAACCGGCGGCCTTCGGTCAGCACGCTGATGACCCGGGCGCCCCCACTCTCGTAGGCGCGGGCCAACTCCGCCGGATCGGCGATGTTGGCCAGCTGGCCACGTGATGGGCTGGCCCGCTTCACCTCGGCGATCACACCGAGGCCGGGTGCGCGCAACGCGGCCAAGACGTTCAGCGGCGCGGGTGCGGCCTTCGCCGAATCCTTGATCTCGGCCAGGGTCACGCTCGCCTCGCGGGCGGCAACGTCGGCGCGGACTCCCTCGATGATGGAGTCGAGCACGGTTGCCGAACTCATGCCAGCCCGATCCCTTCTGACGCCGCAGATTGATGTCCCTGGAAGGGTAGCCGCCACGCGCCCGTCACCCGTCACCGACCCTCGGTCTCGCAATCGGCGGATTTGTCGACCGCGGGGTCACCGGCGGTCGCGGTGGGATCGCGGCCCTCGTCGAGGGCGTCCCACATGCCCCGCTCCGACACGTCGCCGGTTCCGCTAACGGTGCGCGCGGCCGAGCGACGGGCCGACGGCGCCGCATATTTCCCGGTCGGATGCGCTCCTGAGGCGGCCCGCATCAGCAGCACCGCCGCCAACAGCGCACACACCGCCGCGGCGATGGTGATGGCGGCACCACCGAGGTGACGCTCGCTGCCGACCAGAGATAAGACCGGGACCTGCGCCAGATCGGCGCCGCGAACGCTGACGTCGGGCATCTGGACCAGGCTGATCCCGAGATATCCCAACGCGAGGCTGGCCACGGCGATCAGCACCGCGACCGCACGCAGCAGCCAGCCGCGCACCGCCAGGCCCGCGACGGCGGCCGCCACCAACAACAGCGCCAGCGGCAGCAGTGCGTTCGACCAGGTGGCGCCGCTCAGCTCCGCGGTCTTGGGCTGGCCGAGCCCGTCGGAGGACCGGATGGTCACCCAGGTCAGCCGGGAGCCGACCCACAGGCCGACGGCGGCGACGATCAGCAGCAGTTGCGCGAGACGGATCACGGTGCGCTCAGTGTCTCCGCGGCGGCGATCGCGTTGAGCACGGTCTTGGCCTTGTTGGCCGACTCGGTGTACTCGTAGGGGCCGTTGGAGTCGGCGACCACGCCGCCGCCGGCCTGCACGTAGGCGGTGCCGTCGCGCATCAGGGCGGTGCGGATCGCGATCGCGAAATCGGCGTTGCCTGCGAAGTCGAGGTATCCCACCACCCCGCCGTAGAGCCCGCGGCGGGTCTTCTCGACCTCCTCGATGAGCTCCATCGCGCGGACCTTCGGCGCACCGGACAGGGTGCCGGCCGGGAAGCAGGCCATGACGGCGTCCAGGGCTGTGCGGCCCTCGGCCAGCAGACCCGTCACCGTCGAGACCAGGTGCATGACGTGGCTGTAGCGCTCGATGTGGCTGTAGTCCTCAACCCGCACTGTGCCCGGCACACACACCCGGCCCAGATCGTTGCGGCCGAGATCGACCAGCATGAGGTGCTCGGCCCGCTCCTTCTCGTCGGCCAGCAGGTCCTTCTCCAGCAGCTGGTCTTCCTCCTCCGTCTGGCCACGCCAACGGGTTCCGGCGATCGGATGGGTGGTGGCCCGGCCGTCCACCACCGTCACCAAGGCCTCCGGACTGGATCCGACGATCGAAAACGCCGTCTCACCAACATCGTTGGGGATGTGCATCAGGTACATGTACGGGCTGGGGTTGGACACCCGCAGCATCCGGTAGACGTCGATCGGGTCGACGTGGGTGTCGATCTCGAAGCGTTGTGACGGCACCACCTGGAAGGCCTCGCCGGCCTCGATCTCCTTCACCAGCCGCTCGACGACGGCGCCGTACTCTTCCGGCGTCCACTGCAGCCGCGGTTGCGGTTCGGGCCGGGTGAACGTCGCCACCGTCGACGGCAGCGCCTGCCCCAGCGCCTCGGTCATCACATCCAGACGCGACACCGCGTCGTCGTAGGCCCAGTCGACGCGTTCGTCGGTGCCGTTCCAGTTCACCGCGTTGGCGATCAGCGTGATGGTGCCCTCGTGGTGGTCCAGGGCAGCCAGGTCGGTGGCCAGCAGCAGCAGCATGTCGGGCAGCTGCAGATCGTCGACGGCCAGCTCGGGCAGCCGTTCCAGGCGGCGGACGAAGTCGTAGGCGAAGTAACCGACCATGCCGCCCGAAAGCGGCGGCACCCCCGCCAGCGGGCCGGTCGACAACAGTTCGATGGTCTGCTGCAGCGCCTGCAGCGGGTCGCCACCGGTCGGGGCGTCCTTCGGCGTGTGGCCCAGCCAGACGGCCTCGCCGTCGCGGACCGTCAGCGCCGACGGCGCACCGGCCCCGATGAACGACCAGCGCGACCACGAACGCCCGTTCTCGGCGGATTCCAGCAGGAACGTGCCCGGCCGGTTGGCGGCCAGTTTGCGGTACGCCGACAGCGGTGTCTCGCTGTCGGCGAGGACCTTGCGGATCACCGGTACCACGCGGTGTTCAGCGGCCAGCGCCCGAAACTCGTCGCGCGTGGTGGTGGATTGCACGGCTACATCCTCCCAGACCCGCCGACCCCAGCCGACCGGCGTAGCCTCAGCGTCCATGAAACGTGGCGACCGAGTTCCCGAGTTCGAACTGCCGGACCAGACCGGCACCGTGCGCTCACTGAGCAGTCTGCTCGCCGACGGGCCGATTGCGCTTTTCTTCTATCCGGCGGCGATGACGCCGGGTTGCACCAAGGAGGCCTGCCATTTCCGCGACCTCGCCGGCGACTTCGCCGCGGTGGGCGCCACCCGGGTCGGGATCAGCACCGACGCGGTGGAAAAGCAGGCCAGGTTCGCCGACTCGCAGAGCTTTGACTATCCGCTGCTCTCGGATGTCGACGGTGAGGTTGCGACCACGTTCGGCGTCAAGCGCGGACTGCTGGGCAAGTTCCTGCCAGTCAAGCGCACCACGTTCGTGATCGACACCGAGCGCACCGTGCTGGAGGTCATCTCCAGCGAGGTCAACATGGATACCCACGCCGACAAGGCGCTGGCGGTGCTGCGGACCCGAAAGCCCGCCTAGGACTGGACCCGCCTAAAGGTGGGCGCGGAGATGGCTCACCATGCTTTCGGTGAAGGCCTGCATCGCTGGTGCGTTCGGCGCGAACCCGTCTGCGCCGTGATACATGCCCGGTACGGTGACCAGCTCGACGGGCACTCCGGCGTCGCGGAGACGCTGTGCGTAAGCGACGTTCTCCGGGTAAAGCGCATCGAGTTCACCGACGCCTATCCACGCCGGCGGTAGTCCGCTGAGGTTGCCGCGCCGCGCCGCCGCCGCGTATTCCGGCACCGCGTCCGTCGCCCCCGGCTCGCATCCCAGAAAGGCCCGCCACCCGAACCGGATACTTTCCGGGCTGTAGATGAACCGGCCACGACCCGAATGGTCGTCGACCAGAGCAGTACGGTCATCCAGAACGCCGTAGACGATGGCCTGGGCGCGCAGCGGGATGCCCTCATCGTGCGCGCGCTGAGCAGTCGTTGCCACGAAGCCACCGCCGGCACTGGCCCCGGCAAGCGCGATCCGCTGGGGATCGATCCCCAGTTCGTCGGCGTGAGCACGCATCCAGCGGAGTGCAGCCATGCAATCGTCTGAGGCTGCCGGGAAGCGATGTTCGGGAGCGAGGCGGTAGTCGGGCGAAACCACCACCGCGCCGAGTTCCCGGGCCAACATGCCCATCGTGGCAGCCTCCAATTGCGGCGCGCCCACGATCATTCCACCGCTGTGGAAGTGCAGCACCGCGGGACGCGGTACGTCGGCGACCTCGGGCGACACAACGAGGGCCCGTACCGTCGTCTCACCATCGAGGGTTCGCCATGCCGCGGTTACATTGGGGCCCGGCGCCGAGCTGCGGCCGAAGACTCGCCGCAGCAGCGGAAGGTTCCACTTCGTGAACGACGCGCCGCCGAGCACCAAGAGCAGCGGGCTGCGAAGGTCGACAGCGACATCCGCCATCGCCGAGCGCAGCGAGAGGTAGCGCTTCGCCCCGATCGCCGTCGCAACGAGTGCCGCGACTGCGGCGAACTTTCGCATCCGCCGAGGCTATCCTGCGTCCTCGGCGCCGAGCAGAAGGTCGGCGTCGAAGCAGCTGTGGTCGCCGGTGTGGCAGGCGCCGCCGACCTGGTCTACCTCCAACAGCACCGCATCGCCGTCGCAGTCCAGTCGCACGCTGTGCACGTACTGGGTGTGGCCGGAGGTGGCACCCTTGACCCACTGCTCGCCGCGGGAGCGTGAGTAGTAGGTCGCCTCCCGGGTGGCCAGCGTGCGCGCCAGTGCGTCGTCGTCCATCCAGGCGACCATCAGCACAGCGCCGGTGCCGCGCTCCTGCGCGATCGCCGCGAACAGCCCGTTGGCGTCGCGCTTGAGCCGTTTGGCGATGTCGGGATCGAGACTCATCGGAGCCCGCCTCGATTCGTCCCCTTCGCTCCGTTCATCGGACCACAATGCCTTCCGCAGCCATCGCCGCCTTCACTTGACCGATCGTCAGCTCACGGAAGTGGAACACGCTGGCGGCCAATACCGCATCCGCGCCGGCCGCCACGGCGGGCGCGAAATCGTCCACGGCCCCAGCTCCCCCGCTGGCGATCACCGGTACCGTCACGGCCTTGCGCACCGCCCGCAGCATGGTCAGGTCGAATCCGGCCTTGGTGCCGTCGGCGTCCATCGAGTTCAGCAGGATCTCGCCGACGCCGAGTTCGGCTCCGCGAGCGGCCCACTCGACCGCGTCGATGCCAGTGCCCTGCCGCCCGCCGTGGGTGGTGACCTCCCAGCCCGATGGTGTCGGCGCCGAACCCTGTGGCACCGTGCGGGCATCGACTGAGAGCACGATGCACTGCGAGCCGAACTGCCGGGACAACTCGGCGAGCAACTCCGGGCGGGCGATCGCCGCGGTGTTCACTGACACCTTGTCCGCGCCGGCACGCAACAGGGAGTCCACGTCGGCCACCGAGCGCACCCCGCCGCCGACGGTGAGCGGGATGAAGACCTGCTCGGCGGTGCGACGCACCACATCGAGCATGGTGGCGCGGCCGGAAGAGGACGCGGTGACGTCGAGGAAACACAGTTCGTCGGCGCCCTCGGCGTCATAGGCCGCAGCGAGCTCGACGGGATCACCGGCATCCCGGAGGTTTTCGAAGTTGACACCCTTGACCACCCGGCCGTCGTCGACATCCAGGCACGGAATGACACGCACCGCCACGTCCATCAGCGATAGTCCTCCGGGGATCCGACCCGCTCCAGAATATCCATGATGCGCTCATGCACGCCCGGCGCGGCCGCCAGCGCCGACTGCGACGACGCGGTCCACTCGACACCGGCCAGGTCGGTGACGACGCCGCCGGCCGCGCGCACCAGCGCCACCCCGGCCGCATGGTCCCAGATGTGATGGCCGAAACTGATTGCTCCACCGAGGATTCCGGCACCGACGTAGGCGATGTCGATCCCGGTCGCGCCGTGCATCCGCATCTTGGAGCAGACCCGGCTGAGCTCCTCGAAGACGGCCAGCCGATAGCGGCCCGGGAACCGGCCGCGCCAGTCGACGTTGAAGGTGCCGATCCCGATCACGCACTGCGCGATGTCGCCGCGGGCGATCGGCGGGTGCGCAACGCCGTTGGCATACAGCGGACCACCCAGTACCGCGGTGTAGCGCTGGTCGGTGAACGGCAGCCAGGTCAGCCCGGCCACCGGTTCGCCGTCGCGCAGCAGGCCCAGCAGGATCGCCGCCATCGGGGAACCGGCCGCGTAGTTGAAGGTGCCGTCGATCGGGTCGAGCACCCACACCAGCGGGGAATCCAGGTCGGCGCCGCCGAACTCCTCGCCGTGCACGCCGATACCGGTGGCCGACTCCAGTGCCTCGACCACCTGGCGCTCGATGGCCAGGTCGACCTCGGTGGCGAAATCGTTGCCCTTCTTCTGCACGGCCGAGTCGGCCCGATGTCCGGCGATGAACGGCTTGGAGGCCTCGTCGAGGATCACCGCGGCCTGCGCCACCAGGGCCCCGAGGTCCACTACCGACTCACCGCGGCCAACGCTTCGGGGAGCGTGAATCGGCCTGCGTAGAGCGCCTTTCCGACGATCGCGCCCTCCACACCGCTGTCGGTGAGAGTGGCGATGGCGCGCAGGTCGTCCAGGCTGGACACACCCCCGGATGCGATGACCGGTGCGTCGGTGCATTCTGCGACGCCCTCCAGCAGATCCAGGTTGGGCCCGGTCAGGGTGCCGTCCTTGGTGACGTCGGTGACGACGAAGCGCGAACACCCCTCGCTGTCAAGGCGTTCCAGGATCGACCACAGGTCGCCACCGTCGGTCTCCCAGCCGCGACCGCGCAGCCGGTGCTCGCCCTCGACGATCTGCACGTCGAGTCCGACCGCCACCTTGTCACCGTGCTCGGCGATCGCCTGGGCACACCACAGCGGGTTCTCCAGCGCCGCGGTGCCGATGTTGACCCGCGCGCAACCGGTGGCCAACGCCGCCTTGAGCGATTCGTCATCGCGGATACCGCCGGAGAGTTCGACCTTGACCTCGAGCGAGCCGACCAGTTCGGCCAGCAGTTCCCGGTTGGACCCGCGCCCGAACGCGGCATCGAGGTCCACCAGGTGGATCCACTCCGCGCCGTCGCGCTGCCAGGTCAGCGCGGCGTCGAGCGCCGAGCCGTATTCGGTCTCGCTGCCGGCCTTGCCCTGGACCAGCCGCACGGCACGGCCGTCCACGACGTCGACGGCGGGCAACAGGATCAATCCCACGTGTTCACAGCCCCTCAACCCAATTCGATAGCAACGCCGCACCGGCATCACCGCTCTTCTCCGGATGAAATTGTGTCGCCGACAGCGGACCGTCCTCCACCGCGGCCAGGAACCGCACGTGATGGGTGGCCCACGTCAGCAGCGCCTCGGGCGCTCCGTCCCAACTCTGGGCGGCGTAGGAGTGGACGAAGTAGAACCGGGTGTCAGGGTCGAGTCCCTTGAACAGCCGGCTACCCGCCGCGGCGTCGACGACGTTCCAGCCCATGTGCGGGATCACCGGTGCGTCCAGCCGGGTGACCGAACCGGGCCACTGGCCGCAGCCGGTCGACTCCACGCCGAACTCGACACCGCGGGCGAACAGGATCTGCATGCCGACACACACCCCGAGCACCGGCCGGCCCGCCGCCACCCGGTCGGCGATGATCCGCTCGCCGCTGATGGCGCGCAGCCCGGCCATGCACGCCTCGAACGCACCGACACCCGGAACCACCAGACCGTCGGCCTCGAGGGCCCGCTGCGCGTCGGCGGTCACCTCGACGTCGGCGCCGACGCGTTCCAGCGCCCGCTGGGCCGAGCGCAGGTTGCCGGAACCATAATCCAGGACGACGACCCGCTTGCGCCCCGAAGGTGCTGTCACAGGGCGCCTTTGGTGGACGGGACGCCCGAGATCCGGGGATCCGGCTCGACCGCCTGGCGCAGGGCACGGGCGACCGCCTTGTACTGCGCCTCGGTGATGTGGTGCGGGTCGCGGCCGTAGATGGTTCGCACGTGCAGGGCAATCCGGGCGTTGACGGCCAGTGACTCGAACACGTGCCGGTTGATCACGGTGTGGTAGGGCACCGCCGAGCCGGCGATGGTGAACTTCACCATGAACTCCGGCTCGCCGACGTGCACGAAGTACGGCCGCCCGGACAGATCGACGGCGGCATGGGCCAGCGTCTCGTCCATCGGGATGAACGCGTCCCCGAACCGGCGGATGCCCTTCTTGTCGCCGAGGGCCTGACCGAGCGCGGTGCCCAGCACGATCGCGGTGTCCTCGATGGTGTGGTGGCCCTCGATGTCGACGTCGCCCTCGGCGGTGACGGTCAGGTCGAAGCTGGCGTGGGTGCCCAGCGCGGTGAGCATGTGGTCGAAGAACGCCACCCCGGTGTCGACGCTGACCTGACCGGTCCCGTCGAGGTCGAGGTCCACGACGATGTCGGACTCCTTGGTCTTACGTTCCACCCGCGCCCGGCGCGGTGACAAAGCGGTCATTGTGCTCCTAGCGGCTGAGCCAGTGCGGTGCCGGCCAGCTGCGCGCTGGCGGCCAGGAATGCGTCGTTCTCTTCGGTCAAACCGATTGTGGTGCGCAGGAATCCCGGGATTCCCACGTCACGGATCAGGATGCCGTCGCCGAGGTCACGCTGCCAGGTGTCCACGGCGTCCGCGAACTCGCCGAACAGGACGAAGTTGGCGTCGCTGGGGATGACCCGGAAGCCGAGGTCGGTCAGCGCCGCGCTCACCCGCTCCCGCTCGGCGACGAGATGGGCGACGCTGCCCAGGGTGTCGTCGGCGTGCCGCAGCGCCGCCCGCGCGGCCACCTGGGTCAGCACCGACAGGTGGTAGGGCAGGCGCACCAACAGCACGGCGTCGATGATCGCCGGCGCGGCCACCAGATATCCCAGCCGGCCGCCGGCGAAGGCGAACGCCTTGCTCATGGTGCGGCTGACGATCAGCCGATCCGGGAACTCGTCGATCAGCGCGATCGCACTCGGCTGGGCGGAGAACTCCCCGTACGCCTCGTCGACGATCAGGATCCCGCGCGGCATGGCCCGTAGCAGCCGTCGCAGGTCATCCAGCGAGATGCTCTGTCCCGACGGGTTGTTCGGGCTGGCGACGAACACCACGTCGGGCGCTCGTTCCGCGACGACGTCGACCGCGGTGCCCACGTCCAGGCTGAAGTCGTCGGCGCGCGCCGCCTCGATCCACTCGGTCTGCGTCCCGTCGGAGATGATCGGGTGCATCGAGTAGGACGGCACGAAGCCGATCGCGCTGCGCCCCGGTCCGCCGAAGGCCTGCAACAGCTGTTGCAGGATTTCGTTGGATCCGTTTGCCGCCCAGACGTTCTCGACCCCAACGGTGACACCGGTCTGGGCGCTGAGGTAGCCGGCGAGGTCGCGGCGCAGCTCGACGGCGTCGCGGTCGGGATAGCGGTGCAGCTCACCCGCCGCGGCGCGGACCGACTGGGTGACGTCGTCGATCAGTGCCAGGCTGGGCGGGTGGGGGTTCTCGTTGGTGTTCAGCCGCACCGGTACGTCGAGTTGCGGTGCGCCGTAGGGCGACTTCCCACGCAGGTTCTCCCGCACCGGCAGATCGGCCAGCGTGACGCCGGCCCCCGGGATCGCGGTCACTTCTCGAACCTTCGCCGGACCGCTTCGCCGTGACCGGGCAGATCCTCGGCCTTGGCCAGCGTGATGACATAGCCCGCAACGTCCTTGAGGGCGGCCTCGCTGTAGTCCACCACGTGGATGCCGCGGAGGAAGGTCTGCACCGACAGCCCACTGGAATGCCGCGCACAGCCCGCGGTGGGCAGCACGTGATTGGACCCCGCGCAGTAGTCGCCGAGGCTCACCGGCGAATACGGGCCGACGAAGATGGCGCCCGCCGCCCGGATCCGGCTCGCCACCTCGGCGGCGTCGGCGGTCTGGATCTCCAGGTGCTCGGCGGCGTAGGCGTTGACCACCCGCACCCCGGTGTCGACATCGTCGACGAGCACGGTGCCGGACTGCCGCCCGCTCAAGGCCTCGGTGACCCGCTCGCGGTGCACGGTGGTGCTGAGCTGATCGGTCAGTTCGGCATCGACGGCCTCGGCCAGCGCGACGCTGTCGGTGACCAGCACGCTGGCCGCCAGCACGTCGTGCTCGGCCTGGCTGATCAGATCGGCCGCCACGTGCGCCGGGTCGGCGGTGTGGTCGGCCAGGATCGCGATCTCGGTGGGGCCCGCCTCGGCGTCGATGCCGACCTGGGAGCGGCAGATCCGCTTGGCCGCTGTGACGTAGATGTTGCCCGGGCCGGTGATCATGTCGACCGGTGCCAGTTCGGCCCCGTCGGTATCGACACCACCGTAGGCCAGCAGCGCTACCGCCTGCGCACCGCCCACGGCCCACACCTCGTCGACGCCGAGCAGCCGGGCAGCGGCCAGGATGGTCGGGTGCGGCAGGCCCGCGAATTGGGCCTGCGGCGGGCTGGCGACCACCAGCGACTCGACGCCGGCGGCCTGGGCGGGCACCACGTTCATCACCACGCTGGACGGGTAGACCGCGTTCCCGCCCGGCACGTACAGCCCCACCCGCTCGACCGGCACCCAGCGCTCGGTGACCGAGGCGCCCGAGGAGAACAGCGTGGTGGTGTCGGTGCGTCGCTGGTCGGCGTGCACGGCACGGGTGCGCTCGACGGCGATCTCCAGGGCCGCACGCACCTCGGGGTCCAGCGCGACCAGCGCCGCCTCGAGCTGGGCCGCCGGGACCCGGACCGCGCCGGGCCGCACGCCGTCGAACTTCTCGCCGTATTCCAGCGCCGCCACCGCGCCCCGGGCGGCGACATCGTCGACGATCGGGCGCACCTTGGGCACGATCGCGTCCACGTCCACCCCGCCGCGGGGCAGCGCCGTCCGCAACTCGGCGGTGGACAGCGTCCGGCCGCGCAGGTCGATCCGGGTCATGGCGAAGCTGGTCATCGGTTCAATTGTCCCCGATCGGTGCATCTGAATAAAAATCCGTTGAATCCGGCGTTCGGGCGCGCGGATACTGCCGGGATGCGATGGGACTTGTGGCTGGCGTTCGTGGGCGCCGCGATCGCCATCAGCGTCTCGCCCGGCGCCGGTGCGATCCAGTCGATGGCCACCGGGCTCAGCTACGGTCTGCGCCGCGGTTACTGGAGCATCGCCGGGCTGCAGATCGGGCTGATGATGCAGCTGGCGGCGGTCGCGGTGGGTCTCGGGGCGGCGGTGGCGCAGTCGATCGTCGCGTTCACCGTGATCAAGTGGATCGGGGTGGCGTACCTGGTCTATCTGGCCGTGCGCCAGTGGCGCACGACGGCCGGTGACCTGGGTGAGCAACTCACCGCGGGGTTCAGCGGCGGCCGGCTGGCCCTGCTGGTGCGCGGCTTCCTGGTCAACGTGACCAACCCCAAGGGCCTGGTGTTCCTGCTCGCGGTGCTGCCGCAGTTCGTCGTACCGACGGCGCCGCTGCTGCCGCAATACCTGGCGATCGGGTCGACGATGGTGGTCGTCGACGTGGTGGTGATGAGCGGCTACACCGGGATGGCGGCGCGGTTGCTGCGCTGGCTGCGCACCCCGCGGCAACAGACGGTGCTCAACCGGACCTTTTCGGGCTTGTTCGCCACCGCCGCGGTGGTGCTGTCGTTGGTGCGGCGCGGCGCGGCGGCATGATGGACACCATGTCCACCAAAGACCATCCGAACGACACCCCCGACGTGCCGATGAAGGTCCCGGTCTGGGCGGAGAACTTCCAGATCAAGTACCTCAACCCGATTATCAGCCCGCTCGCCAGACACCTGCCCGGGATGGCAATCGTCAAACACCGCGGCCGGACGTCGGGCACCGCCTACGAGACGGTGGTCACCCCCTACCGCAAGGGCAACACCATCGTGATCCTGCTGATCCACGGCAAGACCAACTGGGTCAAGAACATCCTGGCGGCCGGCGAAACGGACATCCACGTGCGCGGCCAGGATCTGCATCTGGTCAACCCCAGGGTGATCCCCGCCGGTACCGACGAGCCGGGTCTGCCGCGGATGGCGCGAAGCCAGTTGCGGCGCGGCGTCGGCGCCTTCGCGGCCGACATCGCCTGACCGGTTACATATCCAGACCGACGTCGAGGACGCGCACCGAGTGCGTCAGCGCACCGACGGCGAGGTAGTCCACGCCGGTGCCGGCATACTCCGCTGCGGTGTCCAGGCTGAGGCCGCCGGAGGACTCGAGTTTCGTTGCCGGAGAACGTGAGTCGCGGCGCTGAACCGCGATCTGGGTCTGCCACACCGGAAAGTTGTCCAGCAGCACCAGCGCCACGTCCTCGGCCAGCACATCGTCGAGCTGTTCGAGCGTGTCCACCTCCACCTCGCACGGCAGGTCCGGGGCGGCCGCACGAACCGCGCGCAGCGCGGCGACCACCGAACCGGCGGCGGCGACGTGGTTGTCCTTGATCAGCGCGGCGTCCCCCAGGCCGAGGCGGTGGTTGACCCCGCCGCCGACGCGCACCGCGTACTTCTGCAGCAGGCGCAGGCCGGGAATGGTCTTGCGGGTGTCGCGGATCTGGGTTGTCGTGCCCTGGACGGCAGCCACCCAGGCAGCCGTGGCCGTCGCGATGCCGGACAGGTGGCAGACCAGGTTCAACAGGGTGCGCTCGGCGGTCAGCAGGCCGCGGGTGGGCGCCTCGACGGTGACCAGGGCAGTGCCCGACTCCAGGCCGACGCCGTCGTCGACGCGGTTCAGCACGCGGTAACCGTCGGGACCGAGCACCTCGTCGAGGACCAGCAGGGCGACATCGATGCCGGCCGCCACGCCCGGCTCGCGCGCCACCAGCGCGGCCACCGTCGTGGCGCCCTCCGGAACCGTTGCCAGCGTGGTGATGTCGGGCCCGTAACGCAGGTCCTCGGCGAGGCCGCGCTGGATGGTCTCGCGAGCCGCGGCCAGCTCGTCCGCGCTGAGCCTCATGGAAGGCAGGCGACGGCCGGTTCGGCGTGCACGGTCCGGCTGACCGCCTGGGCCGGATCCGTCTGCGGGAAGTCGCTGCGGTGGTGGCAGCCACGGGTCTCGGTGCGGGCCTCCGCCGCCGCGGCGACCACCCGGGCGGTGGCGGTGAGCGCGGCGTCCTCGAATGCGGCGCGGCCGTTCATCGGCCGTGGCGTCGCGGCGGCGAGCGTATCGGTGACCCGCCGCAGCCCGTCGCCGTCGCGCACCACCGAGGCATACTGGGTCATCACGGACTGCAACATCGTGCGATCGACCGTATCGCGCTGCACCGGTTGGGCTTTCGCCGCCATCGGTACACCCGCCGCACGCGCGTGATCCGCCGCGATTCGGCCCGCCCGGCCGCCCACGACCAGACCCTCGAGCAGGCTGTTGGAGGCTAGCCGATTGGCGCCGTGCATCCCGGTGCGGGCCACCTCGCCGGCCGCGAACAACCCGGCCAGTTCGGTACGCCCGTACATATCGGTAAGCACGCCCCCGCAGCTGTAGTGGGCACCCGGGACGACCGGGATCGGCTGTGTGGTCGGGTCGATCCCGGCGGCACGGCAGGCGGCGGTCACCGTCGGGAAGCGCTGCTCGAACCGCTCGATGGACCGGGCGTCGAGGTACACGCACTCGTCCCCGGTCTCCCGCAGTCGGGCCTCGATGGCCGCCGCGACGACATCGCGCGGGGCCAGATCGCCCATCGGATGCACGCCGGCCGTCACCGAGTCACCGCGGCCGTCGCGCAAGACCGCTCCCTCTCCGCGCAGCGCCTCGGTGATCAGCGGCCGACGGCCGGTCGCGTGGCGATCGAACAGCATCGTCGGGTGGAACTGGATGAACTCGATGTCGCTGACACCGGCGCCGGCCCACAAGGCCAGGGCGATCCCGTCGCCGGTGGACCCCTCGGGGTTGGTGGTGGCGCTGTAGAGGTGCCCGAGTCCGCCGGTGGCCAGGATCACCGAGGGAGCGTGCACCAGGCCGAGGCCGTCGGCATTGCGCACCAGCACACCGGTCACCGCGGCGCCGTCGTGCAGGACCTCCAGGGCGACGTGGTTGCGACGGATGTCCAGCGTGGCGGCGGCGTGGTCGAGCGCGCGCTGCACCTCGGCGCCGGTGGCGTCACCGCCGGCGTGGATGATCCGGCGGATCGAATGCCCGCCCTCCCGGGTGAGCGCCCACTGCCCGGGTGCGCTCTCATCGAACCGGGCACCGTCTGCGACCAGGTCGGCCACCGCGCAGTACCCGTCGGCGACGATGGAGCGCACCGCCTCCGGATCGCACAGCCCGGCACCGGCCACCAGGGTGTCGCGCACGTGGGCGTCCACGGAATCCTCGGTGTGCGGCAGGACGACCGCGATGCCGCCCTGGGCGTGGAAGGTCGCCGTCTCGGCCGCCTTACTGAGAAGGACTGTGCGACTGCCCTTTCGGTGCGCAGCCAGGGCCGCGGCCAATCCGGCGACACCGGTGCCGACCACCACGACGTCGGCGCGCTGTTGCCAGTCGACACCGCCGCCGCCGAGGCCGCAGGCGATCCGGCGGGTCATTCGCCACCGCCGGGCTGGCCGATCTCGATCATCCGTTGCACGCTGGCGCGGGCCAGGCGGGCGGTCTCCGGGTCGACGTCGACCTCGTCGGCGCCTTCGATCAGACAACGCAACAGCGCGGCGGGGGTGATCATCTTCATGTACTTGCACGAGGCGCGGTCGTTGACCGCCTGGAAGGCGATACCCGGTGCGGCACGGCGCAGTTGGTGCAGCATGCCCACCTCGGTGGCCACCAGAACCTGCTTGGCATGTGAGGCCTTGGCGGCGTCGAGCATGCCGCCCGTGGACAGGATTTTCACCCGGTCCGCCGGGAAGGCACCCTCGCCGGCGAGGTAGAGCGCCGATGTGGCGCAACCGCATTCGGGGTGGACGAACAGCTCGGCATCGGGGTGGCTGCGGGCCTGGGCGGTCAGCTCGTCACCGTTGATTCCGGCGTGCACATGGCATTCGCCGGCCCAGATGTGCAGATTGGTGCGCCCGGTCATCCGGCGTACGTGCGCGCCGAGGAACTGGTCCGGGCAGAACAGCACCTCGCGGTCGGCCGGAATCGAGTTCACCACCTCGACGGCGTTGGACGAGGTGCAGCAGATGTCGGTCAGCGCCTTCACCGCCGCGGTGGTGTTGACGTAGGACACCACGACGGCGTCGGGGTACTCGTCCTTCCAGGCCTGCAGTTCGGCGGCTGTGATCGAGTCCGCCAGCGAGCAGCCGGCCCGCTGGTCGGGGATCAGCACGGTCTTGTCGGGGCTGAGGATCTTGGCGGTCTCGGCCATGAAATGCACGCCGCAGAACACGATGGTGTCCTCGGGCGCCTCGGCGGCGATCCGGGACAACGCCAACGAGTCGCCCACGTGGTCGGCGACGTCCTGAATGGCAGGCAGCTGGTAGTTGTGGGCCAGCAGCGTCGCGCCGCGCTGGGTGGCCAGCCGGCGGACCTCGGCGGCCCATTCCTCGTCGCCGATCACACCGGTGTAGCCGGCGGGGCCGTCGACGATCCGGGCGGCCAGTCCGCTGCCCGTCGCCGCTGCGCGATCCAAGACGGTCATGCCGCCTCCTTGTTCGTGACCGAGGTTTTCGACTTATAATCGAAAACGTGACTCATACTAGCACTGAACATGAGGTGCTTGCCGTCGTATTCCAGGTTGGCGACGTCAGTTCCCGTAAACCCACCCTTAACGTGCTGTTATGGCAGCGTGCCATGAGCCCCGAACGGGGCCGCTGGGCGCTGCCCGGCGGGCGGTTGAGCGACGACGAGGACCTGACGAGTTCGGTGCGACGCCAGCTCGCCGAGAAGGTGGATCTGCGTGAGATTGCCCACCTCGAGCAGCTCGCGGTGTTCTCCGACCCGCACCGGGTGCCGGGCGCGCGCACCATCGCGACCACGTTCCTCGGCCTGGTGCCCTCCCCCGCCCGCCCCGAGCTGCCGCCGGACACCCGCTGGCATCCGGTGAACGACCTTCCGCCGATGGCCTTCGACCACGGCCCGATGGTGGCGTACGCCCAGGCCAGGCTGGTGGCCAAACTGTCCTACACCAACATCGGATTCGCTTTGGCACCAACGGAATTCGCCTTGTCCACGCTGCGCGACATCTACGGGGCCGCGCTTGGGTATCAGGTGGACGCCACCAACCTGCAGCGGGTCCTGGCCCGCCGGGGCGTGATCACCCGCACCGGGACCACCGCGCACCCGGGTCGCAGCGGTGGACGGCCGGCGGCCTTGTACCGATTCACCGACTCCCGGTTACGGGTCACCGACGAGTTCGCAGCGTTGCGGCCGCCCGGGTGAGTCGACTGGATTCTTAGAGCCTTCTTAGGGTAGACAGGGGAAATGGCTTTGGGCAGCGCAGCCGGGGCGGTCAGTCCCGAGTGGATCGGTCGCGCCCCGCACGAGGAGCTCGAGCGGGGCGCACGCCCGGTGCTTCCGTCGAAAGACCCGTTCTTCACCCCCCCGGCCGGCTTCGAGCACGCCGAACCCGGCACCGTGCTGCGCTCCCGCGACGTCGAGCTGGGCTTTCTCGGCCTGATTCCGCAGAAGGTCAGGGCCACCCAGCTGCTCTACCGCACCACCGACATGAACGGCCTGCCCCAGGCCACCGTGACCACGGTGCTGATCCCGGCCGCACACCGCCCCGACCACGTCCGCCCGGTGGTGTCCTACCAGTGCGCCATCGACGCGGTGTCGTCGCGCTGCTTCCCGTCCTACGCGATGCGCCGCCGCGCCAAGGCGGTCGGCTCGCTGGCACAGCTGGAGTACCTGCTCATGGCGGCCGCGCTGGCCGAGGGCTGGGTGGTGTCGGTTCCCGACCATGAAGGTCCGGACGGCATGTGGGGCGCCCCCTACGAGCCCGGTTACTGCGTGCTCGACGGACTGCGCGCCACCCTGAGCTTCGAGAAGTTCGGCCTGGCCCCCGACAGTCAGGTCGGGTTGTGGGGCTACTCCGGTGGCGGCCTGGCGAGCGCCTGGGCGGCCGAGATGCACGCGTCCTACGCCCCTGAACTCAACATCGTCGGGGCGGTGCTCGGTTCACCGGTCGGCGATCTGGGCCATACCTTCCGCCGGCTTAACGGGTCCAACCTTGCTGCGCTGCCCGCGCTCGTGGTGTCCGCGCTGTCCAAGACCTACCCGGACCTGAACCGGGTGATCGAGCAGCACGCCACCGAAGACGGCCGCGAACTGCTGCGTCGGCTGGAAGGGATGACCACCCTCGAGGCGGTCATCCGGCTGTTCCGGACCGACATGGACAATCTGGTGAACCCGCCCCTCGAACAGGTGCTGGCGATGCCCGAGGTCCAGTACGTCTTCCAGAACATCAAGCTCGGCACCGCGGTGCCCACCCCGCCGGTGCTGCTCGTGCAGGCCGTGCACGACTCGGTGATCGCCGTCGACGACATCGACGAGCTGGTGCACCTGTACTCCTCCGGCGGCGCCCAGGTCACCTACCACCGGGACATGTTCAGCGAGCACATGCTGCTGCACCCGATGTCGGCGCCGATGACGTTGCGCTGGCTCACCGATCGGTTCGCCGGACGGCCGCTCGACGAGCACATCATCCGGACCAAGTGGCCCACCCTGCTCAACCCGATGACCTACGCCGGCATGTGGCGGCTGGGCGGCATCGTCGCCCGCGTGGTCACGGGTGGCCGGGTTCCATTCCGCCCGCTGTGACCTACGGCGCCGTGGTGATCGGCGCCGGCGCCCCCAACGGATGCCGTTCCATCGCGGGCCAGGCCCCCAGATCGTCTCGCGGCGTCGCCACCGCGAGCAGCGCGTAGACCAGTGCGGCCAGCGCCGCGGGCAGCAGTAGGGTGGCCGCGATCTGCATCGGGCTATGCCCGAAGAACACCGGTGGCGCCTCGGTGAGGTACTGCACACGGTTCTCGGGACTCAGCGGTATCGCCTGGTGGTCGACGGCGCCGTAGCGCCAATGGGCAAGAGCCGCACCGACACTCGTGGCCGCGGCCGCGGCAGCGACCTGGCCGATCCAGAGGGCGGCGGCGGTGACCGGCCCCCGATGTGGCCGCCACTGCCAGACCAGCACCGCGGACACCACCGCCAGCCACGTCAGCAGCCCGATGATCATGGCGCTCGCGACGAAGAGGTGGTCGGCCTCCTTGCCGAGGAAGGCGTCGACCCGCTCACCCGACCGGGTCAGGGCGACGATGGTGTGCACCGGCGGGGCGAGCCACGCCCACACCGCACCGAGGACGCCGCCCGCCAGCGCGAGGCCGACGACGATGATCACGGCGGCGGCGCCACGGGAGAAGCGCGGGGGGATCTGACCGCTCATCGGGACCCTCTGCTCTTCGCCCGAGAGGCTCATCGGGACCCTCTGCTCTTCGCCCGAGAGGCTCATCGCTCCCCCTCGAGGTCCGTGGAGTCCACCCGGCCATGCCTAGAGCACTGGGCCCACCAGCCGTCCGGGCGCACCTGGACGATCATCCGGCGCCCGCATTCGGCGCAGAACCGGGGCGGTTCCAGGCCGAGTTGGGCGGCGGTGGGCACGGCGCTGCCCGCGGGCGCGCCGGTGTAGACGTTGTAGACCCCGGCACCCACCGGCGCCGGAAGTTGTTCGACCATCACCTGATTGTCTACAGGCTGGCGTTCAGTGCCTTGATCGGCATCTGCAGATCGTCGAGCAACTCCAGGTCGGATTCGGCGGGCCGTCCGAGCGTGGTCAGGTAGTTGCCGACGATGACGGCGTTGATGCCGCCCAGAATGCCCTGCTTGGCACCCAGGTCGCCGAGGGTGATCTCGCGACCGCCGGCGAACCGCAGCATGGTGCGCGGCAACGCCAGCCGGAATGCGGCGACGGCCTTCAGCGCCTCCGATGCCGGCATCACCTCAAGGTCGCCGAAGGGCGTGCCCGGTCGCGGGTTGAGGAAGTTCAGCGGCACCTCGTGCGGGTCGAGTTCGGCGAGGTTGGCGGCGAACTCGGCGCGCTGCTCCAGCGTCTCGCCCATGCCGAGGATGCCGCCGCAGCAGACCTCCATACCCGCGTCCCGGACCATCTGCAGGGTGTCCCAGCGCTCGTCCCAGGTGTGGGTGGTCACCACGTTTCCGAAGAACGACTTGGCGGTCTCCAGGTTGTGGTTGTAGCGGTGCACGCCCATCTCGGCGAGCCGGTCCACCTGCTGCTGGTTGAGCATGCCCAGCGAGCAGGCGACGTGGATCTCGACCTCCTTGCGGATCGCCTCGATGCCGGCGGCGACCTGAGCCATCAGGCGCTCGTCGGGCCCGCGGACGGCGGCCACGATGCAGAACTCGGTGGCGCCGGTCTTCGCGGTCTGCTTGGCGGCCTCGACCAGGCTGGGGATGTCCAGCCAGGCGCTGCGCA
>CAZHUU010000062.1:0-27672 GCA_964535335.1 uncultured Mycobacterium sp.
AAACAACAAACAAAAACCACCAAACACACTATTGAGTTCTCAAACAACACACCCGACATCCCTGCCCGGCCGCGCAACCACCCCGCGGCCTTAGCCGCGTGCTAGTAGAGCGGACAGTAGGAACAGCCCGGAATCCGGGGACATTCCCTAGGGATGTCGTCGCGCTCGGCGGACGGACCGCGTCGCAACGACTTGATCAAGTTACGTCAGCGCTAACGCAGAGTCAAATCCCCTGATGGAAGCGGGATCTGACACTCGCAAGGCTAGTCAACGCGTTCGACGCCGGCGATATTCCGCTTCCCGCGGCGCAGCACCAACCACCGGCCGTGCAGGAAGTCCGACGGGCCGGCCACCCAGTCCTCGCTGTCGATCCGGACGTTGTTGACCGACACCCCGCCCTCGGCGATGGTGCGGCGGGCCGCCCCCTTGCTGGCCGACAGACCGGTCCCCACCAGCAGGTCGACGATGCCACCGGCTCCCCCGGGCTTGAGCTCGGCCACCGCGGTCTCCCGCAGCGCCGCGGCCAGGGTGGCCTCATCGAGCCGGTCCAACTCGCCGCGGCCGAACAGCGCCTGGGAGGCATGCTCCACCGCTGCGGTCGCCGCCGCCCCGTGCACGAGCGTGGTGAGTTCCTGCGCCAGGCGGCGTTGCGCGGCGCGTTCGTGCGGCCGGGTCGCGGTGGCCTCCTCGAGTTCGGCCAATTCCTCGGCCGACAGGAAGGTGAACCAGCGCAGGTAGCGGACCACGTCGGCGTCGGCGGTGTTGACGAAGTACTGATACCAGGCATACGGGCTGGTCATCTCCGAGTCCAGCCAGAGACTTCCGCCGCCGGTGGACTTGCCGAATTTCGTCCCGTCCGCCGCTGTGACCAAGGGCACGGTCAGCGCGTGCACACTCGCCCCGAGCTTCTGGCGCACCAGCCGCACCCCGGCGATGATGTTGCCCCATTGATCGGAGCCGCCGATCTGCAGCGCGCAGCCGTAGCGCTCATGCAGCTCCACGTAGTCGTTGGCCTGCAGCAGCATGTAACTGAACTCGGTATAGGAGATGCCCTCGCCGTCCAGGCGCCGGCGGATGGTGTCGCGGTCGAGCATGACGTTGACCGAGAAGTGCTTGCCGACATTGCGCAGGAAGTCGATCGCGCTCAACTCGGCGGTCCAGTTCAGGTTGTTCTCGATGACCGCGCCGGTCGGGAAGTCGCCGAACTCCACGAACCGCTCGAGCTGGCCGCGGATCCGCTCGGACCACTGCGCGACGGTGTCGGTGGTGTTCAGGGTGCGCTCGCCGGCATCGCGGGGGTCGCCGATCATCCCGGTGGCACCGCCGGCCAGCACGATCGGGCGGTGTCCGGCGCGCTGGAATCGCTGCAGGGTCAGCAGCGGCACCAGGTTGCCGGCGTGCAGGCTGGGCGCGGTCGGGTCGAATCCGGCGTAGACGGTCATCGGTGCATCGGCCGCCGCGGCGGCGAGCGCGTCGATGTCGGTGGACTGCGCGATCAGCCCGCGCCAGCCCAGCTCGTCGAGAATCGTCGTGCTCATGGGTCGATCTTCCCGCATCCGGTGCGCTCAGTCGCTCGCGCCCGGCCGCGGCGCGCGGGGACTGCGTCGAAACGCCGACACCTCGGGGCGTCCGGTCAGCCAGAACCGCCACCGCCGATCGGCCGCGCGGCTGACCCCGACCCGTGGCCCGCCGCTCTCCGGTCCACCCGAGCCCAACTGGACCGTCACCGCCGAGGACGGATCGAAGACGTCGACACCGTTGTCGCCCATGACGATGCCCAGCGCCGAACAAAGGTTGCCCGGCCCGCGCGCCAGAGCGGCCGGTCGCACGGTGGGGCCACGGCGGACCGCGGCCAGGTCGACGCCGGACTCGACGGCCGCCGCACGCAGCAGAACCGCCGCCGCCGTCCCCTCCGGTCCGCAGGACACGTTGGCGCAGACATGGATCCCGTGGCTTCGGTAGGTGTACAGCCGACCCGGCGGACCGAACATCACCGCGTTGCGCGGGCTGGGCCCCCGGTAGGAATGCGCCGCCGCATCCGGCCAGGGGCCGTCGGGCGGTCCGCCGTAGGCCTCGACCTCGACCACCAGGGCACTCACGCCGCGGCCGGTGATCAACGCGCCGAGCAGCAGGCGGGCCGCCGACACCGGATCCACCGACAGCTGATCAGCGCTCACCGCTCGGATTCTGCCCGTCGTCGTTGACAGCGACCCGCCGGGGCCGCAGAATTCACCGAATGATGACTTCATCATCGGATGAATTTCGGGCCGGCGAGGCCGACACCGCCGTGCGCGCCGAGAACCTGCGGGTGGTCCGGGGCAAGCGGGTGGCCCTGCCCGATTTCTCGGTGCGCGTCGCCCGCGGCACGGTGACCGGACTGCTCGGCCCGTCGGGGTGCGGCAAGACGACGCTGATGCGCAGCATCGTCGGCACCCAGGTGGTGGCCTCGGGAACGGTCACGGTGCTGGGCCACCCGGCCGGCTCTCCCCTGCTGCGGCGCCGCGTCGGCTACGTCACCCAGGACCCGACGATCTACAACGACCTGCGGGTGATCGACAACGTGCGGTACTTCGCCGATCTGTATGGCGTGCCGGCCGATGCCGCCGCGGACGCCGTCGACGGTGTGGGACTGGCCGATCACGCCCGCGCCTATTGCGCCAACCTCTCCGGTGGGCAGCGCACCCGGGTATCGCTGGCGTGCGCGCTGGTCTCCCAACCCGACCTGCTGGTGCTCGACGAGCCGACCGTGGGCCTCGACCCGGTGCTGCGCGCCGACCTCTGGGAGCGCTTCCACGCACTCGCACGCCGGGGCACCACGCTGCTGGTCTCCAGCCATGTCATGGACGAGGCGGACCACTGCGCCGACCTGTTGCTGATGCGCGAGGGCCGGCTGCTGGCCCACACCACGCCGAACCAGTTACGAGAGGACACCGGATGCACATCACTGGAGGAAGCGTTCCTGTCCGTCATCCGGCACACCACCGCAGTCCCAGCCGGCTGAGCCCACGGGCCTACCTGGCGACAAGCACCCGCATCCTGCGACAGCTGGCGGCCGACAAGCGCAGTGTCGCAATGATTCTCGTGGTCCCGAGTGCGGTGATCACGCTGATGTACTTCATGTTCCACAACTATCCCAGCCGGCCGGGCATGCCGTCCCCCTTCAACACCGCCTGCCTGATCCTGCTGGGTCTGTTTCCGTTGTTCGTGATGTTCCTGATCACCTCGATCACCATGCAGCGCGAACGGGCGTCGGGAACGCTGGAGCGCATCCTGTCCACCCCGTTGCGGCGACTGGACCTCCTAGCCGCCTACGGGACGGCATTCTCCATTGCCGCTGCGGCACAGGCGATCCTGGCCTGCGTCGTGTGCTTCTGGCTGCTCGGGTTCGACACCAAGGGCAGCCCGGTGTGGGTCTTCCTGATCGCCGTCATCAACGCCGTCCTGGGTGTGGGGCTGGGCCTGCTGGCGAGTGCATTCGCCCGCACCGAGTTCCAGGCGGTGCAGTTCATGCCGGTGTTCATCGTGCCGCAGCTGCTGCTGGCGGGCATCATCGTGCCCCGCGCGCTGATGCCCACCTGGCTGGAGTGGATCAGCAACGCGATGCCGGCCAGCTACGCCCTCGAGGCGCTGCAACAGGTCAGCGCCCACACCGAATTGGCCGACACCGCGATCCGGGACATCGTCGTGGTACTCGGCTTCGCCGTGGCCGCTCTGGCCCTCGCGGCCGCGACGCTGCGGCGGCGAACCCCGTGACCTCGGCTCAGGCCACCGGCCGGCCCAGGCGCCGCGGACGGCCACCCGGCAACTCCGACACCCGCGAACGCATCCTGGCCAACGCGCGGGAACTGTTCGCGCGCAACGGCATTGACAAGACGTCGATCCGCGCGATCGCCGCCGCAGCCGGGGTGGACTCCGCGTTGGTGCACCACTACTTCGGCACCAAACAACAGCTGTTCGTCGCGGCGATCGACATTCCCGTCGACCCCACGGCGGTGCTCGGCCCGATCCGCGCCGCGCCCGTCGAGCAGCTGGGCCTGCTGATCCCGTCGCTGCTGCTGCCGCTGTGGGACTCCGAGCTGGGCACCGGCCTGGTCGCCACGGTGCGCTCACTGCTGGCCGGCTCCGACGTCAGCCTGATCCGGTCGTTCTTCCAGGAGGTCATCACCGCCGAGGTCGCCCCGCGGGTCGACACCCCGGCCGGCACCGGCCGGCTGCGGGTGCAGTTCGTCGTATCGCAACTCGTCGGGGTGGTGATGGCGCGCTACATCATCGGGCTGGAGCCGTTCGCGTCACTGCCCGCCGAGCAGGTCGCCGAGACCATCGCCCCCACCCTGCAGCGCTACCTGACCGGACAGCTCCCCGCGCTGTCGGGCTAGCCGGCGGTGACGCGCGCCATCAGACGCTCATGCTCGTCGGGTCCGACGTCCACGGCCTCGTCGACGAGCAGCACCGGGATACCGTCCTCGATGCGGTACGCCTTGTGCAGCCGCGGGTTGTAGAGCAGTTCGTCGCCGATGAGCAGCAGCGGCCCGCGATCGGCCGGGCAGACCAGGATGCTCAGCAGTCGTTCGTCCAGCACGGCGGCCACTACGGCGTCGGTTCGCCCGCCGGCGGGGTGACGGTATCGCCACCGCCACCCGGCCACGGGGCGGTGGGAGCAGGGTTGCCATAGGCAGGCATCTGACCGGCGCCCATCACAGCACTGTTGCCATTCTTCGCCGCCTGCGACTGCTGGAGCATCTCGTTCTGCGCCTTGATCTTCTGCTGGTAGCCGAGCGTTTCGGACAACGCCTCGATCAGAGCCTTCTGGTTGGGGCGCTGATCCAGTGCCTGGATGAGCGCTTCGGCGTTCTGCTTCGATGGCCGGTATCCCGCGACGCGCAGCTTCATCACGGCCTTGATCAGGTTGGACACCTGCCCGCCGCCGCTGCCGGTGTTGTACTCCTCGTTGAGGTACAGCAGCACCTGGTCCACGTTGGTGAACTGGGGAACGCCGGAGTTCGCGGTGTCGCCGGACGACCCCGGGCCGGTGGCTGGGGCCGCCGCGTTGGGTGCGGCGGATGCGGCCGCGGTCGGTGCCGTCGGGGTGGCCGGCGCGGTGGAGCCCGGGTCGGCCAGCGCGGCCTGGCTGCTCAGCCCGATCGTCAGCCCGGCGGCGACGGCAGCGACCGCCGCGCCCCGGACGGCGCGGCGCCTACCGGTCTGCGTTGTCATGCACATCCTCCGACGTCGGGCACCTTGACTACCGGCGAGCCTAACAGCGTGGACTGCCCGGGGCCGGGGCTCAGCGCTGAGCACTGGCCAGCTGGGCGCGGACCGCGGCTGTCAGCCGCTTGTACTCTCCGGTATCGGAGTCCAGGTACCAGCTGTTACGCGACGGTTTGGGCAGCCCGGCGGCCCGCAGCGCCGACACCGTGGGTCGGTAGGAGGCGCTAAGCGGGAGGGCGGGCACGACGTGCACGACGTCAGGCGGCAGGCCGACCGCCATGGTGGCGACCGCCTCGGTCAGATCGGCAGCGGTGACCGTCATTCCCGGCCGAAGGGTGACGGCGGTGACCGCCGCCGTGCCGCCGGGCGCGGGCACCCCGTAAGTCACCGCGAGGTCGACGGCGGAGATGCGACTGATGGCGTCGGTGATCGGCTCCGGGAAGACTACGCCGCGGGCGCCGTGAATGAGGGTCGGCCGGTTGCCGAGCAGCCAGAAGTCACCGTCGGCGTCGCGCCGGAAGACGTACTCGGTGGAGATCCAGGTATCGCCCGGGGCGAAGACGCCCCGCTTGACCGAAGCGGTCGGGTCGATCGGCCCCCACGGACGGGCCAGCAGCACGCCGACCTGGTTGGGCTGCGCCACCTGCACGAACCCGCGCTCGTCCTCGAGGATCAGGTCGTCGTCCGCATCGTAGGCCGCCAGTTCCACCTGGCCGCCGCCGGGCAGCGGCCTGCCCTTGCTGCCCACCTTGGCGCCGGCGACGTTGGCCAGCACCGCCTGCCCGTCGGTGGTGGCGAAGAACTCGACGATCTTGGCCGGGACGAACTCCTCGACGATGCGCTGCCACAGCCCGGTCGGCATACCGGAGCCGATGAACAGCCGCACCGGATGGTTGCCGCGCAGGCTGAACGCGGGGTCGTCGATGACGTCGCGCAGCATCGCCCAGGTGTAGGACACGACGGTGACGCCGTACTGGCGGATCTCGGCGGCGAACCGCTCCGGTTGTAGCCCGCGGGACAGCGCGATGCGGGCACCGCCGACCACCGCCCCACCGAGGCTGACCAGCAGCCCGGACTGATGGTGCAGCGGGGTCAGGCAGTACACGGTGTCGCTGCGGTCCAGCGCCGCGGCCGACGCCGTGCCGAACGCCGACAACGCCCAGCGGTAGTTGGTGATCTGCTTGGGCACCAGTTCCCCGCCGACCGCGCTGAACGCCACGAATGCGAGGTCGCGGGCGAATCCCGGGTTGGGTCGGTACCAGCCGGGCAACGCCACCACGTCGGGGTCGATCTGCTCCATGTCGATGACGCCGCTGTCGTCCGGCAGGTTGAGGTCGCGATTCTCGCCGCCGCCCAGGACCAGGATCTGCACGGGCAGCTTGCGTGCCGCGTCGAGATTGCCGGGGTCGGTGATGACCTCGGTGACGCCGCCGAGGCGGGCTGCCTCGTCGAGGTCGGCGTCGGGCGGCATCAGCACGGCGACGGCCCCGAGCCGGGACAGCGCCGCGATGGCCACGAGCGCCGAGGGGCGGGTGTCCATCAGGACCCCGACCCGCACGCCCTGCCGCACCCCGACCTGGATCAGGCCGCGCACCACGTTGTTGATCCGGCGGTTGACCCCTTCGTAGGTGTGCACCCGGCCGTCGAACAGCAGGAACTCGCCGTTGGGTGCGCCGTCGGCCTGCTCGTCGATGATGCGGCCCAACGAGATCCGGGTGTGGTCGTTGATCTGGCCGAGGCGGGTCAGCCGGGGCAGGGTGCGGGCCGTCTCGATGGCCAGGGTCCGCATCGACTTGTTGGCGTTGACCACCGCGTCGGCCGCCCCGCGCACCAGCGACGCCGCCAGGCCGGACGCCTCGGCCACGCCGTGCATGATCCGCGAACTGAGCGCGACACCGGATTCGTCCGGTTCGGCGGTGCTGTCCTGCATCGGGCTGATGTTCGCCGGGCGGGGCTGCTCGCCGGACAGCCAGAGCACCCAGTCGGCCACCGTCGGCCAGGTGTGGGTGGCGGCCTTGGAGCCGACCACCAGGCCGAAATGCCCGGCGCGGATCATCACCTCGTAGACGTCGGCGTCGGGTGCGGCCCGCTTGATGCCCCGCACCGAGGCCGGCTGGCCGATGTCGTCGACCTCGCCGACGAACGCCAGGATCGGGCAGGTGATGTCGGACAGCGTCGCCAACTGACCGTTGATGGCGAAGCCGCCGGTCATCATCCGGTTGTGCGCGATGAACTGCTTGAGCAGTTCGGCGACGGCCGGACCGGACCAGGCGATCCATCCCTCGCTGTCCAGGAAGCGCCGCTGCTGTTCACGCGGCAACAGCGCCTCACGATCGTGCAGCTGGCGCACGAAGTCGATCCGGGCCTTGGCCGTCTTGAGCGGGTCGAGCATCTGGAAACCGGTGCGGGCCATCCATCCGGTGATGTCGACCCGGTTGAAGACGTGGTCGGAGAGGAAGTCCGCCGCGACCACGCCGACGTTGGCGGGGATGCCCATCGGCAGCGCGGCCAGCGTGTCCACCGGCGACCCGAACGCGATGATGCTGGCGATGTCCTTGGTGCGCCGGTAGGCGGCGGTCTGGTAGCAGAACATGCCGCCCTGGGAGTAGCCGGCCAGGTGGACGTCTCGGCCGGTGGTCTGCTTGACCGCGTCGATGGCCGCGTCAAGGGCCACGATGTGATCGGTGAGGGTGCGTTCCATGCCGCCCTCGACCTCGTCGGGCGAACCGAAGTCGATCACCCACGGATCCACGCCGTCGGCGTGCAGGATGCCGACCGCTCCGTCCTCCTGGGTGACGTCCCACATGTTCGCCGACATCATCATCGGATGGACCATCAGCACCGGCGGCCCCGCCGGGGGCTGGCCCGGGCGGCTGTCCGGCGGGAAGTACCGCCGCAGTTTGTACATCGGGGTGCTCTCGACGGTCTGGAACGGTGAGGGCACTACGCCGGTCTCCAGGCCGCCCCAGCGCAGCACCTCGAAGCCGTTCTGGGCCGTCGCCATCAGCCGCTCGACAGGTCTGGTCACTGCCGAGAAATTCAAGTCCACCACTGCTCCCCTGTCCGACATCTCCGCTGCGTAGGCCCCCCGACAGCCTGCACATCATGGCACAGCGCCCCCTGCCCGCCTCCCGCTTTGGCCCCGGGGCCCGGCCCACCGATAGGGTCGGCCCGGTGGCGCACCTGCTGGGGGCCGAAGCCCTGCACCTCGAGTATCCGACTCAGGTGGTGTTCGACTCGGTCACCGTCGGTGTCAACGAGGGCGCCCGCATCGGCATCGTGGGGCGAAACGGTGAGGGCAAGTCCAGCCTGCTGGGCATGCTGACCGGGCGCATCGAGCCGGACTCCGGCCGGGTGACCCGCCGCGGCGGCCTGCAGGTGGCCGCGCTGGACCAGGCGGACACCCTCGACCCCGACAGCACCGTGGCCGCCACCCTGGTCGGCGACCGTCCCGAGCACGAGTGGGCCGGCGACCCGCGGGTGCGCGATGTGGTCGGCGGGCTGCTCTCCGACCTCGACTGGCACGCGCCGATCGGCGCGCTCTCCGGTGGGCAGCGCCGCCGGGTGCAACTGGCGGCCCTGCTGATCGGCGACTGGGACGTCATCGCCCTCGACGAGCCGACCAACCACCTCGACATCGAGGGCATCACCTGGCTCGCCGAGCACCTGAAGAAGCGATGGGCGCGCAATGCCGGCGGGTTGTTGGTGGTCACCCACGACCGTTGGTTCCTCGACGAGGTCGCGACCACCACCTGGGAGGTGCACTCCACTGCATCCGGGGGAATCGTCGAGCCGTTCGACGGCGGCTACGCGGCCTATGTGCTGCAGCGGGTCGAACGTGACCGGCTCGCCGCTGCGGCCGAAGCCAAACGGCAGAACCTGATGCGCAAGGAACTGGCCTGGCTGCGCCGCGGTGCGCCGGCGCGCACCTCCAAGCCGAAGTTCCGCATCGACGCGGCCAACCAGCTGATCGCCGACGTGCCGCCGCTGCGCAACACCGTCGAGTTGGCCAAGCTGGCGACCGCGCGACTGGGCAAGGACGTCATCGACCTGCTGGACGTGTCGGTGTCCTTCGACGGCAGGCCGGTACTGCGCGACGTCGAATGGCGGATCGGGCCGGGCGAGCGCACCGGCATCGTCGGCGCCAACGGCGCCGGGAAGTCGACGCTGCTCGGGCTGATCGCGGGCACGATCACCCCCGACGGCGGTCGGGTCAAGCGCGGCAAGACCGTCCGGCTCGGCGTGCTGGACCAACAGTCCGGACAGCTCACCGAGATCGCCGACGACCTGGTGCGCGATGTGCTAGGCAGGCTCAAGACCGGCTACCAGGTCGAGGGTAAGGAGCTGACCCCGGCACAGGTGTTGGAGCGGTTGGGCTTTCGGCGTGAGCAGCTCTCCACCAGGGTGGGCGAGCTGTCCGGCGGTCAGCGCCGGCGCCTGCAGCTGATGCTGACCCTCTTCGACGAACCGAACGTCCTGGTGCTCGACGAGCCGACCAACGATGTCGACATCGACATGCTCTCGGCCACCGAGGATCTGCTGGACTCCTGGCCCGGCACGCTGATCGTGGTCTCCCACGATCGGTATCTCCTCGAACGGATCACCGACCAGCAGTACGCGGTGCTCGACGGGCATCTGCGCCATCTTCCCGGCGGGGTCGACGAGTACCTGCGGATCACCACCCGCCGGCGGGCCGCGGAATCCGCCCCGCGACCGGCCGAATCGGCTGCGCCGCGAGAGACGTTGTCCGGAGCCGAGTTACGCAACGTCGAGAAGGAGATCGCCGCGCTGGACCGCACGCTGGTCAAGCTGTCCGGACGGGTCAACGCCAAGCACGTCGAGCTGGCTGAGCACGACCAGTCCGATCACGTCGGCCTGGGCCGCCTCACCGAGCAGCTTCGCGAACTGGAACGCCAAGTCACCGACACCGAGACGCGGTGGCTGGAGCTCTCCGAGCTCATCGAGTAGCTCAGCGCCGCAACCTGATTCGCAACCCGTCGGCGGTATCGCGCACCACCGCGAGTTGCCTGGCCACCTGAACGGGGGCGGTGCCGCCGCGCGCATCGCGCGACGACACCGACCCCTCGACGCTCAGGACCTCCCGCACCTCCGGGGTCAGCGCAGCACTGATCTGCGCGAGTTCGTCATCGGTCAACGCGTCGAGACCGACCCCGCGGTCCTCGGCGGTGCGCACCGCGGCCCCGGCCGCCTCGTGGGCGACCCGGAACGGAACCCCGCGGCGCACCAGCCACTCGGCGACGTCGGTGGCCAGGGTGTAGCCGGCCGGTGCCAGCGCGGCCATCCGCTCGGTGTCGAACCGCAGGGTGGCGACCAGGCCCGCCATCGCGGGCAACAGCATCTCCAACTGGGCGACGGAGTCGAACACCGGTTCCTTGTCCTCCTGCAGGTCCCTGTTGTAGGCCAGCGGCTGCGCCTTCAGCGTGGCCAGCAGACCCGCCAGGTTCCCGATCAGCCGGCCCGACTTGCCCCGGGCCAGCTCGGCGATGTCGGGATTCTTCTTCTGCGGCATGATCGAGCTGCCCGTCGACCAGGCGTCGTGCAGGATCACGTAGCCGAATTCCGTTGTGCTCCAGAGGATAATGTCCTCGGCCAGCCGGGACAGGTCGACGGCGATCATCGCGAGCACGAAGGCGGCCTCCGCGGCGAAGTCGCGGGCGGCGGTCGCGTCGATGGAATTCTCCGCGGCCGCCGCGAAACCCAGCTCATCGGCGATGGCGTCGGGATCCAGCCCCAGCGACGAGCCGGCCAGCGCGCCGGAGCCGTACGGGGACACCGCGGTGCGGGCGTCGAAATCGGCGATGCGGTCGACGTCTCGCAGCAGCGGATGCGCATGGGCCAGCAGATGGTGCGCAAGCAGCACGGGCTGCGCGGCCTGCAGATGGGTCTTGCCCGGCATGATGGCCGTCGGATGGGCGGCCGCCTGGGTGGCCAGCGCCGCGACCACTTCCAGCACCCCGTCGGCGACGCGGCGCACCGCGTCCCGCAACCACATCCGGAACAGCGTGGCCACCTGGTCGTTGCGAGAGCGGCCCGCCCGCAGCCGGCCACCGAGATCGGCGCCCACCCGGTCGATCAGGCCGCGCTCCAGCGCGCCGTGGACGTCCTCGTCGGTGACGATCGGGGTGAAGCTGCCGTCGGCGACGTCCGCGCCCAGGCTGTCCAGCCCGGCCAGAAGGCCGTCACGCTGCTCGTCGGTGAGCAGGCCGGCCCGATGCAGCACCCTGGCGTGCGCCTTGGACGCGGCGACGTCATAGGGCGCCAGCACCCAGTCGAAATGGGTGGACTTGCTCAGCGCGGCCAGGGCCGGCGCGGGTCCGTCGGCGAACCGCCCGCCCCACAGCGAACCCTCGTTGGTGCTCATGCTTCTCCTCGGCGAGCAGACACAGAATCACCCGAAGCCCGGCGTGTCGGGAACAGTTTGCGTCTGCTCGCGGTCATTTGGCGAGGTCGCGGCGAGCCGCGATCTTCGAGGACAGGCCGTGCACGTGCACGAAGCCCTTGGCGGCGGACTGGTCGAACGTGTCGCCCTCGTCGTAGGTCGCCAGGTTGAAGTCGTACAGCGACTCGGGGCTGCGTCGGCCGTTGACGGCGATGTGCCCGCCGTGCAGCACCAGCCGGATCTCGCCGGTCACCTTCTCCTGCGTCTTGGCGACGAACGACTCCAGCGCGGTCTTCAGCGGGGAGAACCACAGGCCGTCATAGACCAATTCGGCCCAGCGCTGATCGGTGGTGCGCTTGAAGCGGCCCAATTCGCGCTCCAGGGTGACGTGCTCGAGCTCGGAGTGGGCGGTGATCAGCACCATCGCCCCGGGCGCCTCGTAGATCTCGCGGCTCTTGATGCCGACCAGCCGGTCCTCGACAACGTCGAGGCGGCCGACGCCCTGGGCTCCGGCACGCCGGTTCAGCTCGACGATGGCCTCCAGGACGGTGACCGGGATGCCGTCGATGGACACCGGCACCCCGGCCTCGAAACCGACGATCACCTCGTCGGGGGTGTTCCAGTTCAGCGTGGGATCTTCGGTGTAGTCGTAGACGTCCTTGGTGGGGGCGTTCCAAAGGTGTTCCAGGAAGCCGGTTTCCACCGCGCGGCCCCACACGTTCTGGTCGATGGAGAACGGCGAGCGCTTGCTGACGTTGATCGGGATGGCGTTCTCCTCGGCGAACGCGATGGCCTTCTCGCGGGTCCAGGCGTAGTCGCGGACCGGTGCCAACACGTCGAGATCGGGTGCCAGCGAGGCGAACCCGACCTCGAAGCGCACCTGGTCGTTGCCCTTGCCGGTGCAGCCGTGGGCGACGATGCCGCCGCCGTGCTCGCGGGCGGCGGTCACCAGGTGCTTGACGATCAACGGGCGGCTCAGCGCCGACACCAGCGGGTAGCGGTCCATGTAGAGGGCGTTGGACTGGATCGCCGGGAGGCAGTACTGCTCGGCGAACTCATCGCGGGCGTCGACCACCACCGCCTCGACCGCCCCGCAGTCCAGCGCGCGCTGGCGAACCAGTTCCATGTCCTCGCCGCCCTGGCCCAGGTCGATGGCGACGGCCACCACCTCGCGGCCGGACTCCTTGCCGATCCAGCTGATCGCCACCGACGTATCGAGACCCCCGGAATACGCGAGGATGACGCGATCGGTCATGAAGTGCTCCTTTGTGTTTCGGGCTCGGTGCGCTAGCGGATGTTCTCGAACATGGTGGCCAACTCAGTGCCGGTCATCGGCTCGCGGGCCACCACCAGGATGGTGTCGTCACCGGCGATCGTGCCGACGACCTCGGGCAGCGCGGCGCGATCGATCGCGCTCGCCAGGTAGTGGGCCGCGCCGGGCGGGGTGCGCAGCACGGCCAGGTTGCCGCTGGCGTCGGTGGACACCAGAAGGTCGGCCAGCAGCCGCGACATCCGTTCGGTGCCACCGGCGACCCCGCGCACCGGGCTGCCGTCCTCGGGGACCACGTACACCCCGACACCGCCGTCGGCGCCGCGCAGTTTGACCGCGCCGAGTTCCTCGAGATCGCGCGACAGCGTGGCCTGGGTGGCGTCGATACCCTCGTCGGCCAGCAGGGCGGCCAGTTCGCTCTGGCTGTGCACCGACCGGGACGACAGGATCGCCACGATCCGGGACTGACGCCCGGCTCGGGTGTGGGTGACCTCGGTCTTATGTGGACTCATGACCGCTCCAGCAGCCATACCAGCAGCGCCTTCTGCGCGTGCAACCGGTTCTCCGCCTCATCCCACACCGCACTGTGTGGGCCGTCGATCACCTCGTCGGTGATCTCGTAGCCGCGATGTGCCGGAAGGCAATGCAACACAACGACTTCGGAATCGGCGGTGTCGACCAGATCGGCGTTGATCTGGAACGGGCGGAACGGCCCGACTCGGTCCAGCCCGTCGTTCTCCTGCCCCATCGAGGTCCAGGTGTCGGTGACCAGCACATCGGCGCCGCGGGCGGCGGCCTGCGGGTCGGTGGTGACCGTCACCGTCGCGCCGGTCTCGGCGGCCCGGTTCTCGGCGGCGGTGACGAACCGCGGATCCGGCCCGAACCCTGCCGGCGCGGCGATGGTCACATGCACGCCGGCGGTCGCTCCCCCGATCATCAGCGAGTGCGCCATATTGTTGGCTCCGTCACCGAAGTACGCCATCCGCAGCCCGCGCAGCGCACCCTTGCGCTCGGCCAGGGTCTGCAGGTCGGCGAGCACCTGGCAGGGGTGGAAGTCGTCGGAGAGCGCGTTGATCACGGGAACCGTTGCGGTGGAGGCCATCGCGGTGAGCCGGTCCTGGCCGAAAGTGCGCCACACGATCGCGTCGACGAAGCGCGACAGCACCTTGCCGGTGTCCTCCAGGGTCTCGTCCCGGCCGAGCTGGGTGGTGCGGCCGTCGACGACGACGGCGTGCCCGCCGAGTTGGGCGATGCCCATCTCGAACGAGAACCGGGTGCGGGTGGAGTTCTTGTCGAAGATCACCGCCACCCCGCGCGGGCCGGCCAGCGGCCGCCTGCTCATCGGCTCCTTCTTCAGCTCGGCTGCCAGCGCGAGCACCTCGGCCTGTTCGGCCGGGGCCAAGTCGTCGTCGCGCAGGAAGTGCCGCAGCATGCTCATGCCTGCCCCCTCTCGAGGGCCTCGTCCAGGACGGCGGGCAGCGCGCCGAGGAAGCCTTCGATCTGGGCCTCGGTGATGATCAGTGGCGGCGCCAGCCGGATCACCTCCGGGGCTGCGGCGTTGACCAGGAACCCCGCCTCCCGGGCCGCGGTCTCGACGTGCTTTCCGTGTGGCGCGGTGAGCACCACCCCGCGCAGCAGGCCGCGCCCGCGGACGTGGTCGACCAGCGGATGGCCCAAGGATTCGATGCCGTGGCTCAGGGTCTTGCCGAGCACGTCGGCCCGCTCCACCAGATCGTCGGCGTCGAGCACCCGCAGCACAGCCAGCGCAGCCGCCGCGCACACCGGGTTGCCGCCGAAGGTGCTGCCGTGCAGACCCGGCGCCATCAGGTCGGCGGCCGGTCCGATGGCCAGGCACGCCCCGATCGGCAGGCCGCCGCCGAGACCCTTGGCCAGCGTCACGATGTCGGGGGTGATGCCGTCGTGCTGGTGGGCGAAGAACGTGCCGGTGCGCCCGACACCGGTCTGCACCTCGTCGAGCACCAGCAGCGCGCCATGTCGTGCGGTGATCTCCCGGGCGGCGGCCAGGTAGCCGGCGGGCGGCACGACGACACCACCCTCCCCCATGATCGGCTCGAGGAACACCGCGGCGGTGTCGCCATCAACGGCCTGCTCGAGCGCGTCGATATTCCCGTAGGGCACGTGGGTGACATAGCCGGGCAGCGGCTCGAACGGCGCCTGCTTGGTGGGCTGGCCGGTGAGCGCCAGCGAACCCATCGTGCGGCCGTGGAAGGCATTCTGGGCTGCGACGAGCTTGGTCCGCCCGGTGAGCCGGCTGAGCTTGAAGGCGACCTCGTTGGCCTCGGTGCCGGAGTTGCAGAAGAACACCCGCGCGTCGGCGCCGAGCCGATCGACGAGCGCCTCGGCCAGTGCGATCCCGGGCTCCGTGGCGTAGAGGTTCGAGGTGTGTCCGAGGGTGTTCAGCTGCGCGGTGACCGCCTCGATGATGGCCGGGTGGCGGTGCCCGAGGATGTTGACCGCGATGCCGCCGAGCAGGTCGAGGTAGGACTTGCCGTCGGCGTCGGTGACCACCGCGCCCTCGCCGCCGGCCAGGGCCACCGGCGGGGTGCCGTAGTTGTTCATCATCACCGCGGACCACCGCTGCAGGACTTCGCCTGTCGCACTCATGGTTTCGTCACCTTCGTTCCGGTGCCCTCGTCGGTGAACAGTTCGACCAGCACGCAGTGCGCGACCCGGCCGTCGACGACATGGGCGCTGGGCACCCCGGCGGTGACGGCGCGCAGACAGGCTTCGATCTTGGGCACCATGCCGGCCTCCAGGTTGGGCAGCAGTTGGATCAGGGTGGCGGTGTCGATCTCGCTGACCAGCGAGCCGCGGTCGGGCCAGCGGGTATAGAGGCCCTCGACATCGGTCAGCATCAACAGCTTCTCGGCGCCCAGCGCCTCCGCGAGCGCCGCGGCCGCAGTGTCGGCGTTGATGTTGTGCACCACCCCTTCGGCGTCGGGGGCGATGGTGGAAACCACCGGAATGCGTCCTGCCGCAATGAGATCGCGCACCGCATCGGTGTTGACGTGGTCGACGTCGCCGACCAGTCCGATATCGGTGCTCACGCCGTCGACGAGCACGTCGCGGCGCACGGCGGTGAACAACTGCGCGTCCTCACCGGTGATGCCGACGGCGTAGGGGCCGTGCGCGTTGATCAGGTTGACCAGTTCCCGACCGACCTGACCGAACAGCACCATCCGCGCGACGTCGAGCACCTCGGGGGTGGTGACCCGGAAGCCGCCTTTGAATTCGCCTGCGATGCCGAGTCGTTTGAGCATCGCAGTGATCTGTGGGCCGCCACCGTGGACGACGACCGGATGGATGCCGACATTGCGAAGGAACACCATGTCGGCCGCGAAGGCGGCCTTCAGCGTGTCGTCGGTCATCGCGTTGCCGCCGTACTTGACCACGACGATCTTGCCGTGCAGCGCTTTCAGCCATGGCAGCGCCTCGGCCAGCACCGCGGCCTTGGTGTTGGTGGGGGCGGTCATGAGCTGTAGGCCGAGTTCTCTTCGACGTAGGCATGCGAGAGATCGGTGGTGCGGATGGTGGCGCTGGCCGGTCCGATGTTCAGGTCCACGGTGACGTCGATGTCGGGAGCGGACAGGTCGACGTCGCGGGCCCCGGCTGCGCCGGCGCCGTCGATACACACCGGTGAGCCGTTGAACGACACCGTGATCCGGCCGGGGTCGAGGGTGAACGGCACCATCCCCACGGCGGCGAGCACTCGGCCCCAGTTCGGATCGGAGCCGAACAGCGCGGTCTTGACCAGGCTGTCCCGCGCGATGACGCGGGCGGCGGTGACGGCGTCGTCCTCGCTCGGCGCGCCAGTGACGGTGATCGTGACCCGTTTGGTCACGCCCTCCGCGTCGGCCTGTAGTTGCGCGCACAGGTCGTCGCAGACGGCCAGCACCGCGCTGTCGAGATCGTCCTGGCTGGGCCGGATCTCGCTGGCGCCCGACGCCAGCAGCAGCACGGTGTCGTTGGTGGAGCAGCTGCCGTCGACGTCGAGGCGGTCGAAGGTCCGCGCGGTGGCCCGCCGCAGCGCGGTGTCCAGGGCGGCGGAGTCGGCGACGGCGTCGGTGGTGAGCACGACCAGCATGGTGGCCAGTGACGGGGCCAGCATGCCGGCGCCCTTGGCCATGCCGCCCACCGTCCAGTTCTCCGCGGGCGCGATCGCGTGGTGCAGCGCAACCTGTTTGGGCACGGTGTCGGTGGTCATGATGGCCCGGGCGGCCTCCTCGCCGCCGGTGAGACCGCCGCCGAGTTCGTGCACGATCTCGGTGATCCCGGCGAGCACCCGATCCATCGGCAGCCGGTCCCCGATCAGGCCGGTCGAGCAGACCGCCACCTCGATGGGGTCGGTCTCGGTGCCCCAGTCCGACAGCGCCGCGGCGACGGCCTCCGCGCTGGCGTGGGTGTCCTGGAAGCCCAGCGGTCCGGTGCAGGCGTTGGCGCCACCGGAGTTCAGCAGCACCGCCCGGAGTCGGCCCGTGGTCAGCACCTGCTGGCTCCACAACACCGGGGCGGCCTTGACCTGATTGCGGGTGAAGACGCCGGCGGCGGCGTAGTCGGGCCCCTCGTTGAACACCAGGGCCAGGTCCGGGGCACCGGATTTCTTGATGCCCGCGGGGATTCCGGCGGCGCGGAAGCCGGCCGGCGCGGTGACGCCCTGCGTGCGCAGCAGCCTGAGTATCACGGCGCCACCCCCACGATCGACAGCCCCTCGTCCTCCGGCCAGCCCAGCGCCAGGTTCATCGACTGCACCGCCGCCCCGGCCGTCCCCTTCACCAGGTTGTCGATGGCGCAGACGGCGACCAGCACCCCGGCGTCGGCGTCGACGGCGACCGCGAGTTGAGCGGCGTTGCTGCCGATCACCGCACCGGTGCGGGGCAGTTGCCCCTCGGGCAGCAGGTGGATGAACGGCTCGGCGTCGTAGGCCTTCTCGTAGGCGGCGCGGATCTGCGACAGCGGGGCGCGGGTGCGGGCGGTGCAGGTGGCCAGAATCCCCCGGGAGGTCGGGATCAGCACCGGGGTGAAGGACACGGTCACGGGCCGGTCGGTCACCGCGCGCAGGCCCTGGGCGATCTCGGGGGTGTGCCGGTGCGCGCCGGCTATGTTGTACGCCCGTGCCGATCCGATGACCTCCGAGCCCAGCAGGTCGACCTTGGCCGCCCGCCCGGCGCCGGAGGTGCCGCTGACGGCCACCACGGTGACGGCGGGCTCGACGAGATCCTCGGCGACGGCCGGGAGCAGGGCCAGCAGCGCCGCGGTGGGATAGCAGCCGGGCACCGCGACACGGTGGGTGGCGCGCAATCGGTCGCGGGCGCCGGGCAGTTCCGGCAGGCCGTACGGCCAGTGACCGGCATACGGCGAGCCGTAGAACCGGACCCAGTCGTCGGCATCGGTGAGCCGGAAATCGGCACCGCAGTCCACGATCAGGGTGTCGTCGCCCAGGGTTTCGGCCAGCGCGGCCGAGTTGCCGTGCGGCAGTCCGAGGAACACCACGTCGTGGCCGGCCAGCACGTCGGGCTCGGTCGGCTCCAGGACCCGCTGCGCCAGCGGCAGCAGGTGCGGGTGGTGCTCGCCGAGATGGGTGCCCGCGCTGGCGGCAGCGGTCAACGCGCCGATGGTCAACCGACCGTCGGCATAAGCCGGATGGCCGAGCAGCAGCCGCAGGATCTCACCGCCGGCATATCCGCTGGCACCGGCCACTGCCACCGAAGTCATCCGCCGATTCTGCATGTTTATGCAGTTGGTTGCAAATTCATTCCGGCCTCACCCCCCGAGCAGACGCGAAGGTCCCCGAAACGCCGTCGATTGCGGGGCGTTTGCGTCTGCTGGCGCAGACCGCGGATCAGGCCCGCAGCACCGCGCCGACCCGGTCGGCGGCGGCCGCTGCGGCCGCATCGCGGGCGGCGCTGGCCTCGTCCTCGGTCAGGGTGCGGTCCTGGGCCCGGAACCGCAGCGCCAGCGTCAGTGACTTGCGGTCCGCCCCGATCTGCGGGCCGGTGTAGACGTCGAACAGCGCGACGTCCTCGAGCAGCTCGCCGGCGCCGTCGCGGACGGCGTCGATCACGGCCTGGGCCGCCACATCGGCGGCCACCACCAGGCTGAGGTCCTGGAAGACCGCCGGGAACGGCGACACCCGGGGGGCGGGTAGTGAATCGGTGACCGGGATGGCGTCCAGGTCCAGTTCCAGCGCGCAGGTCCCCTTGGGCAGACCGGCCCGCTCGATCACGGCCGGGTGCAGCTGCCCGGCGTGGCCGACCACCCGCCCGTGGACAAGCACTTCGGCGCACCGCCCCGGGTGCCACGGCAGGTACTGGGCCGCGCGCAGCCGGACGTCGACGCCGCACGCGCGGGCGATCACCCGCACCGCCTCGAACGCGTCGGCGGCATCGACCGGACGTCCCGGCCCCCACGGGCCCCGCGGGTCGCGCAGGCCGGTCAGGACAGCCCCGACGTGCACGGGCTGATGCGGCAGCGACGCGTCGAGGGCGGCGATCTCCTCTTCGGTGGGCCGGCGGTGCGTCGGGATCAACTCCACCGCGCGGGTGTGCTCGGTGGGGCGCACGACCTGGGCGACGGAGAACAGGGCGACGTCGCCGAAACCGCGGGAGACGTTGCGCGACAACGCTTCCAGCAGCGCAGGCAGCAGGGTGGTCGCCAGGTGTGGACGGTCGGCCTCGAGCGGGTTGAGCACTGAAACGACGGATCGCCTCGAGTCTTCAGGGGCTAGGCCCCACTGCTCGAACACGCCGGCGGGCAGGAACGGGGTGGGCAGCACCTCGACGAAGCCGGACAGTCCCAGCGACTTGCCGACGGCACGGCGCCGCCGCTGGGCCGGCGTCAACCCGCGGCCGGCGGGCGCGGTGGGCAGGACGGACGGGATCTTGTCGAGGCCCTCCAGTCGCAGCACCTCCTCCACCAGGTCGGCGGGCTGCACCAGGTCGGGCCGCCAACTCGGCGGGGTCACGACCAGAATCGCCGGGTCGGTGCCGTCCTCGTCCACCCGGGCGCCGATCTGGGTCAGCCGGTTCACCGCGGTTCCGGGCTCGTACTCGACACCGGCCATCCGGTCCGGCAGGTCGAAGCGCATCCGCACCGGGGCGGGCGACCAGTCGTCACGTGGCGGCTCGCCACGCCAGTCCGTCAACCGGGGTTCGGCGGCGCCGCCGGCGATATCGGCCAGCAGTCGCGCGCAGCGGTCCAGGGCGGCCACCGAGATGGCCGGATCGACGGAGCGTTCGTAGCGCCGGCCGGCCTCGCTGACCAGACGCAGCCGGCGCACGGTGCGCGACACCGCGGCTGGATCCCACACCGCGGCCTCCAGCAGCACATCGGTGCTCGCGCCGTCGATCTCGGTGCTGCCGGCGCCCATCACGCCGCCGATCGCCGCGGTGGCATTGTCGTCGACGATCAGGACGTCGGCCGGGTCGAGCTTGCGCTCGATGTCGTCGAGGGTGACCACCGTCTCGCCCGGGCGGGCGAAGCGAACGGCGAAGTCACCGCGAATGCGGCTGCTGTCGTGGGCGTGCATCGGGTGGCCGAGTTCGAGCATCACGTAGTTCGTCACGTCGACCGCGGGTGAGATGGGCCGGATGCCGCAGAGCAGCAGCCGCCGGCATAACCACCACGGCGACAACGCCTTCGGATCGATGCCGGTGACCGGGCGCAGCGCAAACCGGCTCACACCGGTGCCAGGTTGGATCGTCACGCCGAGCGCCGGCCCGTCGACGGGCAGTGCCGGGACATCGGCGGGGTCGACGTAGTCCAGGTCGTAGGCGCAGGCGATCTCGCGGGCGATGCCGCGCACCGACATGCAGTAGCCCCGATCGGGTGTCACCGCAAGGTCGAACACCACGTCGTCGAGGCCCAGGACGGCGATCGCGTCGTCACCGGGTTCGGCGGTGCCCGGCGGCAGCACCAGGATGCCGGAATGGTCGGCACCCAAACCCAATTCCGCCGCCGAGCAGATCATGCCGTCGGATACCCGGCCGTAGGTGGTGCGGGTGGCGATGTGGAAATCACCGGGCAGGGTGGTACCGGGCAGCGCCACCACGACCAGATCGCCGACGGCGAAGTTGGTTGCGCCGCAGACGATGTCCTGCGGGTCCGTCGCGCCGACGTCGACCTTGCAGGCCCGGATCGGCTTCTTGAATTCGGTGAGATCCTCGATGGCGCTCACCCGCCCGATCGTCAGGGGCCCGGTGACCCCGCCGAGTGTGATGATGTCCTCGACCTCATGGCCGACCCGGATGAGCGCCTGCTCGAGATCGTCCGGGTCGACATCCCAGCCGGGGGCGCCGGCCTGAACCACCTCGCGAAGCCAGCTGTAGGGAAGGCGCATCAGACGCCGACCCCGAACGGCAGCGAGAACCGGACATCGCCCTCGACCATGTCGCGCATGTCGGGAATGCCGTTGCGGAACTGCAGGGTGCGTTCCAGGCCCATACCGAAGGCGAAGCCGGAGTACACCTCCGGGTCGATTCCGGCGGCGCGCAACACGTTGGGGTTGACCATGCCGCAGCCGCCCCATTCGACCCAGCCGGCGCCGCCCTTCTTGCTGGGAAACCAGACGTCGACCTCCGCCGACGGTTCGGTGAAGGGGAAGAAGTGCGGGCGCATCCGGGTGCGGGAGGTGGCGCCGAACTCCGAGCGGGCGAACGCGTCGAGCGTGCCGCGCAGGTTGGCCATGGTCAGACCGCGGTCGACGGCCAAGCCCTCCACCTGGTGGAAGACCGGGGTGTGGGTGGAGTCGAGTTCGTCGGTGCGGAAGGTGCGCCCGATCGAGACGATGTAGACCGGCAACTCCCGGTCCAGCAGGGTGCGCACCTGCACCGGGGAGGTGTGGGTGCGCAGCAGCTGGCGGGATCCCTCCGGGGCGATGTGGAAGGTGTCGGACTCGCTGCGCGCCGGGTGATCGGGCGGAAAATTCAGCGCGTCGAAGTTGAACTGTTCGGTCTCCACCTCGGGGCCCTCGGCCAGCTCCCACCCCATCGCCACGAAGGTGTCGGCGATGTGCTCGGCGAGGATGGTGATCGGGTGGCGGGCGCCGATCGGCCGGCGCGTCGAGGGCAGCGTGACGTCGATCGCCTCGGCGACCAGTACCGCCGCGTCCCGTTCGGCGCGCAGCGCGACCAGGCGCCCGTCGAACGCGCTCTGAGCCTCGGTGCGGGCCACGTTCACGCGCTTGCCGGCGTCGGCCCGGTCGGCCTTGGGCAGGGTCGCCAGTGCCTGGCGGGCCAGTGCCAGCGGGGAGCGGTCGCCGAGGTATTCGGTCTTCGCGACGGCCAGCGCATCGAGGTCGGTGGCCACGTCGAAGGCGTGCCGGGCCGCGCTCACCGCGCTACTCAGCGCCCCCTGCGACAGCTGATCCTCGGCTTGGTCACCCACGCGGTGCGACTCTCCTTAACTGACCGGAATTGATCGCCACACCGGTGTGACGCAAGTGCCGATCATAGGTGATGCCAGAATGACGCCTCGCGGGCAATTGGCCGCGCTGGACGTGATGTCGGGGATGGCACATGGCAAGAGTTCTGATCGTTTCACTGGTGTGGCTGGCCGCCGTCGGGTGCGGCGTCCTCGCGGTCGTCATGCACGGGGCGTGGTGGGTGCTCGCGGCGATCGTCGCCGCACTGGCCCTGGTGGGCACCGCAGATCTGGTGCAGACCAGCCACACCATCCTGCGGGCCTACCCGATCCTCGGGCACGCCCGGTTCCTGGCGGAGCTGATCCGGCCCGAGATCAGGCAGTACTTCATCGAGTCGAACACCGAGGCCGCGCCGTACGACCGGGACACCCGCGACATGGTCTACGAACGGTCCAAGGGCTTGAAGGGCGAGGGTCCGTTCGGCACCGAGCGGGACGTCAACGCGCTGGGCTACGAGTTTCTGCGGCATTCGCTGCGGGCACATGCGGCCACCGATATGACGCCCACCGTGCGCCTCGGCGGTCCGGACTGCGCGCAGCCCTACGACATCGCCCTGCTCAACGTCTCGGCCATGAGCTTCGGCGCCCTGTCCGCCAACGCCATCGAAGCGCTCAACGGCGGCGCTGCCCGGGGTGGATTCGCCCACGACACCGGTGAGGGCGCGATCAGCCCCTACCACCTCAAGCACGGCGGCGACCTGATCTGGGAGATCGGCTCGGGCTACTTCGGCTGCCGGACCCCCGACGGCCACTTCGACGCCGCCAAGTTCGAGGAGAAGGCCGCGCTGCCGTCGGTCAAGGCCATCTCGATCAAGCTGTCACAGGGCGCCAAGCCCGGCCTCGGCGGCGTGCTGCCGGGACCCAAGGTCAGCGCCGAGATCGCCGCCACCCGCGGGGTCCCCCAGGGCGAGACGGTCGTGTCGCCGCCGGCGCACACCGCGTTCCACACCCCGCTGGAGCTCATGCACTTCATCGCCACCCTGCGCAGCCTGTCCGGCGGCAAACCGGTCGGGTTCAAGCTGTGCGTCGGGGCCCGCACCGAGTTCCTGTCGATCT
This sequence comes from uncultured Mycobacterium sp., assembly GCA_964535335.1. GTDB lineage: Bacteria > Actinomycetota > Actinomycetes > Mycobacteriales > Mycobacteriaceae > Mycobacterium. The sequence goes on from CAZHUU010000062.1 coordinate 23,373, forward strand.
GCAAGGCGATGCTGGAGACCGGGATCACCCCGGACTTCGTGATCGTCGACGGCGCCGAGGGCGGCACCGGGGCCGCGCCGCTGGAGTTCGAGGATCACGTCGGCATGCCGCTCACCGAGGGGCTGATGCTGGTGCACAACTGTCTGGTCGGCGTCGGCCTGCGCAGCCACATCAAAATCGGCGCATCCGGCAAGGTGGCCACCGGCGTCGACATCGTCAGCCGGATCTGTCAGGGCGCGGACTTCACCCTGGCCGCCCGGGCGATGATGTTCGCCGTCGGGTGTATTCAGGCGATGAAATGCCACACGAACCGCTGCCCCACCGGGGTCGCCACCCAGAACCGGGGGCTGGCGCGCGCCCTGTACGTGCCCGACAAGATCGAGCGGGTTTACAACTACCAGCGCGGCACGATCGCCAGCGCCGCCCAGATCGTGGCGTCGATGGGCCTCAACGGTTTCCACGAGCTGCAGCCGTCGATGCTCAACCGCCGCATCGAGGGTCAGCGCACCCGGACCTACGCCGAGCTGTACGAGTGGCTGATGCCGGGTGAACTGCTGGACGATCCGCCGCCGGAGTCGTGGTGCTCGGACTGGATCGAGGCCAGCGCCGACGAGTTTCGCTGAGCCGCGCTCAGCAGGCCGGCTGCGGCTGAGGCAGCGCGGCGTTGGCGCGCTCGCGCCGCCGGGTGGCGAAGAAGTGCGCGCCGAGCGCGCCGATGAGGCCGAGCGGCGCCGTCACCATCAGCGCGATCTCGGTGTAGGCCATGATCATGTAGCCGAACGAGGCGGCCACCGCCAGCAGCGCGTAGCGAGGCTTGGTCCAGTGCGCGGGATGGCCGAATCGCGTGCCGACCAACATGCCCAGGACCAGCGCGACGCCGTGTCCCACACTGGTGAAGTCGCCGGCGCTGGCCGCAGCCGAGCCGACCGCCACCGCCAGCCACCACCCGATCCAGGCGGCGCGCCAGCGGTCGGGTATCGCCGCCGTCAGCGTGCCCAGCACCGCAACCGCGCCGTAGCTCATCCCGACGTCGGTGACGTCGATGACCGACATCGACATCAGCCCGACACCCACCGCGACGGCAAGACCGGCGGCCACCAGCAGCGTCGCCCCGATATGTCCGATCACGAAGGCCACCACCAGTCGGCGGCTGTGCCACAGCAGTTCGCCCAGCCCCAGCAGTGCGACCAGTCCGGGCAGCCAGATGTAGATCCGGCCCGACTCGGTGACGAAGGCGCTGCCGATCAACGTGCCGATGCGGCCGTCACCCAGGTTCCGCAGGTTCGTGCTCGTGTAGCGGACCACCTGCTCCTGGACGTGTGGGCCCAGCATGAGCAGCGCCGTGGCCACCGCGAGAAGAAGCGCGGAATAGCCCAGCGTGACCCTGACGCGGCCCAGCCGCGACAACATGGTGAGGAGCATTGCCCTCCTACTATGCCTTGTCCCCGGTGCCGTTCGAAAGCATCGGACCGTCTTGCCGCTGGCAAACTTCACCAAGTCGTGCGCCTGGCAACTCGGCCGCAGCCGCCGGGACGCCCATCGGGCCCGGGCTCGAGTCCGGCCTGCGGGCTGGGGCCCTACCGCTCCGAACGCCCCGATTCCCCTGCTCAACGCGCCGCGGTACCGGTTCGCCGGCCCGACCCGATCGGCGGTGACGGGCGCCAGATTCGGGCGTGGCGGCGCATTACGAGCCCGCTCGGTGGTGGCCCACGGAATCGCGGCTGTGGTCAAACTCACGGCCCTTCGGGGCGCGATCCCGCGCCTCAGCAACAACCGCTGGCGACCGTCGGTGACCAACATTGCGCTACGTCGAAGGTGTGGTCACAGCTTCATCGCTGTCGTAGACAACGCCCATTGTCACTACTAACGTGCGGAGTCAGCACCGCAATGAGCCGAGGTGATGATGAGGTCGACGAGGACCGCGAAATCCGCCCAGCCGGTTCCGCTCGGACCGGACTCGCTCACCTGGAAATACTTCGGGGACCTGCGCACCGGGATGCTCGGGGTGTGGATCGGGTCGCTGCAGAACATGTATCCGCAGCTCGGCGCCGGCGTCGAAGACCATTCCATCCTGCTGCGCGAGCCGTTACAGCGGGTGGCGCGGTCGGTCTACCCCATCATGGGCGTCGTCTACGACGGCGAGCGCGCCCGCCAGACCGGTGAGCAGATCAAGGGGTTCCACACCTCGATCAAGGGCGTCGACGCGGCGGGCAGGCGGTACCACGCACTGGATCCGGAGACCTTCTACTGGGCGCACGCCACGTTCTTCATGCTGATTCTCAAGGTGGCCGAGTACTTCTGCGGCGGGCTGACCGAAGCCGAGAAGCGGCAGCTCTTCGACGAGCACGTGCAGTGGTACCGGATGTACGGCATGAGCATGCGGCCGGTGCCTGGGAGCTGGGAGGCGTTCTGCGAGTACTGGGACCGGGTGTGCCGGGAGGATCTCGAGATCAACCGCGCCACCCTGGACATCTTCGACATCCGGATCCCCAAGCCGAAGTTCGTCATGATGCCGACACCGGTGTGGGATCAGCTGTTCAAGCCGATGGTGGCCGGCCAGCGCTGGATCGCGGCCGGGTTGTTCGACCCGGTGGTCCGGGAGCGGGCCGGGATGCGCTGGACCCCGGGCGACGAGGTGCTGCTCCGGCTGTTCGGCAAGGCGGTACAGGCGGCGTTCTGGGCGGTTCCCGATGAGATCCGGCTGCACCCGCGGGCATTGTCGGCCTACCGGCGGGCCTCGGGACGGATTCCGGCCGACGCGCCCCTGGTCGAGGCCCCCGGCTTCATGGCGCCGCCGAGGGATCGGCGCGGGCTGCCGATGCACTATGTGCCCCGGCACCGGGGCCTCGTCGCCCGCGCCGGGTCCCTGGTGCACACCACGTTCTCACTCGCCGGATTGCGGCCCGCCCGGAGGCGTTCCGCCGCCTGATGGGACTCCGGGCATAGGTGATGTGCCCGGCTCTGAGCGACTATTGCGGCGGAAGCGCCGAGAGGACGTGATCGAGTCGCTCAAAGGTGGGCAACAGCCCTAGTGGTCCGGCGCGGCCCGGCGGCCCGGACCCCGCTTCGCGCGGGCGCTCTGGTAGAGGCAGATCGCCGCCGCGGCAGCCACATTGAGGCTTTCGGCGCCGCCGGACATCGGGATGCTGATGCGATGGTCGGCCGACTCGGCCACCTCCGCGGACAGTCCGTGCGCTTCCCCACCGAAGAGCCACGCGGTCGGCGCCGTCAGCAGCGTCGCGGTGTCGTCGAGGCTGAGCTCACCGTCGAGGGTCGTCGCGAGCAGCTGCAGACCGGTCGAGCGCAGCCGGGCGAGCACCGAGCCGGTGTCCGGTTCCACGACGACCGGCAGCGCGAAGATGCTGCCCGCGGACGACCGCAGGCATTTGCCGTTGTAGGGGTCGACGCTGTGCCCGGCGAAGACCACGGCGGCCGCGCCCATAGCGTCGGCGAGCCTGATCAGCGTGCCGGCGTTCCCGGGCTCGGAGAGGTCGACGGCGACGACCACCAGGGCCGGTTGGTGGCCCAGCGCCTCGTCGAGGCCGATCGCCGGCAGTCGGCACACCGCGACCAGGCCGGACGGAGTCACCGTTTCGGACAGGGCCTTGGCGGCGCGTTCGGTCACCGGGTAGACGGGTAGCCCGGCGATCAGCGTGCCGTGCCGCTCCAGCGCCTCCTCGGTCGCGAACACCTCGTCGACCAATCCGCGCTCAGCCGCGGCCGTCACCAGATTCGGGCCCTCGGCGAGGAACCGGCCAGAACGACGCCGCCCGGTGTGGCGCTGCAACTTAACCGCAGCCACCACCCGGGCGGATCGTTCAGTGAGTACCGCTGTCACATGTCAGGCGGCTTCGCCGGAGCCGGCCGGAGCGTTCACGTCCTCCGGCAGCGCGGCCTTGGCCACCTCGACCAGCGCGGTGAACGCGGCCGGGTCGCTCACGGCGATCTCGGCGAGGTTCTTGCGGTCGACCTCCACACCGGCGGCCTTGAGGCCCTGGATCAGGCGGTTGTAGGTGACGCCGTTGGCGCGGGCCGCGGCGTTGATCCGGGAGATCCACAGCTTGCGGAACTCACCCTTGCGCGCCCGGCGGTCCCGGTAGGCGTAGGTCAGCGAATGCAGTTGCTGCTCTTTGGCTTTGCGGTAGAGCCGCGACCGCTGACCGCGGTAGCCCTTGGAAGCCTTCAGGATGGTGCGGCGCTTCTTCTGGGCGTTGACTGCCCGCTTCACGCGTGCCATGGGGTTTTCCTATTCTCGGTCGGTCAAAAAAGCTGGAAGGGTGCGGCGCGCAGCCGTTCAACA
>CAZHUU010000063.1:0-27113 GCA_964535335.1 uncultured Mycobacterium sp.
GGCATGCAGCGCTGGCGGTGGTGCGCCGGCACCGGCTGCTGGAGACCTTCCTGGTGAGCGAGCTCGGCTACGGCTGGGACGAGGTGCACGACGAGGCCGAGATCCTGGAGCACGCCGTCAGCGATCTGATGCTCGACCGGATCGACGCGAAGTTGGGCCATCCCACCCGCGACCCGCACGGCGATCCGATCCCGGCCGCCGACGGGCAGGTGCCGACTCCCCCGGCCCGGCAACTGTCGGCCTGTGCCGACGGTGACCACGGGACCGTCGCGCGGATCTCCGACGCCGATCCGGAGATGCTGCGCTACTTCGACGCGGTGGGCATCAGCCTGGATTCGAAGCTTCAGGTGCTGGCGCGGCGCGACTTCGCCGGGATGATCTCGGTGTCGGTGCAGTCGGCCGACGGGGAACACAGCACGGTGGAGTTAGGAAGCCCTGCCGCCCAGGCGATCTGGGTGGTTGCCTCGTAGGCTTGCGCCGTCGCCGAGTGTGAATCCTCGGCGACTTTTCGGCCGATTTTTCGCAGTGGTTTCACACTCGTCGAATTGGAACGACGTTTCGGCGTCGACAACTGGCCGAAACGTCGGTTTTTTGCCTCCACAACCGTAAAATTCCGGGCATCGCCAGCGGAGGGCGGGACGCATGGGGTGGTTTCCGGTCGATCCGCAATTCGTCACGCCCGAATGGCTTGGCGAAGTCCTCGGCGCTGAAGTCCGCAGCTTGCGGCTGGAGCAGATCGGGGTCGGGGTCGGGCTCCTCGGCCGTATCTTTCGCGCCCATCTCGAGGGCAGGGGCGTTCCCGCGACCGTGGTGGTCAAATTTCCCACCCTGGATGAGCAAGCCCGCACCGCGCTGGGCGAGGACCTAGAGCTGTACCTGAAGGAAGTTCGCTTCTACCAAGAGATCGGTATGGCCAATCCGCTGCCGCCGGCTCATCCGTACTTCGCCGCGATCGACGAGACCACACACGATTTCGTTTTGGTGCTCGAAGATCTTCAGCGGCTTCGCGTAGCCGACCAGACCATCGGTTGCACCCCGGGCGACGCCGAAACGGTGGTCGACGCCATCGCCCGCCAGCACGCGCACTGGTGGGAGAACGACCGACTCAACGCCCTGCCATGGTTGAGGCCTTACGCCACTCCTCCGTTCCCCGCCGTGCTCGCCGCCAACGCGAAGGCGGCGTGGCCGCGCTTCTCCGAACTCGTCGGTGCCGACCTGTCACCCCAGTTACGGGACTTCGGGCAACGCCTGCCGTCGCTGATCCCGTGGTATCTCGAGCAGATCTCCCGCCCACCATGCACGTTCATCCACGGGGATCTGCGGCTCGACCAGTTGTTCTTCGGGACCGGCCCCGGCGACCCGCCGGTGACGGCCCTGGACTGGCAGGTCACCCAGCTCGGCAGGGGTGCCTACGATTTGGCTTACTTCGTCAGCCAGAGCTTGACCACCGAGACCCGGCGGGCCTGCGAGACCGCGCTGATCGAGCGCTACACCAGTAGACTCGCCGAGCGCGGAATCGATTACCCCGCAGGGGAACTGCAGCGCGACTACCGGCTCACCACAGCACTGTGCTTCATTTATCCCTTGCTGGTTGCCGGACGCATCGAAGTCGTGAACGATCGCCATCTTGATCTGCTTCACACGATGACCGACGGCGCCGCCGCGGCTATCGAGGACAACGACGCCCTGGCGCTGAGGCCGGACTGAGCCATGTCGACCCGCGACTGCACCGCCTGTGGCACAGCGAACGAAGACGACGCCCGCTTTTGCGAGGGCTGCGGCAGCGCGCTGGAACGGACCTGCGGAGCGTGCGGTGTCACCGTCAGTGCGACCGCGCGGTTCTGCAAGAGTTGCGGCGCGTCACTGGACGCCGAATTGCAGCCCGCCGCCGAGGGGCCGACCCGCAAGACGGTGACGGTCATGTTCGCCGACCTGGCCGGGTCGACGGCGTTCGAGGAGATCGTCGACGCCGAGACCGCCCGCGAGGTGATCGGCCGGTACCACGAGCTACTGCGCTCCACGGTCGAGCGGCATCGCGTCGGGCTCACCAAATACATCGGTGACGGATTCATGGCCGTCTGGGGCGTGCCCGAGATCGGGGCCGACGATGCCGGCCGCGCTGTCGACGCCGCCATCGAGTTGCAGGAGCACTTCGTCGGGCTGGCCCTACAGGTGGCCGAGGCCCACGGGGTGGAGTTGGCGCTGCGGGTCGCCGTCAATACCGGCGAGGTGGTGGTCGGTGCCGACGATGCCGACCTGGTCGGTGACGCATTGAACGTCGGCGCGCGACTCGAATCCGAGTGCCCGCACGGGCAGGTCGTGGTCGGCGAGGAGACCTGGCGCTCAACGCGTGGGCAGCACCGCTACGAACCGCTCGGTGCTGTGCGGGTGAAAGGCCGGCAGGCGCCGGTCTCGGTGTACCGATGGCTCGGTCACCGGACCGACGCCGCTGAGACCATTAGCTTCGTCGGCCGGGGCGATGAATTGCAGCGACTGCGAAGGGTTTTCGACAACGCCGTAACGGCACGGGCCGCGCGCCTGGTCACGGTCACCGGCGATCCGGGTGTCGGCAAGACCCGGCTGGCCGCGGAGTTCGCCGGATCACTGCCCGGCGCACAGGTGATCGAGGTGCGCTGCGCGGTGGAGGGCAGCCCCGCGCTGGCGCCCGTGGTGGAGGTATTGCGGCCGCTAGACCTGGAGTCTGAGATTCCGGCCGGGACTGCCGAGCGGGACCGCATGCTGCGCGACCTGACCGGTATGACGGCCGGTGTTCCCGGCTCGGTCGAGGAGACCTTCTGGGCGTTACGCCGGTTCGTCGAGGTGCTCGCGTCCGGCAATCCGGTGGTCGTGGTGCTCGACGACATCCAGTGGGCGGACAGCCTTCTGCTGGACTTCATCGAGCACTTGGCGGAGTGGGTACGTGGTGTTCCCGTGCTGATGCTCGCGCTGGCCCGCCCTGAGCTTCGCGAGACCCGGCCAGATCTGGTCACCGTCGGTGGTTGGGTCACCGAGGCGGTCCGGCTGCGCGGTCTGGAGGCCGACGCGACGGCGGAGTTGGCCGGACGGGTGCTCGGCAGCGATCGGCTGCCGGAGGAACTGTTGCGTCGGCTGCCCACCTCGACCGGCGGCAACCCACTGTTCGTGCGGGAACTCGTCGGCATGCTGGTGCACGACGGAGTGCTGGCCGCCAAGCCTGACGGCTGGCGGCTGACCGTGGACGCCGACGACATCGACGTGCCACCAACCATTCATGCCCTGCTGGCATCGCGCCTTGAACGACTCAAGCCTGCGGATCGGCGGGTGCTGGAGGTGGCATCGGTGATCGGCACCGATTTCACCGGCAGTGGTGTAACCGAACTGTCAGGCCTCCGGAGTACTGAGATCACCTCGGCGCTCAACCGGCTACGCCGGCTCGATCTCGCGCAGCCCAGCGGCACCTACGCCGGTGATGAGGCGGTCTGGCGGTTTCACCACGTCCTCATCCGCGACGTCGCCTATCGCAGGCTGTTGAAGTCCGAGCGGGCCGACTTGCACGAGCGGTTGGCGAACTGGGTGGAGGCCGGCGGCACGAACCTGGCGTTCGAGTCAGACGAGGTGGTCGCCCGCAATCTGGAAGCGGCGCAGGGCTATCGAGCGGATCTCGGGCTGCGTGACGCGCACGGAGCAGAACTCGCCCTGCGGTCGGCCCGAAGCTACCTGTCGTCGGCGCGCCGCGCGCTCGACCGCGACGAACTGGTATCCGCCGGCACCCAGGCCGCACGCGGCGCCGGGCTGGCCGTCGCCGATACCGCGCTGCATGCCGAGCTGCTGTTGGTGGGCTGCGAGGCATTCCTGTCCGCGGGCGATGTGGCCGCGGGTTCGCCACTGGTCGACGACCTGGAGCGCATCGCGGGAGAAGCCCTGGCGCCGTGGGCCATCTGCTATCGGTGCCAGCTGATCGTCTACACCGATCCGAGCCGGCTGCCGGAGGCCGACGAGCGGCTACAGGAGGCCATCGACGAGTTCGCGCAACGCGGGGACGCCGCCGGGCTGGCCAAGGCGCACCGAGTACGGGCCAACGCACGGGCCCGGCTGGGCCGGGTGGGCGATGCCGAGATCGACCTGTTCGAGGCCCTGATCGCGGCACGCCGCGGCGGGGACCACCGCCAGATCACCGCGGCGCTGGGCGCCGCCCCGAACGCCGCGCTGTGGGGGCCGAGCCCGGCGCCCAAGGCGGGTGGACGATGCCTGGATGTCGTTCGGATGCAACGGATGACGACCGCAGCACCCTCACTTGAGGCGACATCGCTGCGCTGCCTGGCCGTGCTGGAACTACTACGCGGACGCCCGGACAAGGCGCGCACGATGCTGGCCGACGCCCGCCAGGTGGTGGCCGAACTCGGTCTGCGGCACGGTCTGATGGAGACCGAGTTGTACGCCGGCATCATCGAGTTGATGGTGGGCGACCCGGTGGCCGCCGAACCGCACTTCCGCACCGCACTCGAGGGGCTCGACGCCCTGGGCGTCGGCGCCGACGCGGGTCAGGCGGCGGCGCTGCTGGCGAGATCCGTTCTGGCCCAGGGACGCGTGGAGGAGGCCGACCGGTATGCCGCCGAGAGTGAGCGGATCGCCGGGCACAACCTGAAGACCGCCATCGGCTGGCGTGCGGTCCGCGCTGAGATCCTGTCCGCCCAGGACCAGCACGAGGCGGCCGTCGCCAAGGCCCGTGAGGCGGTCGCGGTCGCCGCTGACACCGACTTGGTCCTCGATCATGCGGACGCGTGCCTTGCCCTGAGCCGGGTGCTCGATGCGGCCGGTGACGCGTCGGGGGCAGCTCGTGCTCGCAGCGACGCCGAATCGCTGTACGCGGCCAAGGACGCCGTGTTCATGGTGGGCCGCACGGCGCAGGCGGTGACTGCGGCTCCGACATCCGCCCCCGAACGGGTCACCAAGCATTCGCGGCTGGTGGTGCGCAACCGTGCTAGCGAGGTCGCCGAAGCGGGCTGGCTGGCATTTCGGGCGCATGACGTCGAGGCCGTTGGGGCGGTCTTCTCCGACCACACCGTCTATGACGACCGCCGATCAATCCGAGGTGGCCCCCTTGCCGGCGCGGGGTGGTGGCTCAAGGCAGCGGAGCGGGCCATCGCCGACTATCCGAACGCCGAGTGGCAATTCGTCGCAGTGCGGGGGGACACGGTGGCGTTGATGCGCGCCCGGATGTGGGACGACGCCGGAAACGAGTCCGTGACTTACACCGTTTTCGAGCTCGACGCCGGCGCTCTGATCGGATACTACGGCCGTTTCGACGGTGACGACTTCGCGGGCGCCTATCGCGAGATGGAGGCGCGCTACTACGCGGGCGAAGGTGCGGAGTGCGCGGAGATCGGCCGGGCGGCGAGCGCCTGGGTGGAAGCTATGTGGCGGTGCGACGTGGAGGCAGCGCGTCGAATCTCCTGGCCGCACTTCCGGTGGCTGGCTTCGCCGTCCGCGATCAAGCCCGAGGAGCGTTCGGTCGACGACTTCTTCGAGTGGCTCGGGGAACGGAAGAGCCAGCTGTCGGCCATGCCGATGTGGGCGGCGACCATTCACTGGATGTCGCCTGACTGCTTCGTCACGCTCACCGAGATCCAAGGAGTTGGCTCCGACGGGGAGGAGTACGACTGGAGCCGGATCTACGCCATCGAGTATCGCGACGGCCTGGCCCTATCGGTGCGGGAGTTCAACGTCGATGACGAGGATGCCGCATTCGTCTACGCCGAATCGCTTGTCGCGCCGAAGACAAGTCGACTGGCAGTGGACAATGCTGCCAGCCGGGTAATCGACCGGGCGATCAAGGGCTTGCGGGCCAATGACTCCGACGCCATAAACGCGGTGTTCTCCCCGCGGATCGTCTACGAGGACCGGCGCCCCCTCGCCGGTGCGCTGATCACCGGCATCGACTACTTGAGCGAGAGCGTTGTCGCCTTGCTGGCGCAGTACGACCACTTCACGGGTGGCGCACTGGCCGTTCGTGGCGATCGGATTTGCCTCGCTTGGAGCCGTTGGTCGGATGACACCGGAAACGAGTCAAGCAACCTCCACATGATCGAACTCGGCGAGGACGGCCTCATCGCCAGGTATCTCTACTGCGACGGCCACGACTTCGAAGACGCTTACCGAGAGATGGAGGCGTGGTACTACGCCGGAGAGGGCGCGGCCTACGCGGAGAACGGACGCACCCAGTCGGCATTCGTCGAAGCAATGAACCACCTGGACTCGGCGGGCATCCGTCAGCTGTGCCGGCCCGAATTCCGTTGGCTGTCAATACCCTCGACACTGACAGCCCCCGAGCGTTCGGTAGATGAGCTCATCGAGTGGTGGCGAGAACGCACCGAACAGACCGGTTCGGTGCAAAACTGGAACTCAGCAATCAAGTGGCTCTCGCCCGAGGTATGGGTCGGCAACGGCGATGCCCGGGGAACCAGCATGGACGGTGCCGAATACACTTGGGCGGGAGTCTACGTCGGCACGTTTGCCGGCGGTCTGGTCAGATCGGTACGCGAGTTCGATGACGACGATGCTGCGTTCGCCTATGCGGAATCACTTGTTGACCAGAAGCAGCAGCGGCTGATGGTGGCCAATGCCGCCAGCCGGGTAGCAGACCGATTGCTCCAGGCGTTTCGAGCCGAAGACGTTGATGCAGCGCTGCAGGAATTCTCAGCCAACATCACTTACGAGGAAAGGCGGGCATTAGCGGGCGGGCTGTTGGTGGGCATCGACTACCTGCGTGAGAGCGTGCCCGCGCTGTTGACGCAGTACAACCACTTCGACGGCCAGACTCTGGCTGTCCGTGGTGAGCGGCTCTGCCTCACCCAGAGCCGCTGGTGGGACGACAGCGGCAACACGGCAGCCAATCTTCACGTGGGCGAACTCGACGAGGATGGCCGACTCAGGCATCTGTTGTACTTCGACGCCGAGGACTTCGCCTCCGCGTACGGCGAATTGGATGCCCGCTACTACGCCGGCGAGGGCGCGGCATACGTGGCCCACGGCCGCACGCAGTCGGCGTTCGTGGCTGCAATGGATCACTTGGATGTCGAGGCGGCCCGTCAGTTGTGTCGGCCCGAGTTCCGATGGTCATCGCCAACTCGGGCGTTGGCCGCCCCGGTGCGTACAATCGATGAGGTCGTCTCTTGGTGGCGCGACCGTGCGGAACAGGTCGACTCCCTTTGGAATTGGACGTCGGCGATCACTTGGCTGACGCGGGATGTTGCGGTCTCCATGGGTGAGGCTCGCGGAACCATCGGCGACGGCGCTGACTATTCTTGGTCGGGAATCTTCGTCGCCTCCTTCCGCGACGGGCTGTTCGAATCGGTCGATGGCTTCGAGCCCGAGGACGAGGACGTCGCCTTCGCGTACGCGCAATCGCTTGTCAAGCAGCGAAACAGCCGGCTGGTAGCGGCGAATGCGGCCAGCCGGGCACTAGACCAGGCATTTGCCGCGATGCGGGCTGACGATCCCGGCGCAGTCGCCCGTCTGTTTTCGGCTGCAGTCGTCTATGAGGACAGGCGCCCGCTGGCCGGCGCTCTGCGAGAAGGTGTCGATTACTTGAACGAGGTCGTCCCCGAACTGTTGGGGCAGTACAAGCACTTCAAGACCCGCATTCTTGCTGTCCGTGGCGAGCGCCTTTGCCTCGCGTGGAGTCGATGGTCGGACGAGTCCGGAAACGAGGCAACCAATCTGCACGTGACCGAACTCGGCGGGGATGGAACGATCGTTCATCTGCTGTACTTCGTGGAAGAGGATTTCTGGAGCGCATACCGCGAGATGGAGACTCGCTACTTCGATGACGAGGGAGCGCCGTACGCAGCAGGCGGTCGTGCAGCCGTCGACTGGGTGACCGCCATCAGCAACGGCGACCTCGAGGGCGTACGCCGCGTCTCCCACCCCGACTTCCGCTGGTACGCAACGCCCTCGGCGCTCAAGGAACCGGAGCGCACCGTCGATGACATGTTCCGATGGTGGCAAGAGCGGGGACGCCAAGTATCGTCCCAGCGGCACTGGGTGCCCGCGGTGCAGTGGTTGTCGCCGAATTGTGCTGTCGGCCTAGGCGAGATCGCGGCGGTCGGTCCAGACGGTCAGAAGTACAACTGGAACTTAATCCACGTATGCGAGTGCCGGGACGGTCTGGTGCTGGCGGTGCGGGAGTTCGACGATGAGGATTCAGCGTTCGCCTATGCCGAGTCCGTCGTCGCGCCCACGCATTCCCGGCTGGCAATCAGAAATGCCTCATCGGACGTCGCGCACAGGATGCTCGTCGCATTACAAGCCGGCGACTTTGACACCATCGCTGACGCTTACGCCGAGCACTACGTGCACGCCGACCATCGGCGCCTCGGTGGTGGTCCGATTACCAACCGCGCCAGCGCGCGTGCAGCATGGGAAAAAATTGCCCAGCTGTACAGCAAGTTCGAGATAGACATCCTCGCCGTCCGCGGCGAGCGGCTGCATCTGCTGCGCTACCGATGGTCGGACAATGCCGGAAACCAGTCGATCGGCTTGGCCCTGACGGAGGCCAGCGACGGGCTGATCGTCTTTCAGGACCGCTTCGACGAGGGCGACTTCGGAGCCGCATACGCAGCGCTTGAGCACCGGTACTACGCCGGCGAGGGCGCGTCATACGCGGCTGAAAAAACAACAGTCGTCGAAATGGTCCTTGCCGAAAATCGTGGCGATCTGGACGGCGCCTTCAGCGTCTTCCTACGTCCTGGTCTTCAGATCGAGAACCGCTCTCGCTCGGTCTTTCCCACCCGCACCGCCGCAGAACTTCGTCGCAGCGTCGAGGCGCTCGGGGCCATGGTGACTTCATATCGGGTGTGGAGCCCGGCCTACTGCTGGCTGTCCCCAAATTGGGTCGTGGCCCGCCACGAGCGCGAAGCCGTCGGAGACAACGGTGAAACATACAGATGGTCCAGGCTCTACGCCGGAGAGATTCGAGGCGGCCTGTTCACCTCGCTGTGCGAGTTCGACGCCGATGACGAGGACGCGGCTTTCGCCTATGCCGTCGAGCGGATGCGCACGTTCACAAGCCGTTTGACGCTGAACAATCGCGCCAGCGAGGTGGGATTCGACGTAATCAGGGCCGCACAGACACGCGACATAGACGCTGCGGTTGCGGCCTACTCCGATCAAGTGGTGTACGAAGACCGTCGCCGCCTCGGCGGTGACCCGATCATCGGAGCGGCAGGAGTCCGAGCCGCGATCAGCCGACTGTGCGACCAGTACAACGGCTTCCAGATGCAGACCCTGGCCGTGCGCGGCGACCGGCTTCACCTGGCTAAGCACATCTGGTCCGACGACGCAGGGAACGAATCACACGGCCTGATGCTGGTGGAGGTCGACGAAGAGGGGCGGGCCATCTACCACGGCAGCTTCGATGAGGACGACTTCATCGGTGCCTTCGTCGAACTGGAAAAGCGTTACTACTCAGGCGAAGGTGCAGCCTTCGCGGAATCAGGCAAGACTGCGAACGAGGTCATGGTCGCCGGGAACAAGGTCGACTTGGACAAGCTGTTCGGTGAACTGGCAGCTCCTGGGCTTCGAGTCGAGAGCCGATCGGGCACCATCTTCCCGGACCGGACCACGGGCGAACTGCGCGACAGCGTCGAACTGTTCCACGCCATGGTGTCTTCATCGCAAACCTGGTATTCGGCCGTCGAGTGGTTGACCCCACAGTGTGTGGTGACACGTCAGGAGCGCCGAGCGGTCGGCAAGGACGGTGAGCGCTACGAATGGAGCCGGATTTACGTGGCCGAGTTCGATCATGGCCTCTTCACCGCGATCTGTGATTTCGACACGGATTTCGAGGAGCAGGCATTCGCCTACGCAGAGCAACGGCTGCGTGCCGCGCAGAACCGGATCGCGGTGCGGAACCGAGCCAGCGAGGCGGCCGAGCGAGTGACGTCGGCACTGCGAGCGGCGGACGTCGGAGCGCTTCTATCGTGCTGTTCAGAAAGCTACTTCCTCGATGATCGGCGCCGTTTCAGCGGCGACACCCTCCGCGGTGTCGAGGCGCTGCGCGCCGGAACCGAACGAGTGCTCCAGCATTTCAACGCGTTCGAGACGCATCCGTTGGCTGTGCGCGGCGAGCGCTTTGCGCTCTGCTTATTGCGGTGGTCAGACGAATCCGGTAATGAGTCCGCGCATCTGCATGTGTTTGAGGTCGGACACGACGGCCGGATCGCGTACGAGGTGCGCTTCGACGAGGACGACTTCGAGAGCGCGCATCGAGAACTCGAATCTCGCTACTATGCCGGCGAGGGCGCGGCGTTCGCGCAGTACGGTCTATTCGCCGCCGAGTACGTGGCAACGATGAACCGTGGCGACTTCGACACCATGTTCAACGAACTGAGCAGCCCCGGCTTTTGCTTTGAGAACCGGGGTCGATCCCCCTTCCCAAATCGTTCGGCCCGCGAACTTCGCGCCAGTTTCGAGGATCTCTACGCACGGCTCGCCTCAGTGCGGTCGTGGTTCTCAAGTCTCCACTGGGTGTCGCCGGCCACCTCTGTTGGCCGCCTCGAGCGCGAAGGGGTTGGGCACGACAGCGAGCGATACGCATGGACGCGAATCCTCGTCAATCAGTACCGCGAAGGACGCCTCGCCTCGACATGCGAATTCGATCCCGGCGACGAGGCGGCCGCCCTCGCCTATGCCGAGGAGCTAGCCGGTCAGACCTGATCGGCGTCGGTGGCGTACACCCCGAGCAGGTCGCGCGCCGACACGATGCCCACCAGTCCGCCGTCGCGCTCGACCAGCAGGTGCCGGATCGAGTGGTCGGTCATCCGGATGGCCGCCTGGTCGACGGTCTCCTCGGCCTCGCACCACACTAGGTGGGTGCTGGCCACGTCGGCCGCACGCACGCCAGCCGCGTCCTTGCCGGACGCCAGCACCTTGACCACGTCGCGCTCGGTCACCAGCGCGGTGGGCCGTGCGTCATCCCCCACCACAACCGCGCCGACCTGCTGGTCGGCGATCGCGCGGGCGACGTCGGCGACGGTGGCATCGGCGGGCACCCGCACCACCGCGTCACCGGTGAGGTCGGCGATCAGGATCGAGCCGGCTTTCGGGATGGAGGGCATCTCAGTCATGCCGCACATGGTTGCAGACCCGCTGTGACCGGCCCGAAGTCAGGCTGACCTCACTGAACGCCGAGTGTGAATCGGCTGCGAGATTTCGGCCGATTCTTCGCAGTGGGTTCACAGTCGGTGAGGCATATCGCCCCGCGTAGGGTGACCAGGATGTCCGAGCACACCGATTTCGAGGGACTCAGCGTCGAGTTGCGTGACGACGGCGTCGGGGTCGTCACGTTCAACCGGCCGGAACGGCTCAACGCGGTGACCGCGCAGAGCTTCGCCGACCTGGAGACGGCATTGCGACGGTTCGGCGCGGACAACGGCTGCGGTGCCGTCGTGATCGCTGGCGAGGGTGCGGCCTTCTGTGCCGGAATGGACATGGCGGATTCGCGGCCTAACAAGGACGACGACCCGGTCCGACTCGCCTACGACGGGATGCGTCGCACGGTCGCGACCGTCCTGGCGCTGCGAGACATTCCCCAACCGGTGATCGCCGCCGTCCAGGGCGCGGCGGTGGGCGCCGGCTTCGCGCTCGCCACCGCCTCCGACATCCGGGTCTGCGCGCCGGACGTCATGTTCATGGCGCCGTTTCTCAAGCTGGGCGTCTCGATCGGTGACCTCGGGCTGTCGTGGATGCTTCCGCGCCTCATCGGCGCCGGCACCGCCGCCGAGATCCTCTACACCGGACGCACTCTCGGCGCCGAGGAGGCACGTCAGCTCGGTCTGGCCCAGCACGTCGTCGACGAGCCGCTGTCCAAGGCGATCGAAATCGCCGCGAAGATCGCCACCCGACCGAGGCTGGGTGTCCAGATGTCCAAGGAATTGCTCAACGCCAGCATGGGCGCGGGTGGTCTGCGCGAACACCTAGAACTGGAATTGCGCTCCCAGGTCATCGGCCTGGTGAGCGCCGACCACCGGGCGGCTGTGCTGGAGTTCCTAGGGCGCAAGAGCACATAGCGTGCGGCTGATCACAGCCCCAGCGTCTTGGCGATGATGTCGCGCTGGATCTCGCTGCTGCCGCCGGCGATGGTGCCCATCACGACGTTGCGGAACTGTGCCTCCATGCCGCCCTCTACGGCGTAGCCCATCCCGCCCATCATCTGAATACCTTCCAGGGCAGCGTGTTTGGCCAGCTCGGTGGCCTTGAGCTTGACCATCGACGCTTCCTGAGGCATCAGCGTGCCCGGGCTCTCGTCGACCCGCTGGGCGACATCGTGCACCAGCAGCCGGGTGCACTCGATTTCGGTGGCCAAGTCGGCCAGCCGATGCGACAGCGCCTGGAAGGTGCCGACCGGCCGGCCGAACTGCTCGCGGGTCTTGACGTAGGCCAGGGTGTCGTCGAAGCTGCGCCGGGCCTGACCGAGCGCCAGCGCCCCGACGATCACGCGTTCGGTGTTCAGCCCGGCGATAAGTTGCAACCAGGCACCGCCCTCGACGCCGACGAGCCGCTCCGGTCCGATTTCGCAGTCGGTGAAGAAGACGTCGTTGACCTCGGCGCTCATGGTCGGGATCGGGCGGATCTCGACACCCGGCGCATCGGTGGGCACCGACAACATCGAGATGCCCTGGTGCTTGTCGCCGGTGTCGGACGTGCGGGCGACCAGCAGGATGTGGTCGGACAGGTGGGCGTTGGTGATCCACATCTTGTGGCCGTTGAGGCGGTAGCCGCCGTCGACCTGCTCGGCCTTGCAGCGTAGCGAGGCGACATCGGAACCCGAGCCCGGCTCGGACATCGCGATCGCGGTCGGAGTGCCGGCGACCACGGCGCCGAGGATCTCCTTCTTGAGCTCTTCGGAGGCGAAGTTGAGGTAGACATGCGCGACGATCAAGGTGACGGCATAGCTGCCGACCGGGATCTGGTTGTAGGCCAGTTCCTCGACGAACAGGCACGCGTCGGAGAGCCCACCACCGGCGCCGTCGTACTGCTCCGGGATGGACAGCCCCAGGAATCCGAGATCGGCGAGCTTGCGTGCGATCTCGGCGTTGTGGTGGGTCTTGCCTCCGTTGGTGAGCGCCAGGCGCTTCTCGCGCGTGCCGCACTCCCGGGCCGCGAACTCGCGGATGGTCGCGACCATGCTGGTCTGTTCGTCGGTCAGTTGCAGGCTCACGCCGTCACCGTACTCAGTCACCGAGCGTGGCGGGGCGGATCACCACCACCGACCTGGTGCGCGGCCCCCGGTCCTCCAGCAGCGCGAACACCCGCCCGTCGGCGGTGGCGGCGTAGACGCCCTCGATCCCAGCGGCCTCCAGCGGGCGACCATGACCGGCATCGTCGGCCTGCTCAGCGGTGATGTCGCGGCGCGGGAAGCCCAGCAGGCAGGCCTCGTCCAGGGTGTAACTCAGTTGCGGGTTTTCCGCCAGGTCGTCGAGGGTGCGCGCGTGGTCGAGGCCGTAGCCGCCGACCCGGGTGCGCCGCAGGGCGGTGAGGTGCCCCCCGACGCCCAACGCCTGGCCGAGGTCGCGGGCCAACGCACGGATGTAGGTGCCCGACGAGCAGTCCACCTCGACGTCCACGTCGACGAAGGCACCGTCGCGCCGGATGTCCAGGATGTCGAAGCGGTCGATGCACACCCGGCGTTCGGCCAGTTCCACCTGCTGACCCTCGCGCGCCAGTTGGTAGGCCCGCTTGCCACCGATCTTCACCGCACTCACCGACGACGGCCGCTGCGCGATCTCACCGCGCAGATCGGCGATGCCGGCTGCGATCTGCTCGTCGGTGACGTGCCCGGCCGGAACATCCTGCAGCACTTCACCTTCGGCGTCATCGGTGCTGGTCGACCGGCCGAGCCGGATGGTGGCCGCATAGGACTTGGACGTAGCCGTCAGCAGGCCGAGGATCTTGGTGGCCCGCTCGATGCCGACCACAAGCACCCCGGTGGCCATCGGATCCAGCGTGCCGGCGTGCCCGACCTTGCGGGTGCCGAAGATACGCCGGCACCGGCCCACCACGTCGTGGCTGGTCATGCCGGCGGGCTTGTCGACCACGACAATGCCGGGTGAGGCGCTCACAGCACGATCGCGGTCAGCGCCAGCCCGCCACCCACCGACCAGCGGCCTTCCAGCCGGTGCAACGGCGGACCGGACCGGGCGGCCGGGTCGATCAGGATGCGCGAGACGAAGCTGCCGCTGACCCCGCTGGAGTCGACGTCGAAGGTAATGTGGGCGTCCTCGAATCCGAGCCAGCGCTGGGTCAGCGGGAACCAGGCCTTATATGTCGCCTCCTTGGCGCAGAATAGAATTCGATCCCAATGCAGCCCGCCGGGCAAGGCGCCGATCTCGTAGCGCTCCACCGGCAGGCTGACCGCGTTGAGCACACCGTCGGGCAGCACGCCGTGCGGCTCGGCGTCGATACCCACCGACCGCACCGCTCCGGTAAGGCCGACGGCCGCACCGCGGTACCCCTGGCAGTGCGTCAGGCTGCCGACCACACCTTCGGGCCAGCGCGGTTCGCCCTTGTCCCCCTTGAGGATTGGGGCAGGTGGCATGCCAAGTTGCTCGAGCGCCACCCGAGCGCAATGCCGCACGGTGACGAACTCGTTGCGCCGCTTGGCCACCGACTTCGCGATCAGCGGCTCCTCCTCCGGCAGCGGGCTGAGCTCTGGCGGATCGTCGTACAACTCGGCGTAGACCAGGTCGGAGATCTCGGGCAGCACCGCCCGCATCAATTCACTCATCGGCGTCGGCTGCGCAGCCGCTCCTGGAACTTCTCCGACTGCTCGCGCATCTCGGCGGTGATGGTGAAGTGGCCGCCGAACTCGTTGAGGTAGCCGGGTGCGTACTGCGGGTCGGGCAGGATCTGGCGCATCCAGCGATAGGGCTTGCGGCGGCGCCACTCTCGCGGGTAGCCGACCGACACCTCCTCGAAGCGCACTCCGTCGTACCACGTGGTGCGCGGGATGTGCAGATGCCCGTACACCGAGCACACCGCGTTGTAGCGGGTGTGCCAGTCGGCGGTCTCCACGGTGCCGCACCAGAGCGAGAACTCCGGGTAGAACAACACGTCGCACGGCTCGCGGCGCAGCGGGAAGTGGTTGACCAGCACCGTCGGGTTCATCCAGTCCAGCTCCTCGAGCCGGGCCCTGGTGTAGTTCAGCCGGTCGCGGCACCAGGCGTCACGAGTGGCGTAGGGCTCGCTGGAGAGCAGGAACTCGTCGGTGGCCACGACATTGTTCTCCTTGGCGATCGCCAGCCCCTCGGCCTTGGTGCTCGCCCCCTTCGGCAGGAACGTGTAGTCGTAGAGCAGGAACATCGGCACGATGGTCGCCGGCCCGCCCTGCTCCGTCCACACCGGGAACGGGTGCTCCGGGGTGACGACACCCATCTCGTCGCACATGGTGACCAGGTAGTCGTAGCGGGCGCGGCCGAACACCTGGACCGGGTCCTTGCCGGTGGTCCAGAGCTCGTGGTTACCGGGCACCCAGATGACCTTGGCGAAACGCCGGCGCAGCAGGTCCAGCGACCAGCGGATGTCGTCGGTGCGCTCGGCGACGTCACCGGCGACGATCAGCCAGTCGTCCGGCGTCGAGGGGTACAGCGACTCGGTGACCGGCTTGTTGCCGGTATGACCCGTGTGCAGGTCGCTGATTGCCCAGAGCGTGGGAGCCACAACCGTCCAGCCTACTGGCGCACCGGCATCGATCAGACTTCCAGCCGGTCGGGGCACGGCGCCCAGGCGAAGGGACGGCCGCCGCAACGCGCCTCGCCGCCAGCTTGTTCGCGCTGGTCACGGCGGCATTCCCGAGGCTGAGCAAGCACTTCTCGCCGTACTACATATTCTGAACGGCGTGACCGGCAGACTGCGACACCTCACCGACCGGGCGGTGGCTCGCGCGCTGCACGTGCCGCCACCCAGCACCGACTACCTGATTCACCGCGGGGTGCGGATCCCGATGCGCGACGGTGTCGAGTTGCACGCCACCCACTACGCGCCGATCACCAACCGGCCGGCCGGCACCATCCTGGTGCGCGGACCGTACGGCCGCTCGTTTCCGTTCGACGTGGTCTACGCGGACCTCTACGCCGCCCGCGGCTATCACGTGCTGCTGCAGAGCGTGCGGGGAACGTTCGGGTCGGGCGGCGAGTTCGTGCCGATGGTCCACGAGACGGCCGATGCCGCTGACACCGTGGTCTGGTTGCGCGAACAGCATTGGTTCACCGGCACATTCGGCACCATCGGGCTGTCCTACCTCGGCTACACGCAGTGGGCACTGCTGGCCGACCCGCCGCCCGAACTCGCCGCGGCGGTCATCAGCGTCGGACCGCACGACTTCCACGCGTCGTCGTGGGGCACCGGTTCGTTCTCGCTCAACGATTTCCTCGGCTGGTCGGACATGGTGGCCCATCAGGAGGAGACCCCGCTGCGGCGGCTGGCGTATCAGGCCCGCGCCCGGCGCCGGGTCACCCGCAGCGCGCATGGCCTACCGCTGAGCAGCGCCGGTCGCGAACTTCTCGGCACGGCCTCGCCGTGGTACGAGTCGTGGATCGAGCATCCCGATGCCGACGACCCGTTCTGGGAGAGCATGCGGATGACCGATGCGCTGGACCGCTGCGACGTGCCGGTCCTGCTGCTCAGCGGCTGGCAGGACCTGTTCCTGGACCAGACCATCACGCAGTTCCAGCACCTGCACGGCCGCGGCGTCGACGTTGCGATGACGATCGGGCCGTGGACCCACACCGACATGATGGCCAAGGCGCTGGGCGAGGCCACCCGCGAGACGCTGGTCTGGCTCGGCGCGCACCTGGCCAAGGGCCCGGCGCCCACCCGGCCCGAGCCCGTGCGGGCGTACGTCACCAACCACGGCTGGGTCGATCTGCCGGACTGGCCGCCGGCCACCGGCGAGGGCGTGCTGTACCTGCAGCCCGGCGGACGGCTTGCCGCGAAGCCGCCGGCCGCTGACGCCGCGCCGTCGAGGTTCCGCTACAACCCGGCCGAGCCGACCCCGACCGTCGGCGGCCGGCTGTTGTCCCAGGACAGCGGCTACACCCGCGACGACCGGTTGGCCCGGCGCAGCGACGTGCTGGCCTTCACCAGCGGACCGCTCGACGCCGACCTCTACGTGTGCGGCAACCCGGCGGTCGAGTTGGCACACGAGTCGGACAACCCGCACTTCGACGTGTTCGTGCGGGTCAGCGAGGTCGACGAGCGCGGTCACTCCCGCAACGTCAGCGACGGCTTCCGCCGGTTCACCGCGCTGCCGGACGGTCCGATCCGCATCGAACTCGACGCCATCGCGCACCGGTTCCGCATCGGGTCGCGGATCAGGGTGCTGATCGCCGGCGGGTCGCATCCGCGCTTCGCCCGCAACCTGGGCACCGGCGAGCCGGTGCTGACCGGCCATCGCATGGTCGGTTCGGCCCACACCGTGCATCACGGTGCGGGTGGGGTGTCCCGGCTGGTGCTGCCGGCCTCCGATGCCGCGCCGTCAGCCGACGGCGTCGCGAACCCGGCCGACGATCGCGGCTAACGCCGCGTCGTCGTGCACCAGCCGGTCGCGTTGCGCCGTCACCGGTAGCTCCACCCAGCTGGTGCAGCCGGCGTACTCCGGTGCGCGGGGCAGGGTGATCGGTTCGGACAGCGCTGCCGCCTGGACCACCAGCACGGTCAGCCGGTGCCGCGGTCGGAAGTCGAGCCGGTCGGCGCGCACCGAATCGGCGGTCCAGATGTGCAGATCCTCGATCTCCGGCAGACCCTCTGGACGGGCAACAGCAACGGCGGCAACAACTTTCGCGGCCGCCCGGATCATCACCCGATCGTCGGTGCTGTCGGCTGCGGCGGTGGCCAACAGGCCGTGGAATTCGGGCCGCACCCTCTCGGTGTGGCTGTGCGCGACCGTCGGAAACAGCAGGAACTCGCCGGCCGCGACGTCGAACCGCTTCTCCCCGATGCCGCCCTTGCGCAACAACACGGTCTGGCTGCCGTCGAGCAGCGCGTGCACCGCCGCGCTCCACTCCTTCAGCGCCGGGGTCATCCGCTCATCCCGCGGCCGGGGGTG
This sequence comes from uncultured Mycobacterium sp., assembly GCA_964535335.1. Classification (GTDB taxonomy): domain Bacteria; phylum Actinomycetota; class Actinomycetes; order Mycobacteriales; family Mycobacteriaceae; genus Mycobacterium. Next base: position 18,083 of record CAZHUU010000063.1, read on the forward strand.
AACATCCCACCGCGGAGTCCGCGAACACCACCCACCCCTTGGCGACGTCGAGGTAGGTCAGGACGAGCGGCAGCTGCATCCCCCACCGGGCGTTGACCGCGTCGGCGAAGCGCTGCGCCTTGATCCGCGATGCCGCACAGTCCCAGCGCTGGTCGCCGCGGGCGAGGTAGCCGATCGCGAGCACCGAATGCGGGTTCCACTGCGCCTCGAGCTGGTTCTCCAGACAGTCCTTCGTGTGCGCGCCGCAGTAGCGCGTGTACGCGGCCAGCATCTGTCCGCGCTCGTCGGCGCCGAATTCACATTGCGGGTCGCTCGGCTGCTCGGCGCACGACGGGCGGGGCTGCCCGACGGTGTACGCGTTGTTCTCGGTGCAGCCGTTGCGGCCCGCGTCCTGGGCGTACTGGCAGTGCACATCGACCGCGGCGGGATCCATCAGCATGAACACACCGTCGGGCCGCCAATCCGGGTCGGTGATGGTCCCCAGCACCGCGCAGTCCTTCGCGACGGTCTTCGCGCAGACCCCGAACAACCGGACCGGCAGCCCGTTGCGCAGCAGCGTCGCCGAGCCGGTGACCACCGGGCAGCCGTCGTCGGTGCCGTCGCCGGCGGGCACGGTGGCCCCACAGTCGAGTGGCTGGCTGAACTCGAAGCGGTTCGGCGCGGGGACGAACGCATCGGCCGGGCCGCCCGCCGACGGGCCGCCGAGCGCCCCGAACGGATCCTTCACCGCGCAGTAGACGAGGGCGGCGGGATCCTCGAAGGGATCCGCTGCGGTGTCGCTGACGCAGTTCTCCGGACCACGGAACACCACGCCAGGCCCATCGAACAACGAATTCAATTGGGCAGCAGCCTCATCGGCGGACGGCGCGGCCGCGGCGACGGGAGCCGCCAGGAGCGCGACCAGCAACGGGCACACCATCAGTAGACGCGTGAGCCTCATGGACCCAGGACTCTAGCGCGATAGCCGGGCCCTGACCTCGGGACGACGCAGCGGTGGAACGGTTTTCGGCGGCTGCCGTCGGGGCGGCAGTTCGGCCAGCAGACGCGCCGTGCTGGCCGTGACCTCGGCGACCGCGGCCTCGAACGCCGCGGCGATGCCGTCGGAGGGCCGGGTGATGCCGCTGACCTTGCGCACGTACTGCCGGGCCGCGGCGGTGATCTCCTCGGGGGTGGCCGCCGGCTCGAGGCCGCGCAGCTCGGTGATGTTCCGGCACATTCTTCCAACGTAACCACAAGCCGGGCTGACGTCCGGTGCCGCAGCCCCGACCTCCGCGGCACCGGACACTGCGGCCGACGTGAACGCCGCCCCCGCCGCAGCCCCCTAAGGCCTCCCCCGAATGCCCATAGGAAAAACACTCGCCCCTAGGGCTGCCCCGGCAACAGGGCCTTTGGACCTCTGGCTACGGTGTCGATATGCCCAGCGACGACATCCTGCTCATCGAGACCAGCGACCGGATCCGCACGATCACGCTGAACCGGCCCGACTCGCGCAACGCACTGTCGACCGCATTGCGCAAGCAGTTCTTCGCCGCGCTGAGCGACGCGGAAGCCGACGACACTGTCGACGTCGTCATCTTCACCGGCGCCGACCCGGTGTTCTGCGCCGGGCTTGACCTGAAGGAACTGGGCAACACCACCGAACTGCCCGACATCTCGCCGAAATGGCCGCCGATGAGCAAGCCGGTGATCGGCGCCATCAACGGCGCGGCAGTGACCGGCGGGCTGGAGTTGGCGTTGTACTGCGACATCCTGATCGCCTCCGAGCGGGCCCGGTTCGCCGACACCCACGCGCGGGTGGGCCTGCTGCCCACCTGGGGACTGTCCGTGCGGCTGCCGCAGAAGGTGGGCATCGGGATGGCCCGCCGGATGAGCCTGACCGGCGACTACCTGTCGGCCGAGGACGCGCTGCGGGCCGGGCTGGTGACCCAGGTGGTTGCGCACGAGGAACTGCTGCCGACCGCGCGGGCGGTGGCGGCCTCCATCGTGGGCAACAACCAGAAGGCGGTGCGGGCGCTGCTGGACTCCTACCACCGCATCGACGCCGAGCAGATCAGTGCGGGGCTGTGGCTGGAGGCCGAGTCGGCGCGGCAGTGGATGCGCTCGGCCACCGGTGACGACATCGCCGCCAGCCGGGCCTCGGTGATCGAGCGCGGCCGCGCCCAAGTCAACTGACATGCGTTGAGTCAGAACTCAGGCACAGGTCTACTCGCACAATCCGTGCGTCAGTTCTGACTCAACGTGGGCCCTGGTCTGAAACAGTGACTGCCCATGCGCACGTTCTTCGCCAAACACGGCAAGGTGATCGCCCTGATCACCGGCTTCCTGTTCTCTACGCTGGGCGCCCTGTGGGCGCTGCTGGTGACGGATTCACTGACCGGCCAGATCCAGCAATTGTCGGACACCCGGTCGGCCAACAGCACGGCGATCGACCGGCTGAACCGGCTGCAGTCCGAGTACTTCATCGCCAACCAGCAGGGCGATCTGATCTTCGTGCTGGCCGCGCAGGCCGCCGCCAACGACGGTCTCGTGGCCGACCTCATCAAGGGCAACATGCTGGATCGCGCCACCCCGGTGCGGAACATGCTCGGGGAGTTGGCCCTCGAGGACCAACTGGACTACGACACCGAGATGGCCGCCTACACCCAGTTGAACGATCAGGTGCGGGCGAATCTGACCGCCCCCGGATACAAGGCGGTCAAAGCCAAGGAACAGGACATCATCACCAAGGGCCAGAATCGGGTGCCGGAGTTGATGAAGCAGAACGCCCAGATCGACCAGGCCCTCAACGCCAAGCAGGCTCAACAGTCCCGCAACCACATCCTGGGCGTGACGATGGCGATCTTCGGCAGCGTGGTGCTGCTGGGTGCGAACCTGATCACCGAACGGGCAGGGGCCGCCAAGCCGACAGCCGAACTCGCAGCCGAACAACCGGAGGTGCCGGCTACCGGCCTACCGCCCGAGTAGTGATCAGATCGTCCACGACAGCGGCTAATCCCGGAAAGCCAGGAGCGGCAGCAAGATCGGCGGCCATCCGCCGACTGGCCTCGCGGTAGCGCGGGCGGTTCAATACATCGAGGACGGCGGTCCGCAGGGCCCCCGGGGACGGATGCTCCGATCTGATCCGGCGGCCGACCCCCGACCAGGCCACCCGCGCGCCGACCTCGGGCTTGTCCTCCTTGCCGCCGGTGGCCACGATCGGCACACCATGGCGAAGTGCGTACTGCACGCCGCCGTAGCCGCCGTTGGTGACGTAAACCGCAGTGCGGGGCAATAATTCGTCATAGGGCAGGAATTCGGCGGCGCGGGCATTGGCCGGTAGCGGCGGCAAGGTGTCCACTGGGCGGCCGCCCGTGGCGACAACGACCAGGATGTCTTCGGTGGCAAGCGCGCTGAGGGTCGGGGCGATCAGCTGCTCATAATCGAGGTTGGCGACGGTGCCCTGGGTGACGTGCACGACGGGCCGCGAACCGTCCAATTCGTCCCACCACGGCGATAACGGGGCCTGCGACCCGGTGGCCGACAGCGGCCCGACGAAGTGTAGGTGCGGCGGAGCGTCGGAGCGGGGGTACTCGAACCCTTCGACGGTGAACTGGACGATCGCATCGGCGTGGCGGGGAATGCGCGGCAGGCTCGCAGGCAGGTCCATGCCGTGCAGTTCGCGATGGTAGTCGTTGAGCGTCCGGTTCGCACCGGCCAACACCCGCCGGCTGAGCACGCCAAGCGCCGCGTTGCGCTGGTGGTTCAGGAGTCGGGCGGGTGCCAAGCCCATGCCGAACGGCGCGACATCTCGGCTCTCGAGATTCAGCGGGAGTACACCGCACATCACCAAAGCCGGACGGGCCGCGCGCGGATGCGCGGACATGAACATGGCTCCGTAGAACCCGGGGTCGAAGAGAACGGCGTCAGCGGCGCGTTCCCGGTGAGCGCCCAGTACAGCGTGGTACTGGGCCCTGGACGGCTTTGCGAACACATTCTCGACGTCGAAGGCGATGGCCCTGGCGCCCTTGAGGTGAGCGCGCTCCGACAGCGTCCGGACGAGGCTCTCCGTGTCGTAGTCAGCTTCGGCCGGCAGCGGGATATGGGTGGCTCCGGCGCGCGTCACCGGTTCGGCGAAGCGCGCGCCGGTGATGAACCGGACGTCGTCGCCGCGATCGACGAACTGTCGTGCGACGGCCAGTAGCGGGGTCACGTGCCCGTGTATCGGCACGCTGGCGATGATGATCGACGCCATCCGGCACCCCCAAAGTTTGAGTACAGTGCGCTAGTATTCGTTACTATGGCACCCAAGCCAAATAAGCGCAATAGCCCGCCGCCGGCCCGCAGGTACCAGTCTGAGCTGCGCCGACAGCAGGCCGAACAGACCCGACAGCGGATCGTCGCCGCTGCGGCCGAGTTGTTCGCCGCCGAGGGTTACGCGCGGACCACGCTGGCCAAGATCGCTGCAGCAGCAGGGGTGTCGACCGAGACGGTGGCGACCCACGGCCCCAAGGCGGCGTTGATGGTGGCAGCCGTGGAGTACGCCACGTTCGGCGTCTCCGGCGCGGCCAGCTTCCTCGACCTGGACATGGGCCTGCGCTTCCTGCAGATCGAAGATCCCGACGACGCGCTGGACTATCTGGTGTCGAACCAGACCAAGCTGCACCAGAACGGAGCAGCGGTCTCGCAGGCCCTGATCGGAGCCGCCGCAGCCGATCCCGAGTTGGATCGCTATCTCGGCGAGTTGTACACCGGCATCCTGCAGCAAAACCGTCAGGTCCTGATGGTCAGTCGGGACCGCGGATGGATCCGCGACGATGTGCCGTTGGAGGATCTGGTCGCGACGGTTGCGGTGCTCTCCGGAATAGATACCTTTCTGCATCTCACCCGTCGCGAGGGGTGGAGCGTGCCCCGCTACCGTTCGTGGCTTCGCCGCGTCCTCGCCGAATCCATCGCCGTGCGCACCTAACCCGTTCCCGGTACCACCCAGCGGCCGGAGAACGCCCGCCAGCCGACGGATCCCAGCCGCAGCACCATGAACGCGCTCAGCCCCGCCCAGATGCCGACCAGGCCCCAGCCGAACACCAGCGACAGCCAGATCAACGGCAGGAAGCCCACCAGCGCGCTGACCAACGTCGCGCTGCGCATGAACGCCGCGTCACCGGCCCCGAGCAGCACCCCGTCCAAGGCGAACACGATGCCGGCGATCGGCAACTGCGCCACCATGAACCACCACGGCACCCCCATCGCGCCGAGCACCGAACGATCGTCGGTGAACAGCGACGGCAACACCGAGGCGCCCACGGCGAACACCGCCGCCAGCACCGAGGCGGCCAGCGTCGAGAACACCGTCACCCGCCATGCCACCGACTTGGCGTGCTCGGTCTGACCCGCCCCGAGCGCCGCGCCGACCAAAGACTGCGCCGCGATCGCCAGCGAATCCAGCACCAGCGCAAGGAAATTCCACAGCTGCAGCACCACCTGATGGGCGGCCAGCGCCGCGGCGCCGAACCGGGCCGCAACCGCCGCAGCCGAGATGAAACAGGCCTGAAAAGCCATGGTGCGCAACACCAGATCGCGGCCCATCACCACCTGCGCACGCAGCACCGAGAAGTCGAGCCGCAGCGGCACCCGCTCCACCAGTAGCGCCCGGCAGAACAACAGCGCGGCCAGCCACTGCCCCACCAGGTTGGCCACCGCCGAGCCGGCCAACTCCAAGCGCGGCAGACCCAGCCAGCCGTACACCAGCAGCGGGCACAGCACCGCCGATACCCCGAACCCGATCAGCACATAGCGCAGCGGGCGCATGGTGTCCTGCACCCCGCGCATCCAGCCGTTGCCCGCCGCTGAGATCAGGATCGCCGGCACCCCGACGATCGCGATGCGCACCCACGGCATCGCCGCCGCCGCGATGTCCCCGCCCGCGGCGATGGCCGACACGATCGGCACCCCGACGACCTGAACGAGCGCGACGATGGCCACCCCGAGGCCCAGGGCCAGCCAGGTGGCCTGCACACCCTCGCCGACGGCGGCAGCGCGGTCGCCGGCGCCGTAGAACCGCGCCGAGCGCGCGGTGGTGCCGTAGGACAGGAAGGTCAGCTGCGAGCTGAGCACCGAGAGGATCAGCCCACCGATCGCCAGCCCGGCCAGGGCCAGGACGCCGAGGCGGCCGACGACGGCGATGTCGAACAGCAGATAGATCGGCTCGGCGGCCAGCACGCCGAGCGCCGGAAGTGCCAGCGCCGCGATCCGCCGCGGCGAGGCGGCGTCGGGTTCGGTCAATCCCTCAGCCGAGGGCGGCGACCAGCCGCGCCACCACGTCGTCGATCGGACCGACGGCCGAGAACCCGGCGGCCAGCTTGTGGCCACCGCCACCGAACCCGGTCGCGACTTTGCACAGGTCGTAGGTCTTGGCCCGCATCGACACCGACCAGTGCTGCGGCTCGATCTCCTTGAACACCGCGGCCACTTCGGCTTCGTGGGTGGTGCGCACGATGTCGACGATGCTCTCGACCTCTTCGGAGCGGTTGGTCAGCCAATCGCCGTGGTCGACGACGACGTAGACCAGGCCGGCGCCGTCCGCCGCCTCCGGCACCAGGTGCGCCGTGGACAGCACCCGCGACAGCAGCGGCAGCCATCCGAACGGATGGGTGTCGAGCAGTTCGCGGCTGATAGCGGCGTTGTCGACGCCGATCTCGACCAGCCGGGCGGCCAGCCGCAGTGCCCGTGGGCTGGCCCAGCGGAACGAGCCGGTGTCGATGGTCAGCCCGGCGTAGAGGCAGTTGGCCACCTCGAGGTCGATGGGCTTGCCCCAGGCGTCGAGCAGTTCGGCGACGAGCATGGTCGTCGAATCGGCCTTCGGATCGACGTAGTTGACGCTGCCGAACAGCATGTTCGACTTGTGGTGGTCGATGACAAGCACATCACGCGGCGGGTCGGCGAGCTCGGCGAGCGCGCCCAGCCGGTTGGGGCTGGGGGCATCGACGGTCACCACCAGGTCGGCGTCGCGGCGCAGTTCCGCGGCCGGCACCAGCAGATGGCCGCCGGGCAGGGTGTGCAGCGATTCGGGCAGCTTCGAGGGCGTCGCGAAGCTCACCTGCACCGGGGTGCCCTCGCGCTCCAGGACCAGCGCCAGCGCCAGCCCGGCGCCCACACTGTCAGCGTCGGGGTGGACGTGGCAGATCACGCTCACCGACCCGGCGCCGGCCAAAAGGTCGGCCGCACCGCGAGCATCCACCCGCCTGCCGAGGCGGGTGATCTCAGTCGTCGAGTCGATCGTGGTCACCGGCGTCCTGGTCGTCGTACCGCGGTTTGGTCCCCTCTTCTCCTACCACACGGTACGGCTGCGCGTCTCCCGCAGGAACCGCACCGGCCCGGATCCGGGCCACATCCGCGTCGGCCGCGCGGGCCCGGGCGAGCAGTTCTTCCATCCGCTGCGCGGTGTCGGGCACCTTGTCCAGGACGAAGGACAGAGTCGGGGTGAACCGCACCCCGGTGCCGGCACCGACCTTGCTGCGCAGCGCCCCCTTGGCGCGTTCCAGCGCCGCCGCCGCACCCGCATAGTCGGGCTCGTCGTCGAGGGTGGTGCCGCGAACCGTGTAGTAGACGGTCGCGTCGTGCAGGTCACCGGTGACCTTGGTGTCGGTCACGGTGACGAACGCCAGCGGCGGATCCTTGATCTCGAACTCGATCGCCGAGGCGACGATGGTGGAGATCCGCTTGGCCAGCCGCTTCGCCCGTGCGGGGTCAGCCATGGATATCGACGCTCCTAGCTCCGGCCGTCGGCCTTCTTCGCTTCGCTCATCAGACGCGCTCTTTTTCGACCAGTTCGTACGTCTCGATGACGTCGCCTTCCTTGATGTCGGAGTACGTCAGCGTGAGACCGCATTCGTAACCCTCGCGCACCTCGGTGGCGTCGTCCTTCTCCCGCTTGAGCGAGGACACCGTCAGGTTCTCCGCGACGACGACGTTGTCGCGCAGCAGGCGGGCCTTCGCGTTGCGCCGCATGATCCCCGACTGCACCAGGCAGCCGGCGATGTTGCCCACCTTCGAGCTGCGGAAGATCGCGCGGATCTCGGCCCGGCCCAGTTCGCGTTCCTCGTAGATCGGCTTGAGCATGCCCTTGAGCGCACTCTGGATCTCGTCGATCGCCTGGTAGATCACCGAGTAGTAGCGGATCTCCACACCCTCGCGGTTGGCCAGCTCGGTGGCCTTGCCCTCGGCGCGGACGTTGAAGCCGATGATGATGGCATCCGATGCCGACGCCAGGTTGACGTTGGTTTCGGTGACACCACCGACGCCGCGGTCGATGACGCGCAGTTCCACCTCGTCGTCGATCTCGATGCCCAGCAGGGCCTCCTCGAGCGCCTCGACGGTACCGGCGTTGTCGCCCTTGAGGATCAGGTTCAGCTGGCTGGTCTCCTTCAGCGCCGAGTCCAGGTCCTCCAGGCTGATCCGCTTGCGGGCACGTGCGGCCAGCGCGTTGCGCTTGCGCGCGCTGCGCCGGTCGGCGATCTGGCGGGCGATGCGGTCCTCGTCGACGACCAGGAAGTTGTCACCCGCACCGGGCACCGACGTGAAGCCGATGACCTGCACCGGCCGCGACGGGTACGCCTCCTCGACGTCCTCGCCATGCTCGTCGACCATGCGGCGAACGCGGCCGTAGGCGTCGCCGGCCACCACCGAGTCGCCCACCCGCAGCGTGCCGCGCTGGATCAGCACGGTGGCCACCGGGCCGCGGCCGCGGTCCAGGTGCGCCTCGATGGCCACACCCTGGGCTTCCATGTCGGGGTTGGCCCGCAGGTCAAGGGCCGCGTCGGCGGTCAGCAGCACCGCTTCCTCGAGCGCCTTGATGTTGGTGCCGTTCTTCGCCGAGATGTCGACGAACATGGTGTCGCCGCCGAAGTCCTCGGCCACCAGCCCGTACTCGGTGAGCTGCGCCCGGATCTTGGCCGGGTCGGCGCCCTCCTTGTCGATCTTGTTGACCGCGACCACGATCGGCACGTCGGCCGCCTGCGCGTGGTTGATGGCCTCGACCGTCTGCGGCATGACGCCG
>CAZHUU010000064.1:0-22774 GCA_964535335.1 uncultured Mycobacterium sp.
ATGCCGATAAGGATTACGAGGTGGTCGGTCAGTCCGATCCGTTGATCGTGGGACGCGCGCTGTCTCACTCGGATTGAGATACTGCCGCCGGACGGCTGCTGCGAGCCGCTGGCGGAATGACTCGCGCGTATCGGCTTAGGCCGGCGTGAGCCGGTCGTCCTGGCAACTTGATGCGAAGAGGCCCCCTCGCCGCAAGTCGGCCTTCAGGTACCGGTAAAACGTCGCTCGGCTCACCCCGAGGTACTTGGCGATGTCCCTGCCGGTGTGTCCGTCGGCCTTCATCCGCATGGCGGTAGCAATGTGCTCAGCGTCGTCCACCTTGCGGGGGCGCCCGAACCTGGTGCCGTTGGCCCTGGAGGTCGCCCGCTTCAAGGCAGTGCGCTCCTTGACTAACTCCCGCTCGAACTCGGCCATGCTGGCCAATACCCCGATCACCATGCGGCCTGCTGCTGTCGAGGAGTCGATACCGTCGGCGGTGGACACCAGCCGTACGCCGAGATCGGTCAGGTCCTTGACGGTCTCGAGGACATGCAACGTATTGCGGCCCAGGCGATCGAGTCGCCAAACCACCACGGAATCTCCCTCTCTGACGTAGTCCAGCAGAGCAGCCAGCCCTGGCCGGTCGTCGCGGGCACCGGACATGGTGTCGGAGAACGTCTTGGTGACCCCGGCGGCGGCGAGGGCCTCGTTCTGCTGATCGAGGGTCTGCGCGACGGTACTCACCCGGGTGTAGCCGATGCGGGCGCCAGAGGTCGGATCAGCTTGCAGCCCGGAGTGTTTCATTACGACGAGAACACCCGTAACGAGACACATATTTCTGCGACGAACTTTTGCGACACCTTGACCTGGCCCAACGGGTCGCCTCGCCGGCCTCGCTCAGGGTGTCTCACTCGGTTCTGATTTGCGACAGTGCTGAGCAAGCCGTGCACGAAGCGGATGTCGGCATTGTCGCAGCTTTAGGTCCGATCAGGCGCCACGTCCGGCTTTCGCCGCGCAGAAGGATGTGGAAGATCGTTTGAACTGAAGGTAAAGAGGGCGCTCACTAGTTCCGTAGGTCGGAATCAGCGGCGACGCAGCCAATAAAAGTGGCCCTCGACTCTGCGGCGGAGGAACTTTCGCTTGAGGACGAAGTCTTTAGGGTTGCTGCCTTCGATCTCGAAATCACGGCCGAACACGTCGGGGATCTCGTCGGGTTTCAGGCCGATGCCCTGCCACATCAGCAGGGGGGTTCCGGGCCGAAGCAGTGAGGCGAGCTGTGCGACGTAGACCGGTTTTGCGTCCTGCGGGAGTGAGTGATAGCCACCCATGTCGATGGCGAGGTCGATCGGCTGGGCGATTTCGAGTCGGGTCAGCTTGGTCGCGTCCCCTTCGATGAAGTGGGCGTTGGGAACAGAGCCCGCCATGTCGCGGGCGATGCGGATGGCGACCGGTGAGAAATCAACCCCGGTGGCATGCCAGCCGTGCTTGGCCAGGTAAATCACGTTGGCGCCCGATCCGCACCCGACGTCGAGGGCATTACCCGGGGCCAGCGCGTCCGGTCCTTCGATGACCTCTTTGAGTTCTTTCGGCGGTGGGGTATCCCACGGTGGTGCGCCCATCCGGTAAATGGTGTCGATGATTAGTCGTCGCCACATGGTCGTCTCCTTCGGTGGGTTGGTCACTACTGGACGGTGGGGTGGATCGGCCCTGGGTGCAGTCCCCACCGTCTGACGAAATCCTTTAGTGGCGCTGCGTTGCCGGGCTGTGCAGCTAGGGCGACGTGGCCGTCGGGCCGGATGAGGTACGACGCATTGCGCTGCAGACCCGTGCGGTCGGCGTGGTCCCCGAAGTCGAAGCACCTCAGGTCGATCCCCAGTTGGCCAGCGGTGTGGACGACCACTGGATCCGGCTCACCGTAGACGTGCAATTGCCAATCCAAGGACTGCAGGGCAGCGAAGTTATCCCCGCCGGGGAAAGTGACCCACGGCAGCCGGTCGCCGCCTCGGATCGCTCCGGCCCGGCCCTTGTTGAGCTCGCAGCCACGGTAGGACAGCCGCGTCTGCGACACGGTCCTGAAGATCTGCCGGCGCGATACGGCGAATCTGGCCACGGTCGCGATCACCTGCGGCGCAAGATGAACTCGGGTGAATTGGGCAGCCTTACCGTCATCGACGAGGAACTTGAAGACGCGGTCGGTGGTGGCGATCAGCGATCGGGCGAAGGGAAGCCGCTCCGCCTCATAGCTGTCGAGCACGGCCGCATCGACGCGCCGGTTCAGGACGTCGGCGATCTTCCACGACAGGTTGACCGCATCGCCGATCCCGGTGTTCATGCCTTGACCGCCGGCCGGGCTGTGAATATGGCCGGCGTCGCCGGCGATGAAGATCCGCCCTCGCCGGAATGACTCGGCCACGCGATGGTGGACCCGGTAGGTCGAGAACCAGTTAACCTCGCCGACGGACATACCGAGGAGGCTCTCCGCATGGCCCCGAACATCCTCGAAGTTGACGTCGGCCTTTGAGCGAGCTTCCGGCGGGACGAACCCCATGAGCCGCTGGGTCCCGGTCGTCCGCACGGGCATCATCAGCGCGAGCCCAGCCTCCCGGAATCCGAAATAGATCGAGCCCTGGTCGATCCCGGGAAACACGGCGTCGGCCACATAGAACAACTGATCGGAATCCCCGCCAGGGAAGCCGATCCCGAGAGCCTCCCGCACCCGGCTGTGGGCACCATCGCAACCGATGACATACGGATGTTGCGAACGTTCGGTTCCATCTCGAGAACTCAGGACGGCCTCGACCGCATCACCGAGGTCCACGACGGCGTCGAGGATGACCCCCCACTCGACAGCGACGCCGAGTTCCCCCAGCCGGTCTATGAGGAACCGTTCGTGTTCGTCCTGCGGGAAGGCGAGCAGGAAGGGATGCGGGCTCAGGCCCGCGCCCATGTCGGCCAACGAGAATCGGGTCACGTTGCGGTTGCCAGCCCGGAAGGCGATGGCATCGGCGACGACGCCCCGCTCCACGACCGCGTCGGCGAAACCGAACTGGCGGTAGTACTCCAGGGTGCGGGCGTGCAGCCCCATAGCTCGGGACTCTTTGGCTGGTCCGCTCTTGCGGTCGATGATGCGCAGCGGAACGCCTCGGCGCGCAAGACTCAGCGCCGCGACGAGGCCGGTCGGCCCCGCGCCCACTACCAAAACTGGCTCCATGGTGGCCTTCCTTCGCTATGATTAAAAATGACTCTAGAGTCACTAATGATAGATGGCAATGACCGGTCGGTCATTTTTGCGTAAGGGCAGGTGGCGCGTGGTTGCGGAAGACACCGGCACCCGACGCACCCGGGGGCCCAGCCTGGAAAAGACGGCCCAGACCCGTCACGCAGTTACTCGCGCCGCGCTCGATCTGTTCTTGGCCAACGGTTACCGCAACACCCGGATCAGCGACGTCGCGGCCCGGGCCGGCGTCGCCAAGGGCACCGTCTATCTGTACTTCCCCGACAAACAGGCCCTGTTCGCCGGAGTGATCGGGGAAGTGCTCGACCAGCGGGTCACCGCGTTGAGCGCTGCCGACCCACCCGCCGGGGAGTCGGTGCACGACTTCCTCAAGCGCACCCTGCTGCCCCAACTGATCGACCTCGAAAGCAACTCACCCTGGCTAGGTCTACTCCGACTTGTCATGACAGAAGGACGCGAGGCACCCGAGATCGCACGGCTACACCGGCAGCGTGTACTCGACCCACTCGCTTCGCAGATCCAGCGATGGGCCCAGATTGCCGCTTCGCGCGGTGAGATCAATAGCGACGCCCTGCAACGGATTCCGCTGCTACTACTATCGCCTGCGATCCTCGCCACGTTATGGAACGGTCTCTATCCCGAGGAGCCGATGATCGCCGCCGCCGCGTTCGAGGGCTTCCTGGATCTAGTCTTCGGAATGCCGGCCGAGCCGATCCGTGCTGATAAGGCCAGTCAGCCGGACGTTGACCACGAGCCTTGACCGAGGACGGGTTCCTCCTGAGCCGCAGTGGTGAAACGCAACCTAACCCGCAGGGGTCATCCGGAGACCTGTGCCCAGGCCCCCAGAACGGCGTTGGAGCCACGAAACGGGCCGGGGCATAGAATGACTCGCCGCCGCACCTCCGTAGTCGCCGCAACTAACTCCGACTTCCGAGACGCCCATATGTCTTCTGTTTCGCGACAACGGCAGGTCCCGTCCGGGCTCGATCCGAGACGACATCGAAGCACGAGTGCGCCGACTCCTGGCCGTACTCGGGATCACCGCCGGTAAGTAGCTCATCGCGGTCGCCGTCCGGCTTCGCCCATCGGCTGCCCACAGCGGTGCCGTACGCCTACTGTCGAAACACCGCCTGCACTGTAGGGAAGGAACAGCGCGATGAGCCGCTGGTTGGTCAGCCACATCCCGCCGTTCGTTCTGCTGCTCGTGCTGGTTCTGGTCATTGCCGGCGGGGCTGTGCTGTTGCGGAGGCACCTCAGCCGCCGCTTCCCCCAGCTCACCCAGGACGAGCACAACGACCTGCTCAAATTCACCTACGGCTTCATCGGATTCGTCTACGCCTTCCTCATCGGATTCGTGGTCTCGGCGATGTGGGGACAGATCAACACCGCCGACGCCAACGCCCGCGCCGAAGGGGCCGTCGCCGTCCAGATGGCACGTAACACCACGGTGTTCGACGCGGCAGACGCCACCCGAATCCGCCAGAGCCTCCTCACCTACGAGAAGGCCGCCATCACAGAATGGCAGGACACAGGCACCCGCCGTTCCGCCGAAGCCGACACCGCCCTGGCCGCACTCCACGCCGCCTATGCAGCAGTCCAGCCGACCACCGACACCCAAAGGACATTCCTCGCCACCGCGTGGTCAAACCTGGACAAGATCAGTCAGGCCCGCACCGAACGCATCCTCACCGCCAGGGAAGACACCGGCCCGCTATGGCCGCTGTGGGTCGTCATCTTGTCCACCAGCGCGATGGTGCTCGGCACCGCAATCATCTACGGGGGCGCGAAACCCGCGCACCACTACCCAATGGTCACCATCGTGGGCATCGTCGTCGCAACCAACCTGTTCCTGGTCCTTCAACTCGCCTACCCCTACCTAGGTGCGATGTCCACATCATCGGACCCGCTCCAAGAAGCAGTCTGGCAACTGGGCCAACCAGCGCAATGAGCGTCGATCGGTCTAACTGCCCCGGGGTATACCGAACATGCGTGGACTAGAAGGCCGGCGTCGCCCCGCCGGACCGACAGTGGCCAGAGATTCGGCTGGTACCCATCCCTGGACCCTGGACGGCCCGCAGAGCCACGAAACGGGCCGGGGTATTTAGGATTTGGCCGCAGGTCCGACAGAGCGAGGGTTCTTGTGCTTAGTTGCCGAATCCGTTGAAGATACTTGCATCGGTGGGGAGAAAAATCGCAGTTGAGAGCGTTGACGGTCCCCAATTTCGTTCTCTCGGAGCAGCTTCCCAGTTTGCGCGTTTTCTGTAGTCGGATTTGCACCTGAGTTGGTTCACCTCAGGTAGTCCGAACTGCAAGGCTTCTGGCTTGGGCCGAGATGCCTAACCGACCCGGCAGGGATACAGCAGGTCAGGCAGGACCCACTCGGGACGAGCCGTTGCCACGCGCACTGGACGCTGATTGACGACCTGTCCCGACACCGTGCCACCGGCACGCTATTCGGGCGAGTACTCGCCCGATAACCTCCCGCATGGCAGAGCTACGTGACCTCTATCAGCGCAGGTGAGCATGGCCTGGAAGAGGTGGGCACCCCGAAGATGCCGGGCGAGCCGAAGCGGGTGCAGCCGAGCCGGGATCGGGACCTCAAAGGGTGAATGCGGCGCCGTGCGGGCGCTGGTGGTGGGCGATCAACTGCTCGTCTTGCTGCTCGTCGTCGACGCCGGAGTCGGGTAGGAGATGAGGAATCCCTGTAGTTGGTCCACCCCGAGTTCGATCAGCCGGTTTCGGGTTTCGATGTCTTCGACGCCCTCTGCGGTGGTGAGCAACGCGAATTCGGCGGCGATGCCGATGATGGCCCGCACCACCGATTCGTCCTGGGGGTTGCGTAGCAGGCCGGCGACGAAGCTCTGGTCGATCTTCAACTTGTCCAGCATCATCCCGCGCAGTTCGGTGAACGAGCCGAAGCCGGTGCCGAAATCGTCTAGCGCCAAGGAGCATCCCAATCCCCGCATGTCGTCGGAGAAGCGCTCGGCGAGTTCGGTCGAAGCCAGGGCCGTGTGTTCGGTGATCTCGAAGGACACCCGAGTGGCCGCGTCACCGGCTTGGCGCAAGTCATCGATGATCGCCGTAATGGTGGTTGCATCGTTGATGGAAGCCGCCGAAAGGTTGACCGCCACGCGGCGGCGTGCCCGGGCCAACTCGATGGCATGGGCCAACATCGACCGGTCGATGGTCGGCATCATGCCGAACCGCCGGGCCTGCGGAAGGAACTCGTCGGGCAACATCACCTGTCCGTCGGGTCCGATGATCCGGACCAAGAGCTCCTCTTCGACCACCTGACCCGTTCGGGCGTCGACGATCGGCTGGGCGTAGGCGACGAGGCGTCCATCGGCGATGGCACCCGACAGGAACTCCCCGAACTCCAGACGTTCCCGCAATTCCCGTTCGACCGGGGTGACGTCGGTGACCTGGATGAGGAAGTTCTCCACCCGGCCGCCTTCGTCACGAATGCAGGTGACCGAGTGATCGCCCCAGATCTTGTGGCCGTCAGCGTGCACGTACTGGTTGATCATCCGGTAGGAGTCGATGTCGCCTCTCACAATGGCGCTGATCTTCTTCTGGTTCTCCTCGCGGTAATCCGGGTCGGTCACCTCCTCCCAGGTCTTCTGCCTCAGCGAGTCGGTGTCGTAGCCGAGGAACCGACACATCTCATGGTTGACCTCCTCGACGCGGCCCTCCGAATCCATCAGGCAGATGCCGACAGCCGCGCTGTCCATCGCCCGCCGGAAACGTTCATCGGCCTTGACCTGCTGCCGGCGGGCTTCCTCGACCGCCTGCTCGGCGGCCACTTCTTCATCGACCAGATGGGTTGCGATGACCGCGCCGTCGGGGTTGCCGTCGGCATCGTGAAATGTCTTGATGTTCACGTGAAACCAGTGGAGCGCCCCATCCACCGAGCGCATCCGCACCCGCTGACTGATGGTCCCGCCCGTGCCGACCTTCTTCCAGCGGTCGATGTGGGCTTCCGCATCCTCGGGCAGCACGAGTTCCAGCAACGTGCGGCCCAGCCAGTGCTCCGGGGGTGCACCCAGCACGGCTTCAACGCTGGGTGAGATCCAGACGATCCGGTTACCGCCCTCGGCGTCCGGCCTGGTGCGGCACACCACATCCCCGGCGTTCTCGGCCAGCAGGCGATAGGTCGCTTCGGAGTCCGCGATCAGTTGGTTCTGCCGTTGCAGCGCTTCGGTGAGAGCCACTTCCTTGGTGACGTCGGTGACCTGGGCGATGAAGGACTCGAACTGGCCTTCGGCATTCCGCAGGCAGCCCAAGGACAGATCACCCCAGATACGATGCCCGTCGGCATGGACGAACTGCAGGGTCACCCGGTAGGAGTCGACTCGTCCGGAGACAATCCGGTCGAGGTCGATCATGGCGTCCTCGAGGGATTCCGGAGCGATCACGTCCTGCCACGCGATCGTCGTGAGGATCTGCTCGGGGTAGCCGATGAATCGGCACAGGGCGTCGTTGACCTCTGTGAAACGACCTTCCGGGGTGGCCAGGCACATGCCGACCGCGGCGTTGTCCATCGAGCGGTGGTACAGGGCCTCGGAAGCCGCAACGCGTTGCGCCAACTCGAATCGCTCGGTGACATCGCGCCAGGTGAGGATGATTGAGCCCGTCGTGGCCCGGGTGGCTCTGATGTCATACCGACGGCCGGGTCGGATTTCGTCGTCATATGAGAAGTCGTTGAGGACCAGTGGCTCACCAGTCTCCAAACACCGAATGTAACCGGCGAGTAGCACTTTCTCGCCCGGGCTGATCTCCACCAACCCGCGGCCCAACAACTCCGCGCGGGTCAATCCGAACTGGTCACACGTCGCCCGGTTGACCTGGCGGTAAGCGAAATCGACGATCCGGCCGGATGAATCGCGCACCGCGTCCAGGAGCACGCAGGGGTCGAGCAGTGCGTCGGCACTGGCCCGCAGCACGTCGACGGTTGCATGGTCGCCCACGGAAGCAGGGCGATCATCCCCGGACGCGGGCTGTCGGGACACCCTGGCATCCTAAATCGCGCCACGCGCCTTCGATCACGAAAAAGGTGAGCCTAATCTATTCCGTGACCTGCAGCCCGTGGCTTGAATTCATTTGAGTTGCAAAGGATGAACGGCGGGTCGCGGCGGATCGTTGGCGCCGTATCCGGGTGAATGGCCAACCCGCGCTTTGACTCTTTGCGCGGACCGACCGGGCGACGTCGATCACGGCCGGCGGGCACCGGCACAGCGGACTGGAGATGCCTGGCTGAGTCCAAGCGAGGGGGACAAGCCGGGGGCGTCGGCTGTAACGCGTGGCAAGTCCGACTTCGTTTGCCACGATATCCGGTGCGTGGCAATTTTCCCAAAGCCGTTGAAAAGCAGGATGATCCGTGGTCGCAGAACCGGTAATGTCGCCAACAGGTCGGGGCTCACGAGGTTGTAAGGGATGAGCACGATGGCATTCGCCAGGATCGCAGCAGCGGCCCTCGTCTCCGGAGCGCTGGGAATGGCGGGGATGGGCGTCGGCGCCGGCGTTGCCTATGCCGATCCGGGGCACGGACACGGCCACGGACACGGCGACTGGAACTGGGACGACATCTACGGCGGGAACTGGCGGGGCCCCGACTACGGACCGGGCTACTACGGAGCACCGGGCGGATGCATCAGTGCCGCCGGCCCGTTCGGCTACGTCAGCGGCAGCCTCTGCATCTAGCCAGTCGTCGAGCGGCTACTTCAGCGAAGCCAGCGCCGGGCTTCCGGACAAGGCCGCGACGCACTCGGTCCGACGTTCGACGGTCGGTGCGTTGCGACGGCGACGGGTGGGCGCCGCGTCGGGCCTGGGCGTCGGGGCCGGCGTCCGGGCGTCTTCGCCGACCGCGACCGGCTGCGGCCCCGAGCGGCGAGCACGAACCAGGCGCTTGACTGCGACGAACAAGCCGAACTGCACCGCGCCGACGGCAAGAATCGGCCAGAGCAGTCCCGCGATGGTCGAGACCGCGGTCAGTGCACCCCAGCCCTGATCGCGGCGATGGAAATACCAACAGAGGCCGGCGGTGACCACCGCAACGGCTGCGTAGAGCTCGATCTCGAACATGGCACTCCATATGTCTACTTATGTTAGTGCCGGAAATTTAGCATTTCAGTTTCATCAATGGCAATGCATTCGGGGTTTAATCCCCATTGCTTATTTGCAAATTGAATTTCGTACCCCAGATCCGTTCCGCGCCGCTTTTTCGACGATTCGGCCATTCTGCGTTTGGTCTGAAATATCCTCTGAACTGCGACTACATGCAGGTTTCCCGGCGGATCGATGTCCAAATTTTCCGCAAGCCGGACGGCGCCGGGAATGTCCGGCAAATCGGGACATGCGCCCATTCCGGTATCAACGCCGGATAATCGCCGGATAAAGCCGGCATCGGCAATTTCCCTCGGCTCGGGAATGCTAGGCCAGCGTCACACCCCGCGCGTTCGGCAGCGGCAGGTCGTTGTAGGTCGCGATCCCGGGCGCCGCCGCGACGACGGCCGGGATGGCGTGGATCGGCGGCATGGCGGTCATGATGTGACCGAGAACGAAGAAGTCCTCGATCGACGTGGCCTTCTCGATCAGATCGGGCGGGGGTAGGAAGCCGACATTCATGGTCACCGTCGGGCGGCCGTCGATGGTGATCTTCCAGCCGTCGCCGTCGAGCTTCCAGTCCGGGTCCAGGGTCTGGCCCTTGCGCCACCGAACGTTCAGGTCGATGACCGTCTCGCCGCCGACACGGCCCTGCCAACTGGCGTACACCCCGGCGACGCAGCCCGCCGGAATGGTCCACGAGGCCATCGGCAGGTCCTCGGTGGTCTGCGCGTACTCAGCCTCACACACGATCTCGTCGAGATCCACGCCGAGCGAGTCGGCCACCAACTGCACCGCCTCGGCGAAGATGGCGGTTCCCTGTGCTGCCTTCCCCGGCAGTTCCGGGTCGTCGATCGGCATGCCGAATCCGCATGGCCGCTCGGTATCGGGGGAGTCGTACAGGGTGGTGTCGGCCGACTCGGCGATGGTGACCTTGTCGACGCGGTCACAGGCGGTGGTCGCCACGATCGCCAGCAGTTCGGCGAAACCCGGACTAACACCCGAGCCGAACATCGTCGAACCGCCGGCCTTGCAGGCCTCGACGATCCGATCGCGGCCCGCGCCGAGGTTGTGGCCGGTGACGAACGAGGCCGAGGCGACGACGTTCACACCGGCCGACAGGATGCGCACCAACTCGTCGACGTCGTTCCACATCGGGTTGTAGACCACACAGTGCGGCTTGAGCGCCAGCAGCGCATCGACGTCATTGGTCGCGGTGACGCCGAGCGGCTCCATCCCCACGAGTTCACCGACATCGCGGCCGACCTTGTCCGGCGACCAGGCATAGCAGCCGACGAGTTCGAGGGTCGGGTTGGCGGTGATGGCTTGCACCGAGCTCTTGCCGACGTTGCCGGTCGTCCATTGGACAACCCGATACGGAGTGTTGTGCACTCGCTCAGCATAGGGACGGGCCGTCCGGGACTCCAGGCGTTCGACTATTCGTCGGTCGCGACGCCACCCCGGTTGCGGCGGCGCAGCCGATGCGAGGCCTTGCCGGTCGGACGCTTGTTGCGCAGAGCGCCCGCCTCTTCCTCAGACTCGGCGTCCGTGGCTGCATCGGCCGGCTTCTCGTCGATCGCGGGCTTCTCGGTGGGCTTCGCCTCAACGACGGGCTCGGCCGCCTCGGTGGTCTCATCGGCTGTCTCGTCGGCTGTCTCGTCGCCGTCGTCGTCGGCACCGGCCGCTTCCTCGGACGCAGTCTCTTCGGCAGCGGCCTCGTCGGTGCCGGTCGGCTCCTCGGCCTTCTTGCCGCGCCGTTTGCGTGGCTTCTTCTCCTTGGGCGGCTTCGGCGGTGCGGGCGGCTGCTCGGCGACGAACGACAGGTAGAACGCCGCGACGCCGAGGATGGCCACCGCGGCCGCGGCGCCGTACACCCCGAACAGCCACGGCCCGGCCTTGTCCAGACTGAGCCAGATCTCGGCGATCGCGGCCCCGGCGATCAGCACTCCGGCCAGCACGTGGGCGACCGCCGACCACAGCCGCAGCCGCAGCGCCGCCTCCGGCGTGGCCAGCTCGGGCGGCCTGGTGCGCACCAGCGTCAGCACCACCGGCAGCGCCGCCAGGGCGATCAGGACGGCGGTCACCAGGCGCAGCACCGTCCCCAGGGCGTGGGTGGTATCGCCCATCAGCTCCCACCACCGCGGCAGGACGAACAGGAAGTACAGGACGCCGGCTGCCAGCGACAACGTCAGGTGTACTGCTGTTGCGGCGGCGCGCCCCATTCCCCTCCTCAGGGTGCGGATCTCTGGGTTGTGGTCCGAGATGCGATCAGACCCTCGTTGGTGGTCCCCATCGCACCTCGGACGGCTGCGGAGGATGCGGGATTTGAACCCGCGAGGGCGTTAACCCAACCCGCGTTCCAGGCGAGCGCCATAGGCCACTAGGCGAATCCTCCGTCGGCAATGGTAGCCGACCGCAGATCGTCGCCGTTTCGGCTGGCTGTCCGAGGGGCGAGCCCGGGTCTCAGGCCGCGTATTACACTCGCGATGGACCCCGCGCGGCGTCTATCCTGTGAACTCCCCCAGGGCCGGAAGGCAGCAAGGGTCAACGGGCTCTGGCGGGTGCGCGGGGTCCCCTTCTTGTCGATGACGACGAGAGACCACGCGATGGTCGAAAGGCGCATGGTGTCGTTCCAGTCCCTGGGCCGTGACGAGTTGCAAGCCCAGCATGAAACGCAGCGGCGGAACTATGCCGCCCTGCAGGCCAAGAAGCTGTCCCTGGACCTGACCCGGGGCAAGCCGTCGAGCGAGCAGCTCGACCTGTCCAATGCGCTGCTGAGCCTGCCCGGGCCTGAGTACCGCGACGAGGACGGCACCGACACCCGCAACTACGGCGGCCTGCACGGCCTGCCGGGACTACGGGCCATCTTCGGGGAGCTGCTCGGCATCGGTGTGCCCAACCTGATCGCCGGCAACAACGCCAGCCTCGAGCTGATGCACGACACCGTGGTGTTCTCGCTGCTGCACGGCGGGGTGGACTCACCGCGGCCGTGGAGCCAGGAGCCGGTGGTCAAGTTCCTGTGCCCGTCACCGGGCTACGACCGGCACTTCGCGATCACCGAGAGCCTCGGCATCGAGATGATCACCGTGCCGATGCGCGAGGACGGTCCGGACGTCGACCTGATCGAGGAACTCGTCGCCGCCGACCCCGCCATCAAGGGCATGTGGTGCGTGCCGGTGTTCGCCAACCCCACCGGCATCACCTACTCGTGGGAGGTGGTGCGGCGCCTGGTCCAGATGAACACCGCGGCGCCGGACTTCCGGCTGTTCTGGGACAACGCCTACGCGGTGCACACCCTGACCCACGATTTCATCCGCCAGGTCGACGTGCTGGGGTTGGCGGCCCAGTCCGGCCACCCGAACCGGCCCTACGTGTTCGCCTCCACGTCGAAGATCACCTTCGCCGGTGCCGGGGTCAGCTTCTTCGGCGGGTCGCTGGGCAACATCGCGTGGTACCTGCAGTACGCGGGCAAGAAGTCGATCGGACCCGACAAGGTCAACCAACTGCGGCACCTGAAGTTCTTCGGCGACGCCGACGGGGTGCGCCTCCAGATGCAGCGCCACCAGCAGATCCTGGCCCCCAAGTTCGCGCTGGCGCTGGAGATCCTCGACCGGCGACTCGGGGAGTCCAAGATCGCGTCGTGGACCGATCCGAAGGGCGGCTATTTCATCAGCCTCGACGTGCTTCCCGGCACCGCCAAGCGCACGGTGGCGCTGGCCAAGGACGCGGGTATCGCGGTCACCGAGGCCGGGGCATCGTTCCCGTACCGAAAAGACCCGGACGACAAGAACATTCGCATCGCACCGTCGTTCCCGACGATTGCCGACCTCGGTGAGGCCATCGACGGCCTGGCCACCTGCGCGCTGCTCGCGGCCACCGAGTCGCTGCTGCGATGATCTCCTGTCCGGCATGTCCGACCGTGTCGGTAGCCTGCTGACGTGGCGCTCTACCGCAAGTACCGGCCGGCGACCTTCGCCGAGGTGGTGGGTCAGGAGCACGTCACCGAACCGCTGTGCACCGCGCTGGCGGCCGGCCGGATCAACCACGCCTACCTGTTCTCCGGTCCGCGTGGCTGCGGCAAGACCTCCTCGGCCCGCATCCTGGCCCGATCGCTGAACTGCGAACAGGGCCCCACCCCGACCCCGTGCGGGGTGTGTGACTCCTGTGTGGCGCTGGCGCCCAACGGACCCGGCTCGGTCGACGTTGTGGAACTCGACGCGGCCAGCCACGGCGGCGTCGACGACACCCGCGAGCTGCGTGACCGGGCGTTCTACGCACCGGCGCAATCGCGCTACCGCATCTTCATCGTCGACGAAGCGCACATGGTCACCACGGCAGGCTTCAACGCGCTGCTGAAGATCGTCGAGGAGCCGCCGGAGCACCTGATCTTCGTCTTCGCCACCACCGAACCGGACAAGGTGCTGCCCACCATCCGGTCGCGCACCCACCACTACCCGTTCCGGTTGCTGGCCCCGCGCACCATGCGCGCGCTGATCGAACGCATCTGCGCCGCCGAGGACGTCCAGATCGACGACGCGGTCTTCCCGCTGGTGATCCGCGCGGGTGGCGGTTCCCCCCGTGACAGCCTGAGCGTGCTGGACCAGCTGCTCGCCGGCGCCGACGGCAACCACGTGCACTACCCGCGGGCGTTGGCCCTGCTCGGCGCCACCGACGTGGCGCTGATCGACGACGCCGTCGACGCCCTGGCGGCCGGTGATGCCGCCGCCCTGTTCGGTGCCGTCGAGTCGGTGATCGACGCCGGACACGATCCGCGCCGGTTCGCCACCGACCTGCTGGACCGGTTCCGCGATCTGATTGTGCTGCAAGCGGTTCCGGACGCGGCCAGCCGAGGGGTGGTTGACGCGCCCGATGACGTGCTGGACCGGATGCGCGACCAGGCGGCCCGGGTCGGGCCGGCGACGCTGGCCCGCTACGCCGAGGTGGTGCACGCCGGCCTCGGCGAGATGCGGGGTGCGACCGCCCCCCGGCTGCTGCTCGAGGTCGTGTGCGCGCGGCTGCTGCTGCCGTCGGCCAGCGACACCGAGTCGGCGCTGTTGCAAAGGGTCGAGCGCATCGAGACCCGGTTGGACATCTCCATCCCGGCCGCCGAGGCGGCGATCAGTGCGGAGGCCGCGGCGCCGCCGCGGCAATACGTGCGCAGGACGCAGACGCCGGCCGCCGCCCCCGCCGCCGCGGAGCCGGTCGCCGAACCCGAGCCCGTGGCCACACCGGAGCCGGTCGCCAAGCCCGAACCGGTGGCTCCGCCCGAACCGGTCGCCGCACCGGAGCCGGTGGCGGAAGCGGAGCCGGTCGCCACCCCGGTGCCGCCTGCGCCCATCGCGGAGCCGGTGCCGGCCCCGACACCCCAGCCGGCGCCGGCCGCATCCGGTGAACCCGGGGCCGCCGCGGTTCGCAGCATGTGGTCGACGGTGCGGGAGAAGGTTCGCGAGCGCAGCCGAACCACCGAGGTGATGCTGGCCGGGGCGATCGTGCGCGCGGTGGAGGGCAACACCCTGGTTCTGGGCCACGAGTCGGCGCCGCTGGCCAAGCGGCTGTCCGAGCAGCGCAACGCCGACGTGATCCGCGACGCGCTCAAGGACGCCCTCGGGGTGGACTGGCGGGTGCGCTGCGAGCCGGGTGTGGGTGAGCCGATGCCGGAGGCCGAACCCGCCCCGTCAGAACCGGCGCCCGAGGCGGTGGACCCCCGGCGCGCCGAAGAGGACAGCATGATCGCCGAGGTCGATCGGGACGCCGAGGACGCCTCGCCGCGCCGCGATCCCGAGGAAGTGGCGCTGGAGTTGTTGCAGACCGAGTTGGGCGCCCGCCGGATCGACGGTTAGGCCGTCCACCACGGGCGCAACGGCAGCCCGCCGTCACCGCCCCTGTCATCGAGCTTGACCGCCAGAACCTGGTGTAGCTGAACGACATTCGTCTCGAAACCCAACCGCGAGCCGGCCATGTACAGGCCCCATACCTTGGCCGTGGCCATGCCGACCTCCGCAACCGCCTCGTCCCAGCGCTCGACCAGGTTGCGGCACCAGTCCCGCAGGGTCAGCGCGTAGTGGTGGCGCAGGTTCTCCTCGTGCACCACCTCCAGGCCGACGTTCTGCACGGCGGTGATGATGCGGCCCGAACCCGTCAGTTCGCCGTCGGGGAAGACATAGCGGTCGATGAAGCCGCCGGTGGACGTGGTCTTGTTGTCCGGCCGGGTGATGCAGTGGTTGAGCAGCAGACCGCCGGTGCGCAGCTTGGACTTCAGGAACCCGAAGTACGACGGATAGTTGGCCACGCCGATGTGCTCGGTGAGCCCGATCGAGGACACCGCGTCGAAGCCGGACTCGCGCACATCGCGGTAGTCGGTGTGCCGCACCTCGGCGAGATCAGCCAGGCCCTGGTCGGCGATGGCCTTCTGTGCCCAGGCGGCCTGTTCCCGGGACAGCGTCACGCCGATGGTCCTCACCCCGTGCCGCGCGGCGTAGCGCACCATGCCGCCCCAGCCGCAGCCGACGTCGAGCAACCGGTCGCCGGCCTTGAGGTTCAGCTTCTCGAAGACCAGGCGGTACTTGTTGTCCTGGGCCTCCTCCAGCGTCGCGTCGGCGTTCGGATAGCAGGCGCAGGTGTAGGTCATCGACGGTCCCAGCACCCACTCGTAGAACGTGTTGGACACGTCGTAGTGGTGGTGGATGGCCTCGGCGTCCCGCTTCTTGCTGTGCCGCAGGCCCTCGGCGATGCGCCGCCAGCGCGGCAGCGCCTCCTGGGGCGGTGGCGCGATCGGCTTCAGGTGCTCGAAACCGATCGAGCGCACGATGTCCACCAGCACCCGGGCCGGAGGCCGCTTGAAGTCCATCGACTGGTCCAGCGCCTTGAGCAACTCGTACGGGTCACCCGGGTGCACACCCTGCAGATTCAGGTCGCCCGAGACGTAGGCGCGCGCCAAGCCCAGATCACCCGGCGCGGTGGCCAGATAGGTGGTGCCACGTGGGGTGAGCAGATCCAGACCCAACTCGGCATCGTCGGGTCCGGCGGAGCTGCCGTCGTAGGCGCTGAACTTCAGCGGCAGCTCGCCACCGCCGGCGAAGGTTTCCAGGATCTCGGCCAAGCTGAGCTTGCCGCCAGACACCGCCCGTTCGTCGGAGAAGGTCGTCATCGTCGTTGCACCGCCTTTGCGTACAGGTCAAGCAGCCGGGAATCGGGATCGTACGTCTTCTTTACGGTCTTGTAGGTTTCTCCGCCATACAGTTCGTCAAACTCCTCGCGCCCGTAGTAGGCGTCGGAGTACAGCGATTTGTGGCCGTCGAGCTCGCTGACCTTGGCCTCGATCAGCCGGTTGGTGTAGCCCGGGTTCGGCCCGACCGGCACCGACGACCAGAACCCGACATTGACGTAGGTGTGCCCGGCCGACAGCGGGTACAGCGGCCAGCCACCGTCGTCGCGCAGCCGCAGCGGGCACAACCAGAGGGGTTCGATGTCGACGTTGGCCAGGAACCAGGCCAGGAATTCCTCGGTGCGCCCGATCGGCACCTCGACGTCCTGGACCACCCGCTCGCGGGGCGGCCGTCCGTGCCGGGCGTCTATGCGGTCGGCGATGTTGAACCTCTGGTCGTAGCCGATCAGCTTCCAGTAGAAGCTGCTGCGCCGGTAGCGCCGCGGCCACACCCGGCGCAGCCGTGGGTTCTGCGCCCCGAACGCCCGCGAGCACCAGAACCAGTCGGTGTCCCAGCGCCACAGGTAGTCGTGGATCGTCAGGCGGTCTTCCTTGACACCGTCGGCGTGCTGGATCGATCGGTAATAGATGTTCTGGCCGGTGTAGTCGCTGACAGGGCCGGGCGTCGCGGTCTGCACCCCGACGCACAGATAGCTCTCGTCGGCGCTGAACACCACGCCGTCCAGGTAATCCACCGGCACACCCTCATGGCCCCCGGTATCGATGATGCGGTCCATCGCCGCGATCAGCTCGGCCAGCGTGTGGAACCGCAGATGCCGCAGCGTGACGAAGGGCCGTACCGATTCGAGCTCAATCCGCAGTCGCACCGAATACCCAAGCGTGCCATACGAATTGGGGAAGGCGCGGAACAGGTCGGGGTGTTGGGTGCGGCTTGCGGTGACGATCTCGCCGGTCCCGGTGAGGATGTCCATCTCCAGCACCGACTCGTGCGGCAGGCCGTTGCGGAACGACGTCGACTCGATGCCGAGCCCGGTGACCGCCCCGCCGAGCGTGATGGTCTTCAACTGCGGGACCACCAGCGGCGCCAGTCCGTGCGGCAGGGTCGCGTCGACGAGGTCCTCGTAGGTGCACATGCCGGCGACGTCGGCCGTGCCGGTGTCGGTGTCGACGGCGATGACGCCGGTGAGTCCGGAGGTGTCGAGACC
Source organism: uncultured Mycobacterium sp. (assembly GCA_964535335.1). Taxonomy (GTDB): domain Bacteria; phylum Actinomycetota; class Actinomycetes; order Mycobacteriales; family Mycobacteriaceae; genus Mycobacterium. Next base: position 17,687 of record CAZHUU010000064.1, read on the forward strand.
GGGCGCGTCACGTTTGGCCCTGGCGCGGAAGAGATTCGACGTGGGTTTGGCCAGCCGCACCGAGGCGTTCGACGGTATTGCGCGGTAGCTGGCCAGGAGCCGCTCGACGCCGTCGGCGTGCGCGGTCCGTGCTGCGGATTCGGGCACACGACTACGCTAGTCCGCAGCCGCAGTCGATGCGACCGCACGACTGCTCACCCGCACGGGACACCAATTCGAGGGGAGTTGTCACCTGATGGGACAGGTCAGCGCGGCCAGCACGATCCTGATCGACGCCGAACCGGCGAAGGTGCTTGACGCGGTCGCCGATTACCAGGATGTCCGCCCGAGAATCCTGTCGCCGCAGTACAGCGAGTACCAGGTGCTACGGGGCGGTCAGGGCCGGGGCACGGTTGCGAAGTGGAAGCTGCAGGCCACCAAGTCGCGTATCCGTGAGGTGCAGGCCGATGTCGACGTCGCCGGTCACACCGTCATCGAGAAGGACGCGAACTCCTCGATGGTGACCTGCTGGACCGTCGCGCCCGCCGGGCCCGGCGCCAGCGTCACCGTCAAGACCACGTGGACCGGCGCGGGCGGGGTCAAGGGCTTCTTCGAGAAGACGTTCGCACCGCTCGGGCTGCGCCGCATCCAGGACGAGGTCCTGGCGAACCTGAAGAAGGAACTCGAGCGGAGCTAGTTCAGGAGGTTCGCGGCGGCAACGTCGCGAGGTAGGCCGCGATCCCCTTGACCACGGCATCGGCATACTTCTGCCGACCGTCCTGGCTCTCCATCAGCGCCGAGTCGACCGGGTTCTTCATGTTGCCCATCTCGACCAGGATCGACGGGTACTGCGCCAGGTTCAACCCGGCCAGATCGGCACGCCCGTAGAGCCCGTCGGAGCTGATGTAGTTCGCGGCCGGGATCCCCGATGCGGCGATCTGATCGCGCATGATCCGGGCGAACTGCACGGCCGGGCCCGCCTGGGCGGCATTCAGCGGCGGGCTGGAGTAGTTGACGTGGAAGCCGCGGCCGGTTGCCGGACCGCCGTCGGCATGGATGGACACGATCGCGTTCGGCTGCAGGGCGTTGGCCATCGCCGCGCGCTCGTCGACGCAGGGCCCCACCTGGTCGTCGTTGCCGCGGGACATCGCCGTGCGCACCCCGAGCTGGGTGAGCTCCTGGCGGATCAGCAGGACGGTGTCCCAGTTGAAGGTGTGCTCGGGGAAGCCGCTCTCGGTGCTGGTGCCGCTGGTCTGGCAGTCCTTGGTGCCGCCGCGGCCGGTCGGAACCTGCTTGGTCATCGAGGCGTCATTGGCGCCGTTGTGGCCGGGGTCGAGGAACACGATCATCCCGGCGATGTTCGCGGGCGCGGCATGGGCGACCGATGCGGTCAGCGTCGAGGCGGTGAGCAGCACACAGGAGGCCGCGGCGGCCGCGACACGCATACGGGCGGACATAGGCACGGGCGCCACGGTAACCCCTGTGCCGTCTAGGCTTGAAGTCACTGAGCGCCTGAATCCCCAGGCGAAACCAAGTCGAGACCAAGATGCAAGGGGACCGTCATGCAACCCGGAGGTCCGCCCCCCGACATGTCGGCGCTGTTGGCGCAGGCGCAGCAGATGCAGCAGCAGCTGATGGAGGCCCAGGAGAAGCTGGCCAACGCCGAGGTGCACGGGCAGGCCGGCGGGGGCCTGGTTCAGGTGACCGTCCGGGGTAGCGGTGAGGTGGTCGCCATCCGGATCGACCCGAAGGTCGTCGACCCGGACGACGTCGACACCCTGCAGGACCTGATCCTTGGTGCGCTCTCCGATGCCTCCAAGCAGGTGACGATCATGATGCAGAGCCATCTCGGTCCGCTGGCCGGCGGTTTGGGCGGCGCGCTGGGCGCGCCCGGGTTCTAGAGGCGTCGCGGTGTTCGAGGGCCCCGTCCAGGATCTGATCGACGAGCTCGGCAAGCTGCCGGGTATCGGGCCCAAGAGCGCCCAGCGGATCGCCTTCCACCTGCTGTCGGTCGAACCGCCCGAGATCGACCGGCTCACCGCGGTGCTCGGCAGGGTGCGCGACGGGGTGCAGTTCTGCGAGGTCTGCGGCAACGTCTCCGACGCCGAACGGTGCCGGATCTGCGGTGACGCCCGCCGCGACGGCTCGCAGGTGTGCGTCGTGGAGGAACCCAAGGATGTGCAGGCCGTCGAGCGCACCCGGGAGTTCCGGGGCCGCTACCACGTGCTGGGTGGCGCGCTGGACCCGCTGTCCGGCATCGGGCCCGATCAGCTGCGGATCCGTCAGCTGCTGAATCGCATCGGCGAGCGGGTCGACGGCGTCGACATCACCGAGGTGATCATCGCCACCGATCCCAACACCGAGGGCGAGGCCACCGCCACGTATCTGGTGCGGATCCTGCGCGACATCCCCGGCCTGACCGTCACCCGCATCGCATCCGGTCTGCCGATGGGCGGTGACTTGGAGTTCGCCGACGAGTTGACCCTGGGTAGGGCGCTGTCCGGTCGGCGCCAGATGGTCTAGGCCAGGCTAGGCGGCGTCATCGTCCCGGTCGGGGATGAACTTGTCCGGGTGGTGAAAGTCGTTGGTGCCGCTGGACAGTGGTAGCTGCGGTGGTGGAATCCATTGGGTATCGCCATTGACGAGCTTCTTCGTGGTCCAACCTTGGTCGAGTAGCTTGTGGTCTCGCTTGCACGCGAAGGTGAGTCTGTCCACATTCGTGGCCCCGCCTGCGGCCCAGTCATCCACGTGGTGGACCTCTGCGAGGTAGCCAGGGGCGTCGCAACCCGGCGCCGTGCATCCACGGTCTTTGGCGTGCAGCACAATTCGCTGATCTGAAGTGGCGATGCGTTTGGCACGCCCGAGGTAGAGCGGGCGACCGCTCACTCCGTCGAACAGGCTCAGATAGCAGTAGGCGTGGCTCGCCATGCGGATCAGGTCGGGTATCGGCAGTAAGGTTCCGCCGGCAGTGACGGCGTGGCCGGTCCTGGCCTGCAACTGCTGCACGGTGGCAGTGGCGATGACGGTGACGGGTAGGCCGCGGTGGGTGCCCAGCTCTGGGTTGCCCAGCTGTGCGCGGACCAGCGTTGACAGCGCATCGTGCTGGCGTTGACCGTGACTGCGTGGATCGCGCTCGGCGACCGCCGCGGACGGTTCACCGGTGACGACTGGTGTCTGGTCATCCGGATTGCACATGCCTGGTGCCGCGAACTTCGCGAACCAGGCGTCGAACATGGCCCGCAGTTCCGGGGTCGCAATGAGTCTGCCGGTGCTCATACCGTCCGGCTGTTGCCCGCCAGACCAGGCGAACCCGCGCCGCCGAGCCCGGTCCTGATCGGAGAACCGGCCATCCGGGTTGAGGTATGTGGCGAGCCGTCCGGCGACCTTTTCCAGTTGGTCGGGGCGCAGATTCTCGGCGTGCGCGGCCAGGGCGTGTTCCGCGTTGGCGACCTCGTCTGGAGCGATATGGCCCGGTAAGTCGCGGATGAACTTCTGGATCACCCGCAGATGCTCGCGATCGAGCGTCCCGGCATGCCACGCCGCTGAGGTGGCCGGAAGCTCTGCCGGCAACGGTTCGCCGGTGAGGGTCATCCGCGGCGCCAACTGTTGGGCGTCGCGCAACCGGCGCCGGGCCTCGACACGACTGAGACGCAGTAAATCGGCCAGCACGATGTGCACCTCCGGGCAGCCGTCGCCTGGTTCGACGCGAGACATCAGATCGTGGCTCACAGCGTCCTGGCGGCGCCGGGCGAACTCCAACCGCTCGAGCGCCCTCAAGAGCTCGAAAGTGTCGAGCCCATCGGTGTCGGCAGCGGCCAGCAGCTCGAGCGCAGCGTCGAGCGCCGCCATGGCGGATTCTATCGAACTCATGTTCGAAACGCTATCGCGCCCGGACGGCGCCGGACAGGCCTTCGGAGCGGGGCTGTGGATGAAGTCACGGCTGTGGAAGAAGTCGTCGGAAGGGGTAACGAGTGACGCGTCGCGCGCGAAGGCAGTAGCGTGCTGGCAATGAGCCTACGAAATCGGATGGCGCTGGCCGCCGCGCTGGTCGCGGGCGGTGCGTTGGGTTTGGCCGGGAACGCCGCCGCCGATCCGGCGGTGCCCGACCCGACGGTTCCCAACCCCGCGGCGCCGCCCACTCCCACGGTGACGGTGCTGCCGGGCGATCCCGCCGCCGCGGCGGCCGCCCCGGTTCCCGGCCAGCTGGTGATGGGCTCGGGCAACGTATCGGCCGCTCCCGCGGCGCCCCCGCCGGTGGGCACCCGAACGGTGCCGGAGATCCAGAACCCGCATTACGGCTCGAGCCAGTCATCGGGTCCGCTCGGTTCTTTGCGGGACATCTGGCACGCCGTGCACAGTGACGACCCGATGGGCGCGCTCGCTTCCCCGTCCGACACCGCACCCGGGCCGCCACCGGGAGCCGGTCCGCCGCCGCCGTTGCCGCCCGGCTACATCTCGCTGACCGCGCCGCGGCCCGCCACCGCCCCGGCTCCGTCTGAGGCGCCGCCGCACCCGCCGTTGCCGCCCGGCTACGTCTCGTTGAGCTCCCCGCCGCCCGGCGCCGGCCCGGCTCAGGGAACCGCTCCGGCATCGGAAGCGCCGCGCCCGCCGGTACCGCCCGGCTACGTGTCCCTCAATGCACCGCCGCCCGGCACCGGCACGGTTCCGGCGAGCGGCCCGACGCCGGCCGCTGCCGGCACACCGGCGACCGTCGACGCGGTCCCGCCGGCTTCCTGAGGCTCACACCCGCCGCGGGGCGGCCAGCCGCTCGCGGCGCAGTTGCTCGACTTCGGCCAGTTCCAGCGGCGGCAGTTCGCCGACCACGCGGGACAACAGCAGATCGGCCAGTTCCGGATTGCGCGCCAGGCACGGTCCGTGCAGATAGGTCGCCACCACGCTGCCCTGCACCGCGCCGTCGTAGCCGTCGCCGTCGCGGTTGCCCGCGCCCTTGATCACCGCCGCCAGCGGACGGGCATCGGAACCCAGAACCGTTCCGCCGCGGTGGTTTTCGAAACCGGTCAATTGCTGGGTCAGGCCCGCGACCAGCGGTCTGGACACCACCTCGACATGCCCCTTCGGGCATGACGTGATGGCTTCAATAGTGTTGTG
>CAZHUU010000064.1:22784-23064 GCA_964535335.1 uncultured Mycobacterium sp.
TCTCATACCAGTGGCCAAGTACCTGGATCGCCGCACAGATCGCCAGCACCGGCGCGCCGCGTGCGGCCGCGCGCTGCAAACCCTGATGAGTCAAAAGGTGTTTGGTGGCCAGTCGCTGCGCGTAGTCCTCGGCGCCGCCCAGGGTGTAGAGGTCCAGGGAGTCGGGCACCGCGTCGGCCAGGGTGATCTCCACGATCTCGGCGGGGATACCGCGAAGCCGCAACCGCTGTCGTAGCACGACGGCGTTGCCGCCGTCGCCGTAGGTGCCCATCACGTCGGG
>CAZHUU010000064.1:23074-24933 GCA_964535335.1 uncultured Mycobacterium sp.
CAACCCGATCTGCACGCTACTCATCGTTCGTTGTCCCGAGTCGCTGCGCTCCTGCTCGCAGGATGCATCCTGCCCAAGGTTCGGGTCAACTGCAGGAAGGCGGTGTAGTTGGCCACCACCTCGACATGCCCCTTCGGGCATGACGTGATGGCTTCAATAGTGTTGTGCACCAGCGTATGCGGCACGCCGGCATAGCCGAGCCGCACCGCGAGATCGGTGCCGCGCTCGCCGGCCGCCACCACCGGAACACCTTCGAAGTGCTCGAAGTCGACGTCCCAGAGCCAGGACAGGTCCTCGCCGTCGGGCACCTGACCGTTGACGGCGATCACCACCCCGTCGGCGGTCTTGTCGACCATCGACAGCGCCTCCTGCCACCCGGCCGGGTTCTTGGCCAACAGGATTCGCGCGGTGTGCTCACCCATCGGCATGGTCTGATAGCGGCCGGCCACCTCGTCCACGGTGGACACCGCGGCCACCGCCGCGGCCGGATCGGCGCCCAGCGCCACCGCCGCGGCCACCGCCTGCGCGGCGTTGCCCCGGTTCACCGTGCCGGGCAGCGACAGCCGCATCGGCAGTGTCAGGCCGTCCGGCCCGTACAGGTTCACCTCGTCGAACCGCCACTGCGGCGTCGGGCGCTTGAAATCGGTGCCGGTCGAGGACCAGTCCGAACCGTCGCGCACGATCACCTCGCCGCTGCGCGGGCAACTCACCGAGTCGTTGGCCCAGCCGCCGCCCGCGGCCACCCACACCACGTTCGGGCTGTCGTAGGCCGCCGACGTCATCAGCACGTCATCGCAGTTGGCCACGACCACCGCGTCAGGGTGCCGGGCCAGCCCCGCGCGCAGGGTGCGCTCGATGTGGTTGATCTCACCCACCCGGTCCAACTGGTCACGGGACAGGTTCAGCAGCACGATCACCTCGGGGTGCACCGCGTCGGAGACGTGCGGGACATGCATCTCGTCGACCTCGAGGGCGGCCAGTGCCGCGCCGCGGGCCACCGCGAGTGCCGAGACCAGGCCGGCGTCCATGTTCGCGCCCTCGGCGTTGGTCGCGACGGGACCGAGGGTGGCCAGCGCCGCGGCCGTCATCCGGGTGGTGGTCGATTTGCCGTTGGTACCGGTGACGACGACGGTGCGCCGGCCCGCCCCGAGCTGGCCCAGGATGGACTTGTCCAGCGTCATCGCGACCAGGCCGCCGATCATCGCCCCCGCCCCGCGGCCGGTGATCCGGGAGGCCCAGCGCGCGGCGGAGCCGGCGGCCAACGCGGCGCGCCCCCGGATCGTCATCGTCGGCCTCGGCATCGAAGGCAGTTTATGCGGCCCCCCGGCGGGCGGCCCGACACGGATCCGATGTGCCGGGTGCTGTCGGGGACGCGTGCCATCCTGACTAGGTGAGTCAGTCCTGGGGCAGACCAGCCTCCGAGTCGGGCGACGGCTGGGTCGTCGTCGACGTGGAGACCTCGGGCTTTCGTCCTGGTCATGCCCGCATCATCAGCCTGGCCGCGCTGGCCCTCGACGCGCAGGGCAACGTCGAACACTCGGTGGTCAGCCTGCTCAACCCGGGCGTCGACCCCGGTCCCACCCACGTGCACGGCCTGACCGCGGAGATGCTGGAGGATCAGCCCACCTTCGCCGAGATCGCCGACGAGGTGATCGACCTGCTGCACGGTCGCACCCTGGTCGCCCACAACGTGGCCTTCGACTACGCGTTCCTGACCACCGAGGCCGAACTGGCCGGCACCGCGCTGCCCATCGACAACGTCATGTGCACGGTCGAACTGGCCCGGCGGCTGAAGCTCGGTCTGGACAACCTGCGGCTGGAGACCCTGGCCCGGCACTGGAACGTCGCCCAGGTGCGGG
>CAZHUU010000064.1:24943-26594 GCA_964535335.1 uncultured Mycobacterium sp.
TTCGACGACGCGCTGGTGCTGTCCCGGGTGCTCAGCCCGGCCCTGGAACAGGCCCGTGAGCGCGATATCTGGCTGCCGGTGCGCCCGGTCACGCGGCGGCGCTGGCCCAACGGGCGGGTCACCCACGACGAGTTGCGGCCGCTGAAGACCCTGGCCTCCCGGATGCCCTGCCCGTACCTGAACCCGGGTCGCTACCAGGGCACGCAGCTGGTGCAGGGCATGCGGGTGGCGCTGTCCGCCGAGGTGCAACGCACCCACGAAGAGCTGGTCGAGCGGATTCTGCACGCCGGGCTGGCCTACACCGAGGCCGTCGACCCGCAGACCTCGCTGGTGGTGTGCAACGAACCCGACCCCGAGCAGGGCAAGGGCTACCAGGCCCGTGAGCTGGGCGTCCCGGTGGTGTCCGACGAGCAGTTCATGGACAACGTCGGCTCGGTGGCCGTCGGCACCGGCATCGACGATTTCGTCCAATCGGTGGACCAAGGCCAGCAGTTCGCCCTGTTCTGAGGCCATCGATGAGCAACGACCTGACCGCCGATGACGTGCGCGCCGCCGTCTTCACCAAACCGGGCTTGGGCAAGCGGGGTTACGACCCGAAGTCGGTGCAGGAGCTGCTGCAGCTGGCCGCCCGTCGGCTGGACGGCCGCGGCTACCTCTGTGCCGACGACGTGCGTGCCGCCACCCTGCGCCGCGCGTCGCTGTTCAGCCGGGGCTATGACCGGGCCGAAGTCGACGCGTTCGTGGATCGCCTGGTGGCGGCCATCCGGGCGCTCGAACCCTAGCTGAGCGCCTTGGCCTTCAGCGAGTCGAACTCCGCCTGGCTGATCGCGCCGGAGTCCAGCAGCTGCTTGGCGTGCTCGATCTCCTGCGCCGGCGACCGGCCCGCGGTCTCGCGGATGTAGTCGTCGGTCTCCTTCTTGGCCTGCATCGCGGCCGCGCGTGCCCGCTCGGTCATGCCGCGACCGCGCGCGATCAGGTAGATCAGCGCGGTGAGCCACGGGAAGACGATCAGGAAGATCACCCAGACCGCCTTGATCCAGCCCGAGGTCTTGTGGTCCCGCCACAACAGGTCGGTCAGGATCTGGAACAGCACCAGCAGGTAGGCGATCCAGGCGAAGATGATCAGGAAGTGCCAGAGAAAATCCCAGGTCGAACCCCAGTTCACGGCCTACTCCTCAAGTTTGTCCGGTATGCGGCCGCAATACTAGCTTCCCCGGGTCGCTTCGCTCCCGCCCGCCGGACCTAGCTTCCCCGGGTCGCCCGGTTCACCGCGGAGACCACTGCCCGAAGCGAGGCCGTGGTGATCGAGGTGGCGATCCCGACGCCCCACACCGTGCGCCCGCCCACGGACGCCTCGACGTAGGCCGCGGCCGCGGCCTCCTCGCCGGCGGACATGGCGTGCTCGGAGTAGTCCAGCACGCTGACGTCGAAGCCGACGGTGCCCAACGCGTCGACGAACGCCGCCAGCGGGCCGTTGCCCTCGCCACGGATCTCGGTCTCCACCTCGTCGATCTTCACGGTGGCCTCGATGACGTCGATGCCGCCGTCGACCTCCGAGCCGATCACCTTCTGCTTGATCCGCTCCAGCGGCCGGATCGGCGCCAGATACTCGTCGGCGGACGCGTCCCACATCTCCTTGGGGGAGACCTCG
>CAZHUU010000065.1:0-6101 GCA_964535335.1 uncultured Mycobacterium sp.
AACTACTCCATGGTGTTCGACTCGTACGCCGAAGTTCCGGCGAACGTGTCGAAGGAGATCATCGCGAAGGCGACGGGTCAGTGACCCGGAGTCGAGCAATCGGCATCGCGAAGGTGACGGGCCACTAGGCCCGGAAGCCCAAGCGGCGGAACACAACTGAAAACATCAACACTGCTTTAACCAAAGCACCAACAAGTCCAGGAGGACACAGAAGTGGCGAAGGCGAAGTTCGAGCGGACGAAGCCGCACGTCAACATCGGGACCATCGGTCACGTTGACCACGGCAAGACCACGCTGACCGCAGCGATCACCAAGGTTCTGCACGACAAGTACCCCGATTTGAACGAGTCGCGTGCATTCGACCAGATCGACAATGCGCCCGAAGAGCGTCAGCGCGGTATCACGATCAACATCTCCCACGTGGAGTACCAGACCGAGAAGCGTCACTACGCGCACGTCGACGCCCCCGGTCACGCTGACTACATCAAGAACATGATCACCGGTGCCGCCCAGATGGACGGCGCGATCCTGGTGGTTGCCGCCACCGACGGCCCGATGCCGCAGACCCGTGAGCACGTGCTCCTGGCCCGTCAGGTCGGTGTCCCCTACATCCTGGTGGCGCTGAACAAGGCCGACATGGTCGACGACGAGGAGCTACTGGAGCTCGTCGAGCTGGAGGTCCGCGAACTGCTGGCCGCCCAGGAGTTCGACGAGGACGCCCCGGTCATCAAGGTGTCGGCGCTCAAGGCCCTCGAGGGTGACCCGACCTGGGTCAAGTCCGTCGAGGATCTGATGGACGCCGTCGACGAGTCGATCCCGGACCCGGTCCGCGACACCGACAAGCCGTTCCTGATGCCCGTCGAGGACGTCTTCACGATCACCGGCCGCGGCACCGTGGTCACCGGTCGTGTCGAGCGCGGTGTGGTCAACGTGAACGAGGAAGTCGAGATCGTCGGCATCCGGCCGGGCATCACCAAGACCACCGTCACCGGTGTGGAGATGTTCCGCAAGCTGCTCGACCAGGGTCAGGCCGGCGACAACGTCGGTCTGCTGGTCCGTGGCGTCAAGCGCGAGGACGTCGAGCGCGGCCAGGTCGTCGTCAAGCCCGGCACCACCACGCCGCACACCGAGTTCGAGGGCAGCGTCTACATCCTGTCCAAGGACGAGGGTGGCCGGCACACGCCGTTCTTCAACAACTACCGCCCGCAGTTCTACTTCCGGACCACGGACGTGACCGGCGTGGTGACCCTTCCCGAGGGCACCGAGATGGTGATGCCCGGTGACAACACCGACATCTCCGTCAAGCTGATCCAGCCCGTGGCCATGGACGAGGGCCTGCGCTTCGCCATCCGCGAGGGCGGCCGCACCGTCGGCGCCGGCCGGGTTACCAAGATCATCAAGTGATGATCTGACTCATCGCGACAGCGGCGCTCACCTTCGGGTGGGCGCCGCTTTCGTTTGTGCGCCGGCGCTTCACAGCAAACCGCCAGTTTGCCCAGACGAAGCGACGGGCGGGGCGCACGGCGATACCGTGTTACTGCGAAAAGCACGGGTCGGGAAGCTCGGAAAGGGCGGCAGATGCTGGCACGGTATCTCAAGGCACAAGGGGTCGTCCTGCTGTGCGGCGGCCTGGTCGGGCCGATCTTCCTCATCGTCTACTTCTCGCTCGGGTCGTTCGCGCGGCCCTACATCGGCTGGATGTTCTGGGTCGGGCTGTTGATCACGGCCGGCGACGTCCTGGTCGCGCTGTGGCTGGCCAACAACAGCGCCAAGTCCGCGGTGCGGCACGAGGAACTCAGCCAGCGCGGCGTGCTGGTGCTGGCCCAGATCACCGGCATCTCGGACACCTCCTGGTTCGTCAACAACCAACAGATGATCAAGGTGAATCTGCACTTCGAGGTGCCCGGGCAGCCAGGCTTCGACGCCCAGGAGACCATGGCGTCGAGCCCCACCCGGATGCAGATCCTCAACGGCCACCACCTGGTGGCGCTCGTCGAACCCGGCACCCAGAAGTACGAGATCGATTGGAACGCCAGCGCCCTGATCGCCGGGGCGGTGCCGGCGCAGTTCACCGTCGAGGAGGACCACCGGACCTACGACCTGCGCGGTCAGGCCGGGCCGCTGATGGAGATTCTGCAGATTCTGCGGGCCAATGGCATCCCGATGGGCGGCAACATCGATATCCGCTCCAATCCCGTTGTGCGCCAGCAGGTGACGGCCGTGGTGCGCCGGGCCGGCACGGCTGCGCCGGCGGCACCGGCCGGTGCGGCTATGGGCCCGCCGATGACTCCGCCCCCGCCACCGCCGTCCCCGGCGCCCGCGCCGTTCATACCGCAGCCGCCGTCGATGACGACATCGCAGCGGCTTCAGGAACTCGAGACCCTGCGCGCCACCGGCACCATCTCGGAGACGGAGTACGCCGCCAAGCGCCAGCAGATTCTGTCCGAACTCTGACCCGCCGGCCGCCGCCCCGCGACGCGTACCGCTCTGGGGGTGCACCCCTTGTGCCCGGCTATGAGCGACTCTTCGGGTGGACAGGGCTGGATACGACTGGGATTCGACTGGATACGGGCGGATAGTCGCTCGAAGGTGGGCACAGTGGGTGTGGGCCGGGACGCTCGGGCGCCTGGCGCGGTCTGATCGACCCGGCTATGGGCTGCACGCGTTCGCGTTAGTATCTGCGGGCCGCACGAAAGGGGTCCGATGACGACCACCGATTCGCCGACCGCCAAGGCGGATGACAAGGTCAGCCTCCCGACCCTGACCGCCATGGTGGTCGGTTCCATGATCGGCTCCGGGGTCTTCCTACTTCCGCGGCGCTTCGGCACCGAGACCGGGGTGGCCGGTGCGCTGATCGCGTGGGCTATCGCCGGCACCGGCATGCTGATGCTGGCGTTCGTCTTCCAGCGGCTGGCCACCCGCAAGCCCGACCTGGACGCCGGCATCTTCGCCTACGCCAAGGCCGGCTTCGGCGACTACGTCGGTTTCAACTCCGCCTTCGGCTTCTGGGCGTCGGCGTGTGCGGGCAACACCTCGTACTGGGTGCTGATCATGGCGACCACCAGCGCGCTGTTCCCCGCACTGGGTGCCGGTGACACCGTGCCCGCGGTCATCATCGCCTCGGTCGGGGTGTGGCTGTTCTGCTTCCTGATCCTGCGCGGGGTGAAGGAGGCGGCGATCATCAACCGGATCGCCACCGTCGCCAAGGTCGTCCCGATCCTGGTGTTCATCGTCATCGCGATCATCGCCTTCAAGGGCGGAGTGTTCAGCGACAACTTCTGGGGCGGCGACGGCAACTACTCGTGGGCATCGGTCTTCGATCAGGCCAAGGGCACCATGCTGATCACGGTGTTCGTGTTCCTCGGCATCGAGGGCGCCAGCGTGTACTCCCGGTTCGCCCGCAAACGAGAGGATGTCGGCCGGGCCACCGTCATCGGGTTCCTCAGCGTGCTCAGCGTTTTCATGCTCGTCACCCTGGTCTCCTACGGGGTGCTGCCGCAGCACGAGCTCGCTCAGGTCACTCAGCCGTCCATGGCTTCGGTGCTGGAATCCATTGTGGGCCATTGGGGTTCGACGTTCATCAAGATCGGTGTGGTCGTCTCGGTGTTGGGCGCCTACCTGGCCTGGAGCCTGATGGCGGCCGAAATCCTCTACATTCCGGCCAAGACCGACGACATGCCGCGATTCCTCGCCCGCACCAACTCGCACGGCGCCCCGATCTCGGCGCTGGTCATGGCCGGGGTGTTGGTCCAGCTGCTGCTGATCCTGCTGTTGTTCACCTCGGACGCGTTGAACTTCATGCTGGATCTGACCGCCGCGCTTTCGCTGATCCCATACCTGCTCGCCGCGGGTTACGCATTGAAGCTCACGCTCACCGGCGAGACCTACGAGGACGGCACCGCACGCCGCGGCGACATGGTGGTGGCCGCGTTGGCGACGGTGTACACGGTGTTCCTGGTGTACGCGGCCGGCCTGAGCCACCTGCTGCTGTCGTGCATCCTGTACGCCCCCGCGGCGATCCTGTACGTGATGGCCCGCCGCGAACGGGGGCTGCGACTCTTCCGCCCGGCCGAGGCGGCGTTGTTCGGAATCATCCTCATCGGTGCTGTCGCCGGCGTTGTGTCGCTGGCCACCGGTGCGATCACGCTGTAGCGAAAGGAAACCGCCCGCGATGACCCTGCCGTCCGCCTCCTACGGGGTGCACTCCGAAGTCGGCACACTGCGCAAGGTGCTGGTCTGCTCACCGGGCCTGGCGCACGAACGCCTGACCCCCACCAACTGTGACGACCTGCTCTTCGACGACGTGCTGTGGGTGCAGAACGCCCGCCGCGACCACTTCGACTTCGTCTCCAAGATGCGGGAGCGCGGCGTCGACGTGGTCGAACTGCACAACGTGCTCACCGAGACGATCGCGAACCCGGAGGCCCGGAAGTGGCTGCTGGACCGCGAGATCGTGCCCAACGAGGTGGGCCTCGGGCTCGTCGACGAGACCCGCGCCTTCCTGGATTCGCTCGAGCCGCGCCGGCTCGCCGAGTTCCTGATCGGCGGGATGTCCACCCGCGACCTGCCCAGCGACGTGGCCTCGGGCTATCGCGCGCTGGCCCGCGAGCAGGCCGGGGTGACCGAATACCTGATGCCCCCGCTGCCCAACACCCTCTACACCCGTGACACCACCTGCTGGATCTACGGCGGGGTGACGCTCAATCCGCTGTTCTGGCCGGCTCGCCACGACGAGACGCTGCTGATGAAGGCCATCTACGAGTTCCACCCCGACTTCGTCGGATCGACGGTGTGGTGGGGCGACCCCGAACTGTCCTGGGGCATGGCGACCATCGAGGGCGGCGACGTGCTCGTGCCCGGCAACGGGGTGGTGCTGATCGGGATGAGTGAGCGCACCTCGCGTCAAGCCATCACCCAGGTGGCGGCCACCCTGTTCGAACGTGGCGCTGCCGATAAGGTCATCGTCGCGGGTATGCCGAAGCTGCGCGCCGCGATGCACCTCGACACCGTGTTCACCTTTGCCGACCGCGACGTCGTGACGATCTACCCCGACATCGTCGACGGTATCGAGCCGTTCACGCTGGTGCCCAGCGATCGCGCACCCGGCGTCGAGGTGATCGAGGAGACCAAGCCGTTCGTCGAGGTGGTTGCCGCCGCACTCGGGTTGGGCGCGCTGCGGGTGGTCGAAACAGGTGGCACCGCTTACGATTCCGAGCGCCAGCAGTGGGACAGCGGAAACAATCTGGTCGCCGTCTCACCGGGTGTGGTGTTCGCCTACGACCGCAACATCCACACCAACTCCCTGCTGCGCAAGGCCGGCATCGAGGTGATCACCATCGTGGGCGCCGAATTGGGCCGCGGACGCGGCGGCGGGCACTGCATGACCTGCCCGATCATCCGCGACCCGATCGACTACTGACTCAGCCCATTTCGGTGAAGATCACCAGGCCGACGACGACAGCGGTGAATACCGCGAGCAGCACGGCGTCGAGGGGCTTCAACGATGCCCGCTCCGCGCCGGCCAGCTTGCGCTCCCGGGCGATCAGGAACAACGGGAACGTCACGCTGATCGCGACCAACATGCTCCCGAGGACGTAGGCCCACACGTAGGGAATGCCGTGCCTGCGCGCCTCGATCACCATGAAGACCACGCCTGCCAACAGGAACAGCAGGATGTCGGCGGTGATCGACCGCGTGCCCGGGTTGACCCTCAGATCCAGCAGGAAATCCTTGAGGAAGCCAGCACCCTTGGGGAGGTAGGCCACGTTCTGGATCCAGGTGGCGATCAGGGCGGCGACGGCGATCACCGCGTAGAAGCCGCACAGCACCTTGCGGGAGATGGTCATCGCTGCTCCGAATCGTCGAGGTGAACCGGGTGTGTCCACGGTAGGCCGCCGGCCCTGACGGGGGAAGTAGAACACGTTTCAGTTGTCTTGCTAGCCTGACGGCGGGCCGAACGAAAGGACCATTGATGGCGGGAACGGCGGGCACGCTCGAAGGGCGAGTGGCATTCGTGACCGGTGCCGCACGCGGCCAGGGCCGGGCGCACGCCGTGCGGCTGGCACGAGAGGGCGCCGACGTCATCGTCTCCGATATCTGCG
>CAZHUU010000065.1:6111-19843 GCA_964535335.1 uncultured Mycobacterium sp.
GCCGGTCTCCGACACCATTCCCTACCCGGGCACCACCCCGGAGGACCTGGCCGAGACGGTGCGGCTGGTGGATGCCGAGGGCCGCAAGGTGCTGGCCCGCGCGGTGGACATCCGCGACGACACCGCGCTGCGTCAGTTGGTGGCCGACGGCGTCGAGCAGTTCGGGCGCCTCGACGTCGTGGTCGCCAACGCCGGCGTGCTGTCCTGGGGCCGGCTGTGGGAACTCACCGACGAGCAGTGGAACACCGTGATCGACGTCAACCTGACCGGAAACTGGCGCACCCTGCGCGCCACCGTTCCGGCGATGATCGAGGCGGGCAACGGCGGTTCCATCATCGTGGTCAGCTCGGCGGCCGGGGTGAAGGCCACCCCCGGCAACTGCCACTACGCGGCGTCCAAGCACGGTCTGACCGCGCTGACGAACTCGCTGGCGATGGAGGTCGGTGAGTACGGCATCCGGGTCAACTCGATCCACCCGTACTCGGTGGCCACCCCGATGACCGAGAACGACGCCATGCTCGGTGTTTTCGGCGCCCACCCCAGCTATCTGAACGCCTTCGCGCCGATGCCGTACCTGCCGGTCGGTCAGAGCGCCACCGGCAAGCGCTCGGACTTCATGAGCGTCGACGAGGTCGCCGACGTGATCGTCTGGCTGGCCGGCGACAACTCATCGACCCTGTCCGGTTCGCAGATCAGCGTCGACCGCGGCGTGATGAAGTACTAGCCGACGACGATGCGCCGCGGCGCAGGGCGGCGGTGAGAAGTCGGCTGATTCGGCCTCAGCCGGGCAGCACCAGCACCGGAACGGGGCTGTGCCGCATGATCTTCGTTCCCCGCGAGCCGAGGAAGACCCGGGCTATGTCACCGCGCGGTGAGGTGCCCAGCGCGAGAACCTCGCCGTCCTGCCACTCGGCGGCGTCCAGCGCCTGATCCCAGCCGTTTCCGCTGACCACCTGTAGCACCGTGTCCTCCCCGACCACACCGTCGCTGCGCAGCTGCGCGAGCATCTCGCGGGCGCTGGTCTCCCAGGCCGCGAGGATGGAATCCTCGGCATGCAAACCGATCTCCGGTGGGTACATGGTGCGGCCGCGCACTGCGAACGTGATCACCCGAAGCGGAACCTCAAGCCGCGCAGCCAGATCGGCGACGCGCTTGACCACATGCACCGACTCCGGGGTACCCGGGTAGCCACAGGTGAAGCGGGTCAACACCCCGCCTCGGGCGCCGCGGTAACCGCGCGGGGCAATCATCATCGGAACCGGCGAGGAGTGCAGCAACCGGTCGGCGGTCGACCCGACCACCACCTGGCCGAGTTGGCCGTTCGCCGAGGACCCCAACACCAGCACATCGGCCTCGAGTTCGTCCACAACCTCGACGAGGCCGCCGGACACCGAGCGGTGCGCGTGGCTGTGGTAGCCGACGGTCACCCCCTCGGCAAGCGTCGCCAGATAGCGCTGCGCCTCCTTGGCCGAGTCGGCGGCGAGTTGGTCTGCCCACGAGGCGTATTCGGCGTCGACCCGGGCCGGGGACGGCGTGGTCCACGGCTTGGGCACGATCGTCGCCACGGTCAGCGACGTGCGCAGCGTGCGCGCGGCGCCCACCGCCAGATGCAGCGGTGCGGTTCCGCTCTTCCCGGCCAGATAGCCGACGACGACGGTCACGACGCGTCCTGCGGCGGGTTGATGACCTCCACATCGTCGACCCCGGCTGCGGCCGTGGCGATCACGCCGTCACCGCCGTCGGCCAGCGCACTGTGGTGGCGGCCCCAGGCGAAGTAGAACACCAGCACCACCGCCACCCAGCCGGAGAACGCGATCCAGGTGTACCAGTGCAGGCTGTAGAGGATGTAGAGGCAGGCGAGTACCGACAGCACCGGCGTCACCGGGTAGCCGGGCACCTTGAAGCCGCGCGGCAGATCGGGCTCGCGGACCCGCAGGATGACCACGCCGACCGAGACCACGATGAAAGCCACCAGCGTGCCGATCGAGACCATGTCGGCGAGGTAGTTGAGCGGGACGACGCCGGCGAGGATGCCCACCACGATGGCCACGATGATGGTGTTGTTCACCGGGGTCATGCTGCGGGTGTTGACCTTGGCGAACATCGGCGGCAGCAGACCGTCGCGGCCCATGGCGAACAGGATGCGGGTCTGGCCGTAGAGCGTCACCAGAGTGACCGAGAAGATCGAGATCACCGCGCCGGCGGCTAGCACGGTGCCCCAATAGTTCGCCCCGGTCACGTCGTCGAGGATCTTGGCCAGCCCGGCCTCCTGGCCTTCGAAGCTGGTCCAGGTCTGCGCGCCCAGGGCGGCCAGGGTGACCAGGAGGTAGACCACGGTCACGGTGATCAGGGCGGCCAGGATCGCGCGGGGCATCGTCTTCTGCGGGTTCTTGACCTCGTCGCCGGCCGTCGAGACCGCATCCAGGCCGATGTAGGAGAAGAAGATCGTGCCGGCCGCCGATCCGATTCCGGCTGCGCCCAGGGGCGCGAAGTCGGCGAAGCGGTCGGTGTCGAACGCGCTGAACGCGATCACCGCGAACATCACCAGCACGCCGAGCTTGATCAGCACCATCACGGTGTTCACCTTGGCCGATTCGCTGGCCCCCCGGATCAGCAGGAGTGCGCACATGGTGACCAGGAAAACCGCGGGCAGGTTGATGATGCCCGGGGAGGTGTCCCACGGCGCCGCCGAGATGGCCTGCGGCAGATGGCCTCCGAAGAAGTTGTCCAGCAGCTTGTTGACGTATTGGCTCCAGCCCACCGAGACGGCCGCGGTGGACACCCCGTACTCCAGCAGAAGGCAGGCCGCCACGCCCATCGCGACCACCTCACCCAGGGTGGTGTAGGCGTAGGAGTAGGTGGAGCCGGAAACCGGCACGGCCGAGGCGAGTTCGGCGTAACAGATCGCCGCCAACCCCGCCGCGACGCCGGCGATGAGGAAGGAGACGATCACACCGGGCCCGGCTTCGGGCACCGCCTCGGACAGCACGAAGAAGATACCGGTGCCCACCGTGGCGCCGACACCGAACATGGTCAGCTGGAACGTCCCGATACTGCGCTTGAGGTGATCGGAGGCGCCGTGCGCGACCGGTGCCCCGAGGACGGGCCGCCGGCGCAACATCTGTTCGGTAAGGCTGATCGGTGGAGCCGTCACGTGAGCCTCCTGAATCGGGATTTAGCCGATTATGAGCCTGCCTCGGCCAAAGCGCTTGCGAACTGCTCAACCGCCCAGTCAATCTCCTCGGCGGTGATGACCAGCGGGGGAGCGAACCGCAGCGTCGATCCGTGGGTGTCCTTCACCAGCACACCGCGCTGCGCGAGCGCCATGCTCAGTTGCTTGCCGGTGCCCAACCGCGGGTCGATGTCGACGCCGGCCCACAGCCCCAGGCCGCGCACCGCCAGCACGCCGTGCCCGATCAGGGAGCGCAGCCGGGCATGCAGGTGCAGGCCCAGTTCGGCTGACCGGGACTGGAATTCACCGCGGGCCAGGATGCCGACCACCGTCGTGCCGATCGCCGCAGCCAGCGGATTACCGCCGAACGTCGAACCGTGCTCACCGGGATTGAGCACACCGAGAACATCGCGGTCGGCCACCACCGCCGACAGCGGCACCACGCCCCCGCCCAAGGCCTTGCCGAGCAGATAGATATCGGGCACCACGCCCCAGTGGTCGCAGGCGAAGGTGTGGCCGGTGCGCGCCAGACCGGACTGGATCTCGTCGGCGATCAACAGCACGTTGCGCCGGGTGCAGATCTCCCGCAGCCTCGGCAGATAGTCGTCGGGCGGGACGATGATCCCCGCCTCGCCCTGGATGGGTTCGACGAGCACCGCGACCGTGTGGTCGTCGATCAACTCGGCCACCGCGTCGGCGTCACCGAACGGGGCGGCGCGGAAACCCGGGGTGAACGGGCCGAACCCGCCGCGGGCACTCTCATCGGAGGAGAAGCTCACGATGCTGATCGTGCGGCCGTGGAAGTTGTTGTGCGCCACCACGATGTTGGCCATGCCCTCCGGCACACCCTTGATGTCGGCACCCCACTTGCGGGCCACCTTGATGCCGCTCTCCACCGCCTCGGCGCCGCTGTTCATTGGCAGCACCATGTCCTTGCCGCACAGCTGGGCCAGCGCGGCGCAGAACGGACCGAGGCGATCGGAGTGGAACGCGCGGCTGACCAGCGTCACGGCATCGAGCTGGGTGTGCGCGGCGGCGATGACCTCGGGGTTGCGGTGGCCGAAGTTGACCGCCGAATACGCGGCCAGGCAGTCGAGATAACGCCGGCCGTCGACATCGGTGATCCAGGCGCCCTGCGCGCTGGTGGCCACCACCGGCAGCGGCGAGTAGTTGCGGGCAGCGTAGGTTTTGTCGAGCGCGATGGCGCTGGTGGTCAGATCCGGTGCGATACCGGTGATCTCGTCGGCGATGGTCACGCAAACACCTCCAATGTGCAGCATTTCACCGAGCCGCCACCTTTGAGCAGCTCGGACAGGTCGACGCCGATGGGATGAAAGCCGGCATGGTAGAGCTGCTCGGCGAAGCCGGTCGCCTGAGCGGGATGGACGACGTGGCGGCCGTCGGAGACGGCGTTCAGGCCCAGCACGTAGGCGTCGGTGCTGGAGACCTCGATCACGTCCGGAAACAGTTGTCGCAGAGTCGTTCTGGAGCGGGCGGTGAAGGCGGGCGGGTAGTAGGCGATGGTGGTGTCGTCCAGCACCGTCAGCGCCGTGTCGAGGTGGTAGAAGCGTGGATCGACCAGTTCCAGTGACACCACCGGCATCCCGGTCAGGGCCGCGACTTCGTCATGCGCCTGGGGATCGGTCCGGAAACCGGTGCCCGCCAGGATCATCGCACCGACTACCAGCAGGTCGCCCTGGCCTTCGTTGACGTGACGGGTGGGCACCGGATCGTGGCCCCGACCGCCCATCCAGGCGGCGTAGGCGGTGGACTCGCCCGCGCGTTCGGCGTGCTTGAAGCGCGCGACGATGGCCGCGCCGTTGATGATCAGGCCGGCATTGGCGGCGTACACCATGTCCGGCAGGCCGGGAACCGGCTGCACGAGGTCGACGGTGTGGCCGAGTCGGCGATAGGTGTCGCAGAGGCCCTGCCACTGAGCGACGGCGCGGTCGGCATCGACCGGCGTGCTGGTGTCCATCCACGGGTTGATGGCGTACTCGACCGAGAAGTACGTCGGCCTGGTCATCACGTAGTGACGGAGTCGCTGGGTGCGGGGGCGCGCCGTGGGTCTCGACCGAGCGGCGACATCGGGGGATATCGTCATGAAATACACGATATTGTGGGCCGATGGCGCAAGCAATCGATAACTATTGCTTGTATGAATGCGATTTGTTGTGTGAACGCGTCTACAGTGGTGATCTATTGCGCCAACTGCGGAGGTGAACCCCTTGGAACGTCTCGACGATACCGACGAACGCATCCTGGCCGAGCTCGCCGACCACGCCCGCGCCACCTTCGCCGAGATCGGCGCGCGGGTGAATCTGTCCGCGCCCGCGGTGAAGCGGCGGGTGGACCGGATGCTCGACAACGGGCTCATCCGCGGCTTCACCACCGTGATCGACCGCAACGCCCTCGGCTGGAACACCGAGGCGTATGTGCAGGTGTACTGCCACGGAACCATCGCGCCGGATCGGCTGCGCGCGGCGTGGATCGACATCCCGGAGGTGGTCAGTGCCGCCACGGTGACCGGAACCTCCGACGCGATCCTGCACGTGCTGGCCCGCGATATGCGGCACCTGGAGGCGGCGCTGGAACGGATTCGCTCGAGCGCCGACATCGAACGCTCGGAGAGCATCGTGGTGCTGTCCAACCTGATCGACCGCTCCCGGCCGTGACGTCGACTCGGATAGCACAGCCTGGCCCCCACCCGCCGGCTCCGATCGTGTAAAAACACCACGTGAGCAGTAACGCGAAGGGCATCGTCATCATCGGCGGCGGGCTGGCCGCCGCCCGCACCGCCGAGCAGCTGCGGAAGTCGGAGTTCACCGGGCCGATCACCATCGTCAGCGACGAGGTGCACCTGCCCTACGACCGGCCGCCACTGTCGAAGGACGTGCTGCACGCCGACGTGGACGACGTCACCCTCAAGCCGGCGGAGTTCTACCAGGACAACGACATCACCCTGCGGCTGGGCAGCGCCGCCCACAGCTTGGACACCGCGGCGCAGACCGTGACTCTCGCCGACGGCAGCGTCATCGGCTACGACGAGCTGGTCATCGCAACGGGCCTGGTGCCCAGGAGAATTCCGTCCTTCCCCGATCTGGACGGTATCCGGGTGCTGCGCTCACTGGATGATGCGCTGGCACTGCGCGGACAGGCGTCCTCGGCGCGCAACGCCGTGATCGTCGGCGCCGGCTTCATCGGCTGCGAGGTGGCCGCCAGCCTGCGCAAGCTCGGTGTCGGCGTGGTCCTGGTGGAGCCGCAGCCCACCCCGTTGGCGTCGGTGCTCGGCGAGCAGGTGGGCGCCCTGGTGACTCGGCTGCACCGGGCCGAGGGCGTCGATGTGCGCACCGGTGTTGGGGTGGCCGAGGTGCGCGGACAGGACGGCAAGGTCACATCGGTGTTCCTGACCGACGGCACGGAACTGGACGCCGACCTGGTGGTGGTCGGCATCGGGTCCCGCCCCGCCACCGACTGGCTGGAGGGCAGCGGCCTCACCGTCGACAACGGCATCATCTGCGATCAGGCCGGCCGGACCAGCGCCGCCCACGTGTGGGCACTCGGGGACGCCGCGTCCTGGCGGGATGTGACCGGACATCAAGCGCGCGTTGAGCATTGGAGCAACGTCGCCGAACAGGCGCGGGTGGTGGTGCCGAGCATGCTCGGCCAGGAGCCGGCCGAGGTCGTTGTGGTGCCCTACTTCTGGAGCGACCAGTACGACGTCAAGATCCAATGCCTCGGCGAACCGGAGGCCGGCGACATCGTGCACATCGTCGAGGACGACGGCCGAAAGTTCCTCGCCTACTACGAACGGGACGGCGTGGTGGCGGGTGTGGTCGGCGGCGGCATGCCGGGCAGGGTGATGAAGTCGCGCGCCAAGATCGCCTCGGGCGCCGCGATTTCCGAGGTTCTGCCCTGAGCTAGTGGTTGGTGCCGAGATAGAACCGGCCGCCCTGGTCGTCGGCGCATTCGGCCGTCACACCGTAGGACTGCCTGCTGGGCTCGGCGATCACCGTCCCGCCTGCCTCCCGCACCCGCCGCACCGCGGCGTCGACGTCCGCCACCGTCCACATCGCGACGGTGACCGGATGTGCCGAACCGCCCGCCACACCGGCCATCGGCTGCGTGCCGTGCACCTCCCAGCCGTCAGTGACGTGGCCCGGCGCGAACGTCCAACCGAATACGCGGGAGTAGAACTCCCGGAACGGTGCCGACTCGGGCACCTGGTGGGTGACGTAGGACAGTTCGCCCGGTTCGGTGCCGTTGAGCAGGGGACGAGGCTGATCGGCGTCCGGCAGGTAAACCCCGAACGGGCTTCCGGCGGCGTCGGTCGCCTCGATCCCATCGCCGATCGGGAAGCGACGCGCTGCGCCCACCCGGCCGCCGGCCGCCGAGATGGCCTCCTGAGCCGCCACCAGATCGTCCACCGCGTAGCAGCAGAACATTGTGGTGCGGGGGTCCACCGAAAGGCCGATCCGTTCAACGGTATTCGTCACGGCTCCGTCCGGCCCGCAGGACCAGCCCAACACGTGGGTGTAGAAGGCCGCCGCCCGCGCGGGATCCGGCGTGCGCACCTCGACATACCCGATGTCGCCCGGCCGGATGGACCCGCGCACCGGACCGGTCAGCATCCAGCGGTGCCCGAAGGGATCGCGGATCGTCGCCGACCGGGAGCCGTGGGCTTCGTAGGGTTTGCGTTCGATGTCGGCGCCGCGGCTGCCGGCGCGGGCCAGCGCGACGTCGGTGTCGGTGACGGCCAGCATCAGGCTGACCGACGTCGCCCCCGGGATCGGCGCCCGCAGACCCAGGTCGGGGAATTCGTCCGCCAGGTACAGCACACCGCCGGCGATGGCCAGCTCGGCGTGGCCGATACGGCCGTCCTCCATCACGATCGGCGAACCGAGGAGTTCGGCGCCGAAGGCCTCGCCGTACCAGGCGATGGCGGCCCGGGCATCGCCGACCGTGAGGTACGGCAGGGCGGCAGGCCGGGGCTGTTCGGCGGCCGGCTGCTGCTGGTCCAGTTCGGCAATCGCCGCGGCGGTTCCACTCATCACGATCTCCTCCGATCCATAGGGCAGGGACAGCGCCGCCTGAAGCCGGCCCCGCAGGGCGGCAGCGAAGGCCGGATCCGGCTGCACGGGAGGGTCATCGGCGTGCAGCACCCGCAACGGGTCATCAGCGGTCATGCCGCACCTCCCTCCGGGTAGAGCTTCTTGAAGGCGCGGCGGGCCCGCACCAGTAATGCCTCGGTGGCATGCACCGTGCGCCCGATGAGCCGGGCGCACTCCGGCACCGAGCAGTCGTCCATATAGCGCAGCGCCAGCACGGTGCGATGCGACTCCGGAAGCCGCGAGAGCACGCTCTCGGCCAGGATCCGGTCCAACTCCGCGTCCCAGCCGTCGGTGGTGTCGGTGTCCGGGACGTCGGGCACCACCACGGTCTGCCGGTCGACTCGCCGCCGGTAGTGATCGGCCAGCTTGTGCCGAGCCACCCCGAGCAGCCAGGGCAGCGCGATCGGCGGCGGATCCGGCCTGCGCGCGGCGTCCATTGCCGCCAAGAACGTCTCGGACGTCAGGTCCTCCGCGGTGCCCCGGTCAGCGCAGCGCCGCACGAAATAGCCGTACACCACCGGCAGTGCATCGTCGTAGAGCTCGAGCAGGCGGTGCGGGGCATCGGCGGGTTCCGGATGCGCGCTCACACCTTCATCGTCGTCGCCGGGGGCGGAACTCCGACGGGGGAGGCCCAAATTTCTTTCAAGGACCCCGCATCCAGGCCTCGGTGACCGCCCTCGGGTAGCTCGCGCGAGGAACCGCGCTGGTGCTGGCGTGACTGGCGGGACCACCGTGAAGCCCGGCCCCGGTTCGGCCGCGCGCCCGGCCAAAGAATTCCGACCGCGGTGCAAACAATTGACTCACACAAGGTGAATTCGGCTTACGATCGGCGCGTGGCCTTAACGACCGAGCTGGGGGACTCGACGTCGACACGGCTACGCGGAACCTCGCCGACGATCTTGATTCCGGTCGGCTCGACCGAGCAACACGGGCCCCATCTGCCGCTGGACACCGATACCCGCATCGCGACGGCAGTCGCACGGGCGGCCGCCGAGGACTGGTGCCGCCGGGTGGGTGAGCGGGATCGGTTCCTGGTGGCGCCGCCGATCGCCTATGGCGCCTCGGGTGAGCACGAGGGCTTCGCCGGGACGGTTTCCATCGGCACCACCGCATTGACGTCGGTGTTGGTGGAGTATGGGCGCTCGGCGTGCAGCTGGGCGAGCCGGCTGGTGTTCGTCAACGGTCACGGCGGCAACGTCGAAGCGCTGCGTGCGGCGGTGGGACGGTTGCGGTTGGAAGGACGGGATGCCGGCTGGTGGTCCTGCGCCACCGAGGGCGGTGACGCGCATGCCGGACACACCGAAACCTCACTGCTGCTGCATATTTCACCCGAGGATGTGCGTACCAAGGACTGGTGCCCCGGCAACGAGACGCCGCTTCCGAACCTGATGCCACAGCTGCGCCGGGGCGGTGTGGCGGCGGTCAGCGAGATCGGTGTGCTGGGCGATCCCACCACGGCGACCCGTGAAGACGGCGCGCGGATCTTCGCCGGCATGGTGGCCGAATGTCAACGGCGGATCGAGCGGTGGACCCCGCGCCCCGACGGGATGCTCACATGACCCAGTCCAGGTTGCCCGACGGGTTCGCCGTCCAGGTCGACCGCCGGGTGCGCACGTTCGCGGCCGGCTCGGCCCTGCTCGGTGGTTCGCCCACCCGCCTGCTGCGGTTGGAGCCGCAGGCCCAGACCATGTTGGCCGGCGGTCGGCTCGAGGTGCGCGACGCGGTGAGCGCACAGCTGGCCCGCACGCTCCTGGACGCAACGGTCGCGCACCCCCGGCCCGCGGGCGGACCGTCGCATCGGGACGTCACCGTGGTGATTCCGGTGCGCAACAACGCATTCGGCGTCTATCGTTTGGTGATGTCGCTGCGCGGAATGCGGGTGATCGTCGTCGACGACGGCTCGGATTCGCCGATCCAGCCGGACGACTTCGCCGGGGCCCGCTGCGCGGTGGAATTAGTGCGGCACCCGAGGAGCAAGGGCCCTGCAGCTGCCCGTAACACCGGACTTGCCGCGTGCACAACCGATTTCGTCGCATTCCTGGATTCCGACGTGGTGCCGCACCGGGGCTGGCTGGAGGCATTGCTGGGGCACTTCTGCGACCCGTCCGTGGCCCTGGTCGCCCCGCGCATCGTCGGTCTGGGTCACAGTGACGAGTTGGTGGCCCGCTACGAATCGGTGCGTTCGTCGCTCGATCTCGGTATCCGCGAAGCGCCCGTCGTGCCCTATGGACCCGTCTCGTACGTCCCCAGCGCCGCCATCATCTGCCGGCGTGCGGCACTGCTGGACGCCGGCGGCTTCGACGAGACACTGCCGTCGGGTGAGGATGTCGACCTGTGCTGGCGGCTGATCGAGTCGGGATCGCGGCTGCGCTACGAACCGATCGCGAGGGTGGCCCACGAGCACCGGACGCGGATGCGGGACTGGCTGGGCCGCAAGGCCTTTTACGGGACCTCGTCCGCGCCGCTGTCCGTGCGGCATCCCGACAAGACCGCGCCCGTTGTGATCTCGGCGTGGAGCCTGCTGGTGTGGCTGCCGATGGCGCTCGGCTCGGTGGCGGGTTACCTGGCGGCGCTGCTGGTGGCCGGGCTGTCCACCCGTCGGGTGGCGCGGACGATGCAGAACACCGATGCCAATCGCCGCGACGTGACTGTGCTCGCGTTGCGAGGTATCGGGGCGGCGGCGCTGCAGCTGGCCTCCGCGATCTGCCGGCACTACTGGCCACTGGCCGTCATCGCGGCGCTGGTCTCCCGGCGCTGCCGGCAGGCGGTGCTGGTGGCCGCCGTCATCGACGGGGTGCTGGACTGGATCAGGCGCAGCCGCAACACCGACGGTGAGGACAAACCCATCGGGTTGTTGGCCTACGTCCTGCTCAAGCGCCTCGACGATCTGGCGTACGGCGCCGGGCTGTGGACCGGTGTGGTACGCGAGCGGACCCTGCGCCCACTGAAGCCGCAGATCAAGACGTGATCAACGGATCGGGAATCCCACATCACGCACAGTGACGTTCTGATCGTCGGCGCGGGCAGCGCCGGATCCGTGCTGGCCGAACGACTCTCGGCCGACCCTACCTGTCGGGTCACCGTGCTGGAGGCCGGCCCCGGCCCCGACGATGCCACGGTGCGGGCGCTGACCGCCAACGGCCTGCAACTGCCGATCGGTGTCGGCAGCTCGGTGGCCCGCCGGTACCGGACTCTGTTGACCCGGGAGGCCGACCGCTCGGCGGACATCGTCCGGGGGAGCACCGTGGGCGGGTCCGGAGCGGTCAACGGCGGGTACTTCTGTCGGGCGCTGCCCGCCGACTTCGCCGATCCCACACTGCCCGGTTGGTCGTGGCCGGAGGTGACTGCGCACTACCGCGCCGTCGAGACCGACCTCGACTTTCCCTACGCCCGTGGTGGCGGCCCGATTCCGATTCGGCGCGCCACCGAATTCGTCGGAAGCACAGTGGCTTTCGTCGAGGCCGCGCGCGCGGCCGGTTTCCGCTGGCTTCCCGACCTCAACGCCGAGCCGACGGGCGATAACACCCCACCGGGCGTGGGCGCCCTTCCGTCGAACATCGTCGACGGAGTCCGCACGGGGCCCGGAGCGGCCTTCCTGGAGCCCGCGATGACACGGCCCAACCTCACCGTGCGTACCGGGACCCGAGCACTGCGGGTGCGGATGACCGGCACCAGGGCCGTCGGTGTCGAGGCCCTCGGTCCTGCGGGCGTCATCGAGCTGAGCGCCGATCGGATCGTGCGGTCGGCGGGCGCCATCGAATCCGCTCATCTGCTCATGCTGTCCGGGGTGGGGCCCGCGGGCGAGTTGCGTGGCGCAGGCGTCACTCCGGTCGTCGACCTGCCGGTGGGGCGGCGCACCTCGGATCACCCCGAGCTGGTGATGGCGACCACGTGGTCCGTCGCCCCCGGCCGCCCGGTGCTGGAGGCGTTGCTGATCGGCGACGGCATCGAAATCCGGCCTTACACAGGTGGGTTCATCTCCATGGTCGGCGACGGGACGGCGGGGCGCCCGGACTGGCCGCACCTCGGGGTGGCCCTTATGCAACCGCGGTCCCGCGGGCGGGTGTCGCTGGTGTCGGCCGACCCGGCGGTGTCGCCCCGGATCGAACACCGCTACGACAGCGAGGCCGCCGATGTCACGGCCCTGCGGCAGGGCTGTGCGCTGGCCGCCGAGATCGTCGGCCGCACAACCGAGCTCGGTGAGCCGATGTGGTCGACCTCCCAGCACCTGTGCGGCACCGCACCGATGGGCGTCGACGGTGACGAGCACGCGGTGGTCGACCCGCGCTGCCGGGTCCGCGGGATCGACGGGCTGTGGGTGGTGGACGGCTCGGTCCTGCCGCGGATCACCAGCCGGGGCCCGCACGCCACGATCGTGATGATCGGACACCGGGCCGCGGAGTTCATCGCCGGATGAGGGCTCACCCGGCGATGGGTTACCGTCGAGGGTCGGGGATGGCTTCCGCGGAAGGAGGGCCGGTGGCAACACGACGCAGCGACCCTCGACCTGCGCGGTCACGGGCCAGGTTGCTCGACGCGGCCACGGACCTGCTGCGCTCCGGCGGCCCCGGCGCCGTCACCGTCGACGCCGTGACCCGGGGTGCGAACGTGGCGCGCGCCACCCTCTACCGGCACTTCCCGAGCGGCAACGACCTGCTCGCCGCGGCGTTCCACAGCCTCATCCCGCCGGCGCCGATGCCACCGGAGGAGGGTTCGCTGCGTGACCGGATGGTCGCACTGCTGCAGGCGCAGGGTGAATTGATCGCCAACACCCCGGTGCTGCTGACGGCCACCTCCTGGCTGGCGCTGGGTCCGGACATGGAGCGCTTCCCGCTGACGGCCAACGGCGACGACAGCCCGGAGGTACGCACGCTGCGGGAGCGCATCGCCCAGCAGTACGGCGCGCCCTTCGACGCCATCTTCGACAGCCCCGACGCCCAGGCGGAACTGGGTGAGGTGGACCGCGCGCAGGCCATCATGCTGCTGATCGGCCCGCTGGTGGTCGGGCGGATCAGCACGCTGGCCGACTTCGACTACCGCGAGTGCGCGCGCAAGGCGGTGGACGGATTCCTGGCCGTGCACCGCAAGCCCCGCAGCGGCCAGGCCGACGAGGCCGGGGGCTGAGGGGGCTCGACGCGGGGCCGTCCCTGGGCTCTCCAGGGCGAGGCACCTCTCCAGGGCGAGGCACCTTGTGCCCGGCTATGAGCGCCTATCGCGGCGTCGGTTGCGCGGTGTCGCGCGCAGAGTCGCTCAAAGGTGGGCACAACATGCACGCCCTGAGAGACGGCCGCGCCGGGGGTGTCGGCCGGCCGCCCCGGGTTCAGACCCGATCAGCCACGGGCTATTTCAGCTCCACCCGAATCGGCAGGTGCTTGAGGCCGCCGACGAAGGTGGTCGCCATCAACTCGGGCTCGCCGTTCAGCTCGATGGACTTGATTCGCGGAATCAG
>CAZHUU010000065.1:19853-26160 GCA_964535335.1 uncultured Mycobacterium sp.
CCATCCGGGCCAGCGACGCCCCCAGGCAGAAGTGCACGCCGTAGCCGAACGACAGGTGCTTGTTCGGATCCCGGCCGATGTCGAACTTATCGGGATCGGTGAACACCTCCTCGTCGCGATTGCCGGAGGTGTAGGTCAGGTAGACGGCCTCGCCCTTGGCGATCTTCACGCCGCGCACCTCGGTGTCCTCCTGCGCGGTGCGCATGAACTCCTTGACCGGCACCACCCAGCGGATCATCTCCTCGACGGCGGTGCCCATCAGGGACATGTCGTTCTGCAGCCGGGCGAGCTGGTCGGGATGCTCGAGCAGGGCCCGCAGGCCGCCGGCGATGGCGGCGCTGGTGGTGTCGTGGCCGGCGCTGGCGGTGATCACGTAGTAGGACAGGGTGTCCATGTCCGACAACGGTTCTCCGTTGATCTTCGCGTTGGCGATCGCCGAGGCCAGATCCTCGGTGGGGTGTTCCCGCCTGGACGCGGTCAGCGCGGAGAAGTACATGAAGAAGTCCAGCAGGACCGCCTGAATGTCCTCCACGGATCCGCCGCGCTGGAATTCGGTGTCATCGCCGCCGAACATCTCCTGGGTGAGCTTGAGCATCCGCGGGAAGTCGGACTCCGGCAGGCCCAGCAGG
Organism: uncultured Mycobacterium sp.; assembly: GCA_964535335.1. Taxonomy (GTDB): domain Bacteria; phylum Actinomycetota; class Actinomycetes; order Mycobacteriales; family Mycobacteriaceae; genus Mycobacterium. The sequence goes on from CAZHUU010000065.1 coordinate 20,483, forward strand.
GTGAGGATCACGTACAGCGGGTAATTGACCGCGATCTCGGTCATGAAGTCGAGTTCGGGGCCCTTCTCGGCCATCTTGTCGACCCAGATCTTGGCCAGCTCGTCGCAGCGGGCCTTGAGCATCTTCAGCGCCGACGGCTTGAACCAGTCCGCACCGATCTTGCGGACGTCGCGGTGGTGCGGATCGTCCATGTGGATCAGGGTCCGCAGGCCGGTGCCGGCCTCGATATCCCGGAGGAATGTGTCATCGGCCTCGGCGATGGTCAGCAGCGGCCGAGGGAAGTTGGTGAACAGATCGTTCTGCCGCTCGATGTCCATGATGTCGGAGTGCTTGGTGATCGCCCAGAACGGCCGGTAGTCGCCTACCTCGACCCAGGACACCGGAGCATGCGCGCGCAGGTGAGCCAGCGACTCGTACAGCCGCTTCTCGTCGGTGTAGGCCTGCGGATCGGCCAGCACACGGGCGGCGGGGTCCATGATCCGGCTGGTCATACGGTCTCCTCGTTTACGGCTCCGACAACTTGACGGGTGTCAGGTTAGTAGTGTCGGCGATCCACCTGCGCAGGGGAACCCCTTTAGGGCGATTGAGGACCGAAGGCCCTGTCCCGGTTTCCGCGTACGCTCGTCTTCTGTGCCGCTCCGATCGACCCGTCGACCAGCCCCGGCGGCGGTGGCACTGCTGCTGAGCCTGCTGCTGATCGCCGGCTGTGCCCGCGGTGGCGGTGAATCGAACTCGTCGGGGGACGCGGTGGTGCAGACCGCCTCGGGTGCGGTGCGCGGCGCCGTCGCCCCCGGTTACCGGGTGTTCAACGGCATCCCCTACGCGGCGGCACCGGTGGGCCCGCTGCGCTGGGCACCGCCGGCCCCGGCCCCGCGGTGGGAGGGCGTGCGGGAGGCCACCGAACCGGGCCTGCGCTGCCCCCAGGACACCCGTAGCGATCCGGACTACGGCCGCCCCATCGGCGAGGACTGCCTGAACCTCAACGTCTGGTCGCCCGCGGGCGCCACGGCCGAGAACCCGCGCCCGGTGCTGGTCTGGATCCACGGCGGCGGCTTCCTCAACGGCAGCGCCGACATCTACGACGCCCGCTGGTTGACCACCCAGGGCGACATCGTGGTCGTCACGGTCAACTACCGCCTCGGCACGCTGGGATTCCTGGCGCATCCGGCGCTGAGCCGCGGCGGCGACACCGGCAACTACGGCCTGGCCGACCAGCAGGCGGCCCTGCACTGGGTGCACGACAACATCGCCGACTTCGGCGGTGACCCGGCCAAGGTGACCATCGCGGGGGAGTCGGCTGGCGCGATGTCGGTGTGCGACCACCTGGTCGCCCCCGGCTCCGCCGGCCTGTTCCGGGCCGCCATCCTGCAGAGCGGCCCCTGCCAGGCCCAGGCCGACCGGCCGACCGCGCAGCGCATCAGCCTCGACTACGGCGCGAAAGTCGGCTGCGCGGATCAGGACACGGCCGCGCAGTGCCTGCGCGCCCTGCCCGCCGACCGGTTGCAGCGTCCACCGTTCTACGTCGGTTTCGGTGCGGACCGGCTCACCGGCCCGGTCACCGGGACCGAACGGCTGCCCGAGGATCCGATGGCGGCTCTCGCGCAGGATCGGGCGCCGCGGGTGCCGGTGCTGATCGGCACCACCGCCGATGAGTTCACCCTGTTCACCGCCGTCGACTACCTCCAGCACCACGGCCTGCCGTCCTACGCGTCGCTGTTGGCCGACACGTTCGGCGCCCACGCGATCGCGGTGGCCGAGCGCTATCCCCTGCAGCGCTACGGCGACAGCACCGGCCAGGCCTACTCCGCCGCGGTGACCGACGGTGAATTCGCCTGTCCCGCAGACCGGATCGCCGCCGGGCTGGCCCGCAGCGCCCCGGTGTACGCCTACGAGTTCAACGACCGCACCGCCCCGGCGCCCGACCCGTTCCGCGAGGTGCCCTTCCCGGTCGGCGCCGCGCACGGACTGGAACTGCGCTACCTGTTCGATATCGGCGGTGCGCCCCCGCTGGATCCGGCGCAGCGCCAACTCGCCGACCAGATGATCGGGTACTGGACCCAGTTCGTGAAGACCGGCGCCCCGAACGTCGCGGGCCAGCCGGAGTGGCCGCCGCTGGATGCCGACGCGCCGACCGGCCCGCGACTGTCGCTGCAGACCAAGGATCTGTCGATCACCACCGACTTCGCGGCCCGTCATCAGTGCCCGTTCTGGGCGTCTCTCGGCGGTCCGCGCTAGCCGCGCCACCGCGGATGGGCGACCACCGCCACCGCATCGGTGACATCGGCGGCCAGCTGCCGGTGCCGCGGACCACGGTCGCGAACCCACTGCCCGAACGCGAAGTCCGCTGCGGCGAAGGACAATTGGACCAGCAGCCCGGGTCGGCTGTCCTCGGCCGGGTCGACCCCCATCCGGGTGGCGACCAGCGCCACCAGACGCTCCCGGTCGGGGGCGCCCAGCAGCGAAACCCGGTCCAGCAGCTGTGGCGCGGTCAGGATCGCGGCGCGCCAGCCTTCCAGGTCGGCGTCGTCGAAGGACTCCACCCGGCTGACGATCGCCGCGGCCAGCGCGACGTCCGGTGGTTCGGTCGCGGGCCGGCGTTCGAGCAGCGAGGCGATGGCCGCCCCGCCGCGTTGCACCGCGGCCAGCAGCAGTTCCTCCTTGGTGGCCACATGGCGGAAGAACGTTCGGGGAGAGATCGCGGCCTCGGATGCGATGTCGTCGGTGGTGACGTTGGCGAATCCCTGCGCGGCGAACAGCCGGTACGCCGCGGCGTGGATGTCGGCACGCACCGCGGCCCGCTGCCGGTCGCGCAGCGAGGGCGGCGGCTGCTCGGGAGCACTGCTCACCGGAACGTCCCGGTGCCGCCGTCCAGGTGAATCGTCTGGGCGGTCAGGTAGCCGGCGTCCGGTCCGATCAGGAACGCGACCGTGGCGCCGATGTCGGTGTGGGTATCGCCGACCCGTTGCAGCGGAACGCGTTTCAGCGACTTGGCGTAGTCGTCCGGGAAGGCCTGACTCCAGCCCCGCACACCCTCGGAGTTGGCGAACGGGCACACCACGTTGACCCTGATGTTGTCCCGGCCCCATTCCAGGGCGGCCACCTTGGACATGCCCCGGATCGCCTCCTTGGCGCTGGCGTACGCGCCGAAGAACGGCTTGCCCTCGGTGCCGGTGCCGGACCCGAGGTTGACGATGGACCCGCCGCCGGCGGCCTTCAGCGCCGGGTAGGCCGCCTGCATCAAGAAGAACGTCGCGCGCGGCCCGGTGTCGTAGGCGAGGTCGTAATCGGCCATGGTGATCTCGGTGAACGGCTTGGGTTCGTTGGTGGCCACGGCGTTGTTCACCAGCGCGTCCAGTCCGCCGAACCGGTCGACGGCGGTGTCCACGATCTGCTGGTAGCCGGCGTGCTCACGCAGATCGGCGACCAGTGGTTCGGCCTGCCAGCCCTGCTCGGCGAAACCGGCGGCAACCGCGGCCACCGCCGTGTTGCGGTCGACCAGGAGCACCGCAGCGCCGCGCTCCAGCAGGGCCTCGGCGATGCCCCGGCCCACACCCTGGGCGGCGCCGGTCACGATCACCCGGTGCCCGGCCAGCGAGGTCGGGTGCCAGTAGGTGTCACGGTCATCGGGCGCCACGGTGCAGCTCCTCCGAAGTCCTTGCCGTGCCCGGGAATTCGATGAACTCCACCGCGGTGCCGTCGGGGTCCTTGACGAAGAACATCCGGACCCCGGCGATCGTGAAGGGCTCCTGGTCGGGTTCGTAGCCGGCCGCGCGGACCCGCCGGTGGGTGTCGTCGAGATCGGTCACCGACAGCGAGATGTTCTGGTTGCCGACGATCGAGCGCCGCGCGGACCGTCCGTCCCCGCCGCCGCCCAGCGAGAGCAGTTCGAGCAGGACCCCGCCGATCACACCGCCGACCACGCGGCCCTGATGCGCACCGGAGCCGCCCAGCGCATGGTCGAAGGGCTCACCGGACATGGTCTGGTCGAACACCACGTCCATGCCGAGCAGGTCCCGGTAGAAGCCCAGTGCCCGGTCCATATCGGTGACGCCCACGACCAGGTGGGAGAACCGAAGGTCGGCAAGCGGTTTCATCAGCGAGCCAGGTCGGGGGCGGCCCGACCGGCGATCAGCGGCAGGTCCAGGTAGGTCTTGATGCCGGGGTCGGCCTCGCACACGTACGGGATGGCGCTGACGCAGTGGTTGGCGGTGGCCACCACGCCCGGGTTGCGCTCGAGGCCCTCGGCGACCGACTCCGGTTGCAGGCCTTTGAACGTGAGCGAGACGTCGGGATCACCGGTGATCTCCACCTCGAACCGCTCGCCGTCCGGGCCCAGCGTCCACGGCGGATCCAGCTCCACCTCGCACATCAGCCAGTTGACCGCCGCGGTCACCACGGGCTTGTCGTCCACGATCGCCTGCCAGCGGAACCGTCGCGCGGCCACGGTGCCGGCTTCCATCGGCACGACGAGTTCGTCGGTGCCGGTCACCGCGACCGCGACCTCCTGGGTGGACCGGATGCGGGGCTCGGCCCGGAACCCCAGCTGGTCGGCCACCATCCGCACCGATTGCTTGAAGCCGGCCTCGAGCAGGGCGGCGATCGGCCCGCTCATCGCCTGCTCGGGGGTCAGGCCGAAGCCCATCACCTCCCGCACCACCAGCGGGGCGTTGTAGGTGCGGATGTCGGAGAACTCCTCGGCGCGCACATGGGTGATCGCCGACGACAGCGAGGACACCATCAGTGGAAAGCGCTCGGTGATGCCGCCCGGGTGGATGCCGGACCCGTGCAGGGTGACCCCACCGGCCACCGCGGCCTCCTCGATGGCCCGCACCGCCGGGTTGTCCCGGTCGGGGTACACCCAGCCGACCGGGGTGACCACGTTCTTGCCGGAGCGCAGGATCTTCATGACGACCTGATCGTCGGGGAGCAGCGGCGAGTACATGACGCAGTCGGCCTCGGTGGCCAGCAGCTCGTCGATGTCGGTGGTCGCCGCGACCCCGATCGGGGTTTCGCCGATCAGCTCGCCGACGTCGCGGCCCTTCTTGTCGTCGCTGTGCACCCAACACCCGACGAGTTCGAGGTCGGGATGGCGCAACACGCCCTGGATGGCGGCCTTGCCCACGCCGCCGGGGGCCCACTGGATGACTCGGTACATGCCCGGCATGTTATGCCGTTATGGCAGTAACTGTCACTACCGGCGGACGTGACCGGGCCGGTGATGCCGGCGGGGACGACCCTGGCAGACCCCGGGCGGCGGATGGCCGGCGGCGGACCCGGCCCACCCGCCCTGAGCAGGCATTGGGGGAATTTGGATCGCGCCCGCATCTGAGGCATACTGTTCGGGTTGCCCTGAGCCGGGCCCGCACCCCCGTGGAGCGTGCCGCTCGAGGTATACGACCTGCGCCCGAACGGGCGCATCCGGTCCCATCTTCGGAGTACGACGGATTTTCCGGCGCCTGCGAGGCTGCGTGCGGGCGACACACCCGAGCGCGGGGACCGGAGTACCAGGACAGGTAAACAGCGGCGGCGATAGCCAGCGTTGGGCCGGCCGGAAGGCCGGGACAACGCAGGGACACCATGCAGGACGGTGCCCACACATGAAGACCGAGCACGACCAAGAGTGAGGTAGGAGAAGCGTGGCGGGACAAAAGATCCGCATCAGGCTCAAGGCCTACGAC
>CAZHUU010000066.1:0-26067 GCA_964535335.1 uncultured Mycobacterium sp.
CCGCTCGGCGCAGCTGATCGAGGACCCGCCGCAGGTGAAGAGCTACCCGGTGGGCACCTGGGGCCCGAACGCCATTCACCAGCTGATCGCCCCGAACGCCTGGCGGCTGCCGTTCGAACGAGCCTGGCGGGAACACAAGGACGACGACTGATCAGGGTGGTCCTGGGTTAGATTTCTTCGCATGGACGGGCCGGGCGACGAGAAGAAGGTCGAACGTGCCTCGTCGGCGCTGGCCGATGTTGACATCAATGGCTGGACCCAACGTTTCGATCTGCTGTCCGACCCGAACCGCCTGGAGATCCTGCTCTGTCTGCACCGGGCACCCGGAATCTGCGTGGGCGACCTCGCCACGGCGCTCCGCAGGTCGGAAAACGCGGTATCGCAAGCGCTCCGGGTGCTGCGTCAGCAGGGCTGGGTGACCTCGACCCGGGTTGGCCGGCTGGTGAGCTACCGACTCGAGGATCACATCGTCCACGACCTGCTGCACTGGATCGGCGCGGCGCATGCTGAGCCAGACACGGTCAATTGATTATCTGAACATGTAGACAGATGAGAGCTGCCGAGACTAGGCTCGCCCGAGGGGGTGGAAGCGACACCTCACCGCGAGGAGGGCATGCTTGAGCGTCCAGGTCATGGCCATGCACATGAGCGACGGACTGGTCAACGCCCCCACCTCGATGGTATTCGGCGCGCTTGCAATCGCCGCGGTGGCGTTCTGTGCCTGGAAGGCGCGGGAGGACCTCGACGAGCGGACGGTTCCGTTGGCGGGTCTGGTCGCCGCGTTCATCTTCGCGGTACAGATGATCAACTTCCCGATTCTGCCGGGGGTCAGCGGACATCTTCTGGGCGGCGCACTGGCTGCGATCCTGGTGGGCCCCTACACCGGCGTGCTGTGCATCGCGATCGTTCTGGTGGTGCAGTCGTTCCTGTTCGCCGACGGCGGGGTGACCGCACTCGGGATGAACATCACGAACATGGCGCTCATCGGGGTAGCTGCCGGCTACTCGGCCGCGGTCGCCCTGTACACAGTGATCCGACGGCGGCACCTCGAGCGGTCTGTCGGTGCCCTCGGCGTCGTCGGGTTCATTTCCGCACTGATCGGAACCATCTGTGCAGCAATGGGATTCGTTGTCGAGTATGCCGTTGGCGGTGCCGCACCGACATCGCTGGGCGCCGTGGCGGCCTATATGCTCGGCACCCATGCGCTCATCGGAGTCGGTGAGGGCCTGATCACTGCGGTGACCGTGATGGCCGTGGTCCGGTCCCGACCCGACCTCGTCTACCTGCTGCGCCGCAGCCGTACCGGGACGGCGGTCGCGGCGTGACCGGCCCGCTGAGGCGGCACTGGCGGTTCTGGGCCGGCTTCACCGCGGCCATTCTGCTCATCGCCGGCGTGGCGTCATACTTCGCCAGTTCCAGCCCCGACGGCTTGGACTCGGCGACTCTGCAGGGCTGCGAGGTCGTCCAGACCGATCAGGGCGAACACCTGACGGGCAACTGCATCGCGCAGCACGCCACCGAGCACTCCATGTCGGTGTCGCCGCTCGCGGAGTACACCGTGGTCGGCCATCCCGGAAGCGTCGGGGTCGCGGGCATCCTCGGCGCCGTCGTAGTGCTCGCGCTGGCCGGCGGCGCATTCTGGCTGCTCGCCCGCAGCCGTCGTTCGGGGGGCTGAGCGCATGGGTGCGGGGCACTCGCATCCCCTCTACCGCGATGGGCATTCAGCGGTGCACCGGGCGCCGGCCGAGGTGAAGATCGTCGCGCTGGTGCTTTTCGTGCTTGCGGTGGTGGCCACACCGCGGGAGATGATCTGGCCGTTCGCGGTGTACGCCGGGATCGTCCTGGTGGTCTGGCGGGTGGCGCGCATCCCGCTGCGCTGGATCCTGCCGCGGATGCTGATCGAGGCGCCGTTCATCGTGCTCGCCGTCCTGCTGCCGTTCGCCGAGGGTGGTCAGCGGGTTGAGTTCGCGGGGCTGCAACTGTCGGTGACCGGGCTCTGGGCGGCCTGGGGCATCGTCGTCAAGGGCACGCTCGGTGTTGCCGGCTCGCTGACCGTGGCGGCGACCACCTCGGCGCGCGAATTGCCGCTGGCGCTCAGCAGGCTGGGGATGCCCGGTCTGGTCACCTCCATGCTCGTGCTGATGATCCGCTACATCGACCTGCTGTCAGCAGAGGTCGGCCGAATGCGGATGGCCAGGATCTCCCGGGGGGACTCTCCGCGCGTGCTGCATCAGACCGGCGCGATCGCGAAAGGTGTTGGCGCGCTGTTCCTCCGGTCCTACGAGCGCGGCGAGCGGGTTTACCTTGCGATGACGTCCCGCGGCTTCGACGGCAGGGTTCCGGAGTTGGCTGTCGTCGGCGCCGGTCCACGCGCGACTGCGGCTCAGTGGGTTGCCGCGATGACTCCCGGGGCAGCGGCGGTCCTGGTGAGTGGGTCGGCCTGGGTGCTCCGATGAACGCGCCCGCAATACGCGTCGAGAACCTGCGTTATCGCTATCCGGATGGCCGGACCGCGCTCGATGGTGTCGATCTGAGCATCGCACCTGGTGAGCGGGTCGCCATCCTGGGCCCCAACGGGGCGGGCAAGACCACCCTAATGCTGCACCTCAACGGTGTGCTGTCGGCGAGCTCGGGCAACGTCGAGATCAGTGGAATACCGCTGAGCCGCAACACCCTTCGCGATATCCGGCGACGAGTGGGGTTGGTGTTCCAAGATCCCGACGACCAGTTGTTCATGCCGACCGTCGCACAGGACGTCGCGTTCGGTCCGGCGAACTTCGGTTTCAGCGGTGCCGCGCTGGCCGAACGGGTCCGTGTTGCGCTGGAGATCGTGTCGATGACCGAGCACGCCGACCGCAGCCCCGCGCATCTCTCCGGTGGTCAGCGTCGGCGTGCGGCTCTGGCCACGGTGCTGGCCTGTGAACCGGAGATACTGGTGCTCGACGAGCCGTCGGCCAACCTCGATCCGGTGGCGCGCCGTGAACTGGCCGAGACGCTGGCGACCCTGCCCGCCACGATGGTCATCGTCACCCATGACCTGCCCTACGCGGCGCAGCTGTGCGATCGGGCCATCGTCCTGGACCACGGCGTCGTCGTGGCCGACGACAGCGTGACCGCGGTGCTTTCCGACAGTGAATTGCTTGCCGCCCACCGGCTGGAACTGCCCTGGGGTTTCGTCGTCCCCACCCGCTGAGTCCCTTCTTTCGCCGAGCAGACGCAGAATCGCACGAATTCGGCTGGCTCTGTGCGATTGTGCGTCTGCTCGCGGTGGGAAGCGCTGGAAAGCTAGTGCCGTTTGGACGGCGGCCACGGCGGTTCGCCGCACAGCGCCAGCAGCGCGTTCTCGATCACCTCGGGCAGCGCCGGGTGGATCCAGTACTGGCCGCGGGCCATGTCTTGGCCGGCCAGGCCGAAACTCATCGCCTGGATCAGCGGCTGGATCAGTGACGACGCCTGGTGGCCCATGATGTGGGCGCCCAGGATCTTGCCGGTGTCGGCCTCCACGATGACCTTGGCGAAGCCGGTGGTGTCCTCCATCGCCCAGCCGTAGGCCACGTCGGAGTAGTCCTGGATCTTGACCCGGATGTCGTAACCCGCTGCGCGGGCCTCGTTTTCGGTCAAGCCTACGCAGGCGATCTGCGGGTCGGTGAACACCGCCGAGGGCACGTAGCGGTGATCGGAGGGCATCAGGTTGTCCAGGTCGTCCCAGTCCTGCAGCAGATTGTGCTTGACGACCCGGGCCTCGTGGTTGGCGACGTGCTTGAGCTGATACGGCGAGCACACGTCGCCGAGCGCGAAAATGCCTCGCGCCGTGGTCCGCTGGTACTCGTCGACGACGACGAGGCCGTCGACCACGTCCACCCCGACGGTGTCGGCGTCGAGCTGGTCGCCGTTGGGCACCCGACCGGTGGCCACCAGCACGGCGCCAGCCGAAACCGTGGAGCCGTCGTCGAGTTCGACGACCACCGAAGAGCCATCGTGATGCGCCCCGACCATGTTGCGGTGGCTGCGGATCTCCCACTTCTTGGCAGCGATGTCGGTGAATCGGGCGCACACGGTGTCGTCGCAGTGCGAGAGCATCGTGCCGCCCCGGATCACCAGGGTGACGCGGGTGCCCAGCGAGGAGAAGACGTGCGCGAACTCGGCGGCGACGAATCCGCCACCCACGATCAGCAGGTGCTCGGGCAGGTCGGCGATGCGCATGATGGTGTCGCTGGTGTGCACCGCCACCCCGCAGTCGGCGATGAGTTCCGGCACGGTGGCCCGCGACCCCGCCGCGATGACGACCTGCTCGGCGGTGAACTCGTCGCCGTCCTCGGTGCGCAGCCGGTAGCCGTTCTCGGCGCGCCCGGCGAAGCGGGTGTGGCTGGCGTACACCGTCACGTGGGGTGAGGAGCGTCGGTAGTGCTCGCCGCCGGCCGCCAGCGGGTCGATGCGGCCGAACACCCGCGAGACGATGTCGCTCCAGCGCACCCCGTCGATGTGGGCGTCCACCCCGAACCGGGCGGCCTCCCGCACGGTCTGGGCCACCTCGGCGGCGTAGACGAACATCTTGGTCGGGATGCAGCCCACGTTCAAGCAGGTGCCGCCGAACACGCCCTGCTCGCAGATCGCCACCTTCTTGTCGGCGTAGCGCTCGTCGAGAATCGTGTTGCCCGAACCGGTTCCGATGATCGCGATGTCGAAGTGCTCCACGAGGTCCTCTTATCCGTGGCCGGTCGACGCCGGCGCCGCTGTCTTGACGTGCTCGGTGTAGAAGTCCAGCCAGGTGCCCAACTCCCTGAATGCGGCGGCCCTCGGCTCGGCCAGCGACAGGAATACGTCGTGTTTGGCGTCGACGATCGGGACGACGGCGGTCCGGTTGCCGATGCAGCCCGCCCACCGGGCGATCTGGGTGACGTCGAGGACGGCGTCGCCGCGCTGCATGGTGTCCGGGTCGGTGGTCTCCGGGACGCTGCGGTCGGAGCGCAGGATCAGGTTGGGCACCCCGACGTCCAGGCCGCGGTGCAGGGTGGCGTGGCCGCGCCGCACCGCGTGGATCCAGCCGAAGGTCACCGGGAAGCCGCCGAGCGGTTTCCACTGCAGGTTGTACTCGAACTCACCGTGATAGTCGCGGTGCAGGGTCAGCCCGTAGCCGCCGTTGCCGGTGCCGCGCACGATCCGGGTTTTGCGGACCCGTGACATCGCCCCGATCGCCGTGGACGTCAGCCGGGTGCGCAGGATGGCCGGGCCCTGCAGGTCGAACCAGGGGCTGTTGAGCATCAGTCCGGCCACGCCCAGCGCCGCCGTCGCGCCGCGCCGGCGCAGCCGGTCCAGCCACAGCGACACGATCAGCCCGCCCGCGGAGTGCCCGCACACCAGAATCGCGGAGCCGGGGTTCTCGGCGGCGATGATCGCCAGCGAGCGCTCCAGTTCGCGGTCGTAGCGGGCCAGGTCGGTGGTGAAGTGCGGGATCTGGCCCTCGCGCCAGGACCGGCCGCATTTGTGCAGGTCCAGGCCGTAGAAGCGGAAGCCACAGCCGGTGAAGTAGTCGGCGAGTTCGGTGTGGAAGAAGTAATCGGTGAACCCGTGGACCGCCAGCACGGTGTGCCGGGCGGGGGCGCCGTCGGAGCGGCGGACCAGGGTGGCGAACAGGTCGCCCTCGCCGTCGGGGTCGGCACCCAAGGCCATGGTGGCCTGCTGATAGCCGGGCAGGACGTCGTCAGCCCAGCCGGCCTGCGCTGCCGTCACAAGGCTCACCTTAGCCGCGCCGCACCCCGGGGAGTCCGATGTCACAGGTGTGGTGCTGGTGACTCGCCCGAATGGATCGGGGGTGGTCGGGATAACCTGGCTATCAGTAAGCCGCCACCGTGGGCCGGGGCCGTCGGGGGAGCGGGATCGCCTTGAGTGAAGGACGAACGAACCGGTGTCTGATAACGCGGTGGCCACCAACGGCAGGACCGACGTCGTGCTGATCGGCGCGGGAATCATGAGCGCCACGCTCGGCGCGCTGCTGCGCCTGGTCGAGCCGGACTGGTCGATCACCCTGGTCGAGCGCCTCGACGCCGCCGCCGCCGAGAGCAGCGACCCGTGGAACAACGCCGGCACCGGTCACTCGGCGCTGTGCGAGCTGAACTACACACCGGAGAACGCCGACGGCAGCATCGACATCGCCAAGGCCGTCAACGTCAACGAGCAGTTCCAGGTCACCCGGCAGTTCTGGACCTACGCCCACGAGAACGGCATCCTGCCCGACGTCCGCAACTTCCTGAACCCCATCCCGCACGTCAGCTTCGTGCACGGCGCCGATCACATCGACTACCTGCGCCGTCGCCACGACACCATGGTGCGCAACCCGCTGTTCGCCTCGATGGAGTACATCGACGATGTCGACGAGTTCGCCCGCCGGCTGCCGCTGATGGCTGCGGGCCGGGACTTCTCCGAGCCGGTCGCCCTGAACTGGACCGCCGATGGCACCGACGTCGATTTTGGCTCGCTGTCGCGCCAGCTGCTCGGGTTCGGCACCGAGCGCGGCATGTCCACCCTGTTCGGCCACGAGGTCACCGACCTCGACCAGGAGTCCGACGGCACCTGGGTGGTGAAGATCGTCAACCGGCGCACCGGCCAGAAGCGCAAGCTGCGGGCCAAGTTCGTCTTTGTCGGCGCCGGTGGCGGCGCGCTGCCGCTGCTGCAGAAGTCCGGCATGAAGGAGGCCAAGGGCTTCGGCGGCTTCCCGGTCAGCGGCGAGTGGCTGCGCACCAACAAGCCGCACCTCACCGGCGCTCACCACGCCAAGGTGTACGGCCTGCCGCCGCTGGGCGCCCCGCCGATGTCGATGCCGCACCTGGACACCCGGGTGATCAACGGGCAGGACTGGCTGCTGTTCGGCCCGTTCGCCGGCTGGTCGCCGAAGTTCCTGAAAGCGGGCAAGGTCACCGACCTGCCGCTGTCGGTCAAGCCGAACAACCTGGCCTCGATGGTCGGCGTCGGGCTGACCGAACTGCCGCTGCTGCGCTACCTCATCGGCGAGCTGCTGATGTCCGAGGACGACCGCGTCCAGACCCTGCGGGAGTTCGCCCCGACCGCGCAGAACCAGGACTGGGAGATCGACATCGCCGGGCAGCGGGTGCAGGTGATCCGCCGGGACGCGAAGAAACTCGGGGTGCTGGAGTTCGGCACCACGGTGCTAGCCGCCGCCGACGGCAGCATCGCCGGTCTGCTCGGCGCCTCCCCGGGTGCCTCGACCGCGGTGCCGGCCATGCTCGATGTCATGCAGCGGTGCTTCTCGGATCGCTACCAGGGGTGGCTGCCCAAGCTCAAGGAGATGGTGCCGTCGCTGGGCGTCAAGCTCTCCGACAACCCGGCACTGTTCGAGGAGGTGTGGACCCGCGGCACCAAGGTGCTCGGGCTGGAGAGCGGCGCCGATGCGGGCCGTACCGCACGGTTGGCGGGCCCGGACGCCGGTGGCGCCAAGACCCAGTCCGGCGAGCCGGAACCCGCGGGAGTGGTGTGACGGTCGCGCTGCGCCGGTCCTGGGCCAAGGACCTCGACGCGGTGACGCTCTACGAGCTACTGAAGTTGCGGGTCGAGGTGTTCGTCGTCGAGCAGGCCTGCCCCTATCCCGAGTTGGACGGACGGGACCTGCTGGCCGAGACCCGGCACTTCTGGCTGGAGCAGCCCGACGGTGAGGTCATCGCGACGTTGCGGCTGATGGAGGAGCATCCCGGCGGGCACAAGGGCTTCCGCATCGGGCGGGTGTGCACCAAGCGCGCGGCCCGGGGACAGGGCCACACGACCCGGGTGCTGCAGGCCGCCCTGGCCGAGGTCGGCGATCATCCCTGCCGCATCAACGCCCAGACCTACCTGGCCGACATGTACGCCGCCCACGGCTTCGTCGCCGACGGCGAGGAGTTCGTCGAGGACGGCATCCCGCACATCCCGATGCTGAAGCACGGAGCCGCCGGGCCGGCGACATCAGACCCCGGAGCCGCCGGGCCGGCGACATCAGACACCGGAGCGGTTGGTTGACCACGCCGGCGTACCCGTTCAGCGCGATCGTCGGCCACGACCGGCTGCGCCTGGCCCTGGTGCTGTGCGCGGTGCGCCCCGAGATCGGGGGCGTGCTGATCCGCGGCGAGAAGGGCACCGCCAAGTCGACCGCGGTGCGGGCGCTGGCCGCCGTGCTGGCCGACGTCGACCCCGGCTCCCGGCTGGTGGAGCTGCCCATCGGCGCCACCGAGGACCGGGTGGTCGGCTCGCTGGACCTGCAGAAGGTGCTGCGCGACGGCGAGCATGCGTTCTCACCGGGACTGCTCTCCCGCGCCCACGGCGGGGTGCTGTACGTCGACGAGGTCAACCTGCTGCACGATCATCTGGTCGACATCATGTTGGACGCCGCCGCGATGGGCCGGGTGCACATCGAGCGCGACGGGGTCTCGCACTCCCACGAGGCCCGCTTCGTGCTGATCGGCACGATGAACCCCGAAGAGGGGGAGCTGCGCCCACAACTGCTGGACCGGTTCGGCCTGACCGTCGACGTCCACGCCTCCCGGGAGGTACCGGTGCGAAGCGAGGTGATCCGCCAGCGGCTGGCCTACGAGGCCGACCCGATTCGGTTCGCCGCCCGCTACGCCGAGCAGGACCGCGACTTGGCGGTGCGGATCGCCGCCGCCCGCGCCCGCGTCCCCGAGGTGGCGCTGCCCGACACCGAACTGAACCGCATCGCGGCGCTCTGCGCGGCCTTTGACGTCGACGGCATGCGTGCCGACCTGGTGCTGGCCCGCACCGCGGTGGCTCACGCCGCTTGGCGCGGTGCGGACGCCGTCGGTGAGGAGGACATCCGGGTCGCCGCCGAACTCGCGCTGCCGCACCGCCGCCGCCGCGACCCATTCGACGATCCGGGTATCGATCCGGCCCAGCTGGACGACGCGATGGCCGCCGCCGGCGATCACAGCCCCGAACCCGAACCCGATCCACCCGGCGGCGGGCAGTCCGTCGATGGGAATACCGGACAGCCTGTCCCGCAACGGAACTCGTCGTCGACCACACGGCCGGCCGCCCCGCCTGCGGCCACCTTCCGCACCCGCGCCCTGACCGTGCCCGGCCTCGGTGACGGCGCCCCGGGCCGGCGATCCCGGGCCCGCAACCGTGCCGGTGCGGCTGTCACCGCCACCGAGGACCCGCAGTCCGGGCATGGACTGCACCTGTTCGCGACGGTGCTGGCGGCCGCCGGCCGCATCGACGCCCGCGGTCGGCTACGCCCTGAGGCCGACGACATCCGGCGCGCGGTGCGGGTCGGCCGGGAGGGCAATCTGGTGATCTTCGTCGTCGACGCCTCCGGATCGATGGCGGCCCGCGACCGGATGGCCGCGGTCAGCGGTGCCGCACTCTCGCTGCTGCGCGACGCCTACCAGCGCCGGGACAAGGTCGCGGTCATCACCTTCCGCGGTGACGGCGCCCGTGTCCTGTTGCCGCCGACGACGTCGGCGCATATCGCCTCGCGTCGGCTCACCCGATTCGACACCGGCGGCACCACACCGCTGGCCGAGGGACTGCTGGCCGCCCGCGATGTGGTGGTCCGCGAGCGGGTTCGCGACCGCGCCCGCCGTCCGCTGGTGGTGGTCCTCACCGACGGCCGGGCCACCGGTGGCCCGGACCCGTTGGGGCGCAGCCGCTCGGCGGCCGCCCGGCTGCTCGCCGAGGGTGCCGCCGCGGTGGTGGTGGACTGCGAGACGTCCTACGTCCGGCTGGGGCTGGCCGGTGAACTGGCCACCCAGCTCGACGCCCCGCTGCTGCAACTGGACCAGTTGCGCGCCGACTACCTGGCGCAGGCCGTGCGCCGCGCCGCCTGAACCGGGAAGGGGACCGCCGATGCCGCAGGGGCGTCCCACCGCCGTTCCCGACGACGGCCTGACCACCCGGGCCCGCCGCAACACCCCGGTGCTCGCCGTGCATACCGGCGCCGGCAAGGGCAAGTCCACCGCCGCGTTCGGAATGGCGTTGCGGGCGTGGAACGCCGGCATGAACGTCGCAGTGTTCCAGTTCGTCAAGAGCGCCAAGTGGAAGGTCGGCGAGGAGTCGGCCTTCGCCCACCTCGGCGCGCTGCACACCGAACGGGGCGTCGGCGGCGCGGTCGAATGGCACAAGATGGGCGCCGGCTGGTCGTGGTCGCGCAAGGACGGCACCGACGCCGACCACGCGGCGGCGGCCGCCGACGGCTGGGCCGAGATCGCCCGGCGGCTGACCGAACAGCGCCACGACTTCTACGTCCTCGACGAGTTCACCTACCCGCTGAAGTGGGGGTGGATCCCGGTGGCTGAGGTGGTCGAGGTGCTGCGCACCCGACCGGGCAGCCAGCACGTCGTCATCACCGGCCGCGACGCGCCGCAACAACTGCTCGACGCCGCCGACCTGGTCACCGAGATGACCAAGGTGCACCACCCGATGGACGTCGGTCGCAAGGGTCAGCGCGGTATCGAATGGTGAGCGCCGTACCCGCCGTCGTCATCGGCGCACCCTCGTCCGGCAGCGGAAAGACTACCGTGGCAACGGGTTTGATCGGCGCGCTGCGTGCAGCAGGCCATCGGGTCGCCCCGTTCAAGGTCGGTCCCGACTTCATCGATCCCGGTTACCACGCGTTGGCCGCCGGCCGCCCCGGCCGCAACCTCGACCCGGTGCTGGTGGGAGAGGAACTGATCGGCCCGCTGTACCGGCACGGCAGCCACCACGCCGACGTGGCCGTCGTCGAGGGCGTGATGGGGCTTTTCGACGGCCGGATAGACGCACAGCCGCTCACCCCCGCGCGCGGCTCCACCGCCCAAGCCGCCGAACTACTGGGTGCCCCCGTGGTGCTGGTCGTGGACGCACGGGGCCAGAGCCAGAGTATCGCCGCTGTGGTGCAAGGCTTTTCGGGATTCCACCGCGGTGTGCACATCGGCGGGGTGATCCTCAACCGGGTCGGGTCCGAGCGCCATGAGCGGGTGCTGCGGCAGGCCTGCGACTCGGTCGGGGTGCCGGTGCTGGGCGCCATTCCGCGTGATGACGAATTGGCCGTGCCGGCACGCCATCTCGGCCTGGTGACCGCCGTCGAGCACGGCGACGCCGCGCGAGCGGCCGTCACGGCCATGACCGCCCTGATCGCGCAGCACGTCGACCTGGCGGCCGTAGTCAGGTTGGCCGGCTCCAGGGTGGTGGCCGAAGCATGGTCGCCCGACACAGCGGTCGGCGACGCGGTGGCAGGCAGGCCGGTGGTGGCGGTCGCAGCCGGGAAGGCGTTCAGCTTCGGCTACGCCGAGCACCGCGAACTGCTGGACGCCGCAGGCGCCGAGGTGGTCGAGTTCGACCCGATGACCGACCCGCTGCCCGCGGACAGCGCCGGGCTGATCCTGCCCGGCGGCTTTCCGGAGCAGTACCTCGAGACGCTGTCGGCCAATGCCGGGCTGCGCGAGCAGGTGCGCCGACTGGCCGGACATGCGCCCGTCCACGCCGAATGTGGCGGCCTGGCCTACCTCATGGACGACCTCGACGGCCACCCGATGAGCGGTGTGTTGGCCGGCTCGGCCCGCTTCACCCCGCGCCTGACGCTGGGCTACCGGGACGCCGTCGCCGTCGCCGACTCGCCGCTGTTCACCACCGGGCAACGGGTGGTGGGCCACGAATTCCACCGCACCGCAGTCGAATTCGTCGGTGACCGGCAGCCGGCCTGGGCCTTCCACGGCGAGCGCGGCACGACGGTGCGCGACGGGGCGCTGCGGGCCGGGGTGCACGCGTCGTATCTGCACACCCATCCCGCCGCCCAACCGCAGTCCGTCGCGCGGTTTGTTTCCTGCGCCGCCCAAGTCACTAAACTCGGCGGGTGACCGAGAACGCCTACCTCGTCGGGCTGCGACTGACCGGCAAGAAGGTCGTCGTGGTCGGCGGGGGAACCGTTGCGCAGCGTCGCGTCCCCCTGCTCATCGCCAACGGCGCCGACGTGCACGTCATCACCCGGGCGGCGACACCGGCCGTCGAGGCGCTGGCTGAACAGCAGCCGGGCATCACCCTGGCGCTGCGCGACTACCGCGACGGCGACCTCGAGGGCGCCTGGTATGCCATCGCCGCCACCGACGACCCCACCGTCAACGCTGCGATCGTCGCCGAGGCCGAGCGCAGGCAGATCTTCTGTGTGCGGGCCGACGTCGCGCGCGAGGGCACGGCCGTCACCCCGGCGTCCTTCGAGCACGACGGCCTGCTGGTGGGCGTGCTGGCCGGCGGGGAGCATCGCCGGTCGGCGGCCATCCGCTCGGCCATCCGGGAGTCGTTCCTGCAGGGTCGCATCGCCCCGGACATCTCCGGCCCCGCCGACGTCATGAAGGGCGGCGTGGCTCTGGTGGGCGGCGGGCCGGGGGACCCCGAACTGATCACCGTGCGTGGGCGCCGGCTGCTGGCCCACGCCGACGTCGTCGTCGCCGACCGGCTGGCCCCCCCGGAATTGCTGGCCGAGTTGCCGCCGCACGTCGAGGTCATCGACGCCGCCAAGATTCCGTATGGCCGGGCCATGGCGCAGGAGGCGATCAATTCGGTGCTGATCGAACGGGCCCGCGCCGGCCGGTTCGTGGTGCGACTGAAGGGTGGTGATCCGTTCGTCTTCGCGCGTGGCTACGAGGAAATCCTGGCCTGCGCCGAGGCTGGGATTCCGGTCACAGTCGTGCCGGGTGTGACCAGCGCCATAGCCGTCCCCGCGCTCGCCGGTGTTCCGGTCACCCACCGCGCGGTGAATCACGAATTCGTCGTGGTCAGCGGCCATTTGTCACCGGACCATCCGGAATCGTTAGTGAATTGGAATGCGCTCGCCCAATTATCGGGAACGTTAGTTTTGTTGATGGCCGTCGAGCGAATCGAATTGTTCGCCACCGCACTGATTAAAGGCGGACGACCTGCGCAAACGCCTGTCCTGGTGGTGCAGCACGGCACCACCGCGGCCGAACGGGTGTTACGGGCGACGCTCGAAGACGTGCCTCAACGAATTCGCGCCGAAGGTATTCGGCCTCCCGCAATCGTGGTGATCGGTCCGGTGGCCGCCTTCGGGGCTTAAAGTCTTCTTAAGATTACTGTAGGGTAGCCACCTATGACGGCTCTCAACGATGCTGAGCGCGCGATGTCTCGTCGCGGCGCCGGCAGCTCGGAGCGTCCGGTCCCCATGCGAGTTGAACCGGCAGACCTGGAGCGCAGCAAGTACCTGACCTGGCTGCCGTCCCGGCGTTTCATCGCGGCGGTCGTCGCGATCGGCGGCATGCAGCTGTTGGCCACCATGGACAGCACCGTGGCGATCGTGGCGCTCCCCAAGATCCAGGACGAACTGAGCCTGTCTGACGCCGGCCGCAGCTGGGTGATCACCGCCTACGTGCTGACCTTCGGTGGTCTGATGCTGCTCGGCGGCCGGCTGGGCGACACCATCGGCCGCAAGCGCACCTTCATCGTGGGCGTGGCGCTGTTCACCATCGCCTCCGTGCTGTGCGGGGTGGCCTGGGACGAGGCGACGCTGGTGATCGCGCGGCTGCTGCAGGGTGTGGGTGCGGCGATCGCCTCGCCGACCGGCCTGGCACTGATCGCCACCACCTTCCCCAAGGGTCCGGCGCGCAATGCCGCGACCGCGATCTTCGCCGCGATGACCGGCATCGGCTCGGTGATGGGCCTGGTGGTCGGCGGCGCCCTGGTCGAGGTGTCCTGGCGGCTGGCCTTCCTGGTCAACGTCCCGATCGGCCTGCTGATGATCTACCTGGCCCGCCGGACCCTGCGCGAGACCCAGCGTGAGCGGATGAAGCTGGACGCCGCGGGTGCGCTGCTGGCCACCGTGGGCTGCACGGCGGCGGTGTTCGGCTTTGCGCAGGCTCCGGAGAACGGCTGGCTGTCTATGGTGACGCTGATCTCGGCCACCGTGGCCGTGGTGGCCTTCATCGCATTCGTCTTCGTCGAGCGCCGCGCCGTCAACCCGGTGGTGCCGTTCAGCCTGTTCCGCGACCGCAACCGGTTGGCGACCTTCGCCGCGGTGTTCCTGGCCGGCGGTGTGATGTTCACGCTGACCGTGCTGATCGGCCTGTACGTGCAGGACATCATGGGCTACAGCGCGCTGCGCGCCGGTATCGGATTCATCCCGTTCGTGATCGCGTTGGGCATCGGCCTGGGCGCGTCCTCACAGCTGGTGTCCCACTTCCCGCCGCGGATCCTGGTGATCGCCGGCGGTGTGCTGGTGCTGGGCGCCATGCTCTACGGCTCCACCCTCAACGGCGGTATCCCGTACTTCCCCAACCTGGTCATCCCGATCACCGTCGGCGGCCTCGGCATCGGCATGATCGTTGTGCCGCTGACCGTTTCGGCGATCGCCGGGGTGGGCTTCGACCAGATCGGCCCGGTGTCGGCTATCGCGCTGATGCTGCAGAACCTGGGCGGGCCGGTCGTGCTGGCCATCATCCAGGCCGTCATCACCTCCCGGACCCTGTACCTGGGTGGCACCACGGGTCCGGTCAAGAAGATGAACCCGGCGCAGTTGCACGCCCTCGACCAGGGCTACACCTATGGCCTGCTGTGGGTGGCCGGCGTCGCGGTGATCGTGGGCGGCGTCGCGCTGTTCATCGGCTACACCGCCCAGCAGGTCGCGCACGCGCAGGAAGTCAAGGACGCGATCGAGGCCGGAGAGCTGTAGGGCTCGACATCGGGAACCGGAGAGCTGTAGCTCGACATCGGCACCGGAGAGCTGTAGCTCGACATCGGGAACCCGAGAGCTTTAGCTCCTGAGCCGGGCTCCGCCGCCGCCACAGTAGGGTAGCTAGCCATGTCTGGCGTGAGCTCTCCGCAGCCGCCCGCCAGACCGCTTGCCACCACGCTGGGTCTCGCGATCGTCGCGATCACCGGCATGCAGCTGATGTCCACGCTGGACGGCACCATCGTGATCGTGGCGCTGCCGCGGATGCAGGCCGAGCTGGGCCTGTCCGACGCGGCCAAGAGTTGGATCATCACCGCCTATGTGCTCACCTTCGGCGGCCTGCTGCTGCTCGGCGGCCGGGTGGGCGACGCCATCGGCCACAAACGGGCGTTCATCTCCGGCGTCGGCGTCTTCACCATCGCCTCGGCGGCCTGCGGCCTGGCCACCGACGGCCCGTTGCTGATTGCGGCGCGCGCGGTCCAGGGCATCGGTGCGGCGGTGGCCGCGCCGACCGGGTTGGCGCTGATCGCCACCACTTACGCCGTCGGCCACGCCCGTAACCGGGCGATGGCGATGTCGGCGGCCATGCAGGGCGTGGGC
This sequence comes from uncultured Mycobacterium sp., assembly GCA_964535335.1. Classification (GTDB taxonomy): domain Bacteria; phylum Actinomycetota; class Actinomycetes; order Mycobacteriales; family Mycobacteriaceae; genus Mycobacterium. The sequence goes on from CAZHUU010000066.1 coordinate 15,260, forward strand.
TCGGTGCTGGGGCTCGTGCTCGGCGGGGCGCTGACCGTGGTGTCGTGGCGGCTGGCGTTCCTGATCAACCTGCCGATCGGGCTTGTCATCATCGTGATCGCGTTGACTCGGCTCGAGGAGACCCGGCACGAGCGGCTCAAGCTCGATATCACCGGTGCGCTGCTGGCCACGCTGGCCTGCACCGCGGCGGTGCTGGTGTTCACCCAGGGGCCGCCGCGCGGCTGGGTCGACCCGTGGGTGATCGGCGCGTCGGTGGCCGTGGTGGTGTTCTTCGTCGCGTTCCTGTTCGTCGAGCGCAGCGCCGACAACCCGCTGGTGCCGTTTTCGGTGTTCGATAACACCAACCGGGTGATGACGTTCGTGTCGCTGTTCCTGGCCGGCGGGGTGATGCTCACGCTGACCGTGATGATCGGCCTGTTGGTGCAGGACGTGCTCGGCTACTCCGCGCTGCGGGCCGGCGTGTCCTTCATTCCGTTCGCGATCGCTTTCGGCATCGGCAACATCCTGGCCGCGCGTGCCGCCCCGCACGTCCCGCCGCGCTGGCTGATCATCGGCGGCGGCCTGTTCGTGCTGGCCGCGATGCTGTTCGGCTCGACGCTGACCCGCACCATCCCTTACTTCCCCGATCTTTTCCTGCCGATCGTGGTCGGCGGCTTCGGCATCGGGGTGATCTCGGTGATCCTGCCGCTGTGCGCCGTCGCCGAGGTGGGGCCCAAGGAGATCGGTCCGGTGTCGGCGATCACCCTGATGGTCTACAACCTGGGCGGCCCGGTGGTGCTGGTGGTCATTCAGGCCGTGCAGACCTCCCGCACGCTGTACCTGGGTGGGACGACGGGGCCGGTGCAGGACATGACCCCGAGCCAGCTCGACGCGCTGGGCTACGGCTACACCTACTCGCTGCTGTGGGTGGCCGGGGTTGCCGTCATCGTGGGTATCACCGCGTTCTGGATCCGCTTCTCGGCACAGCAGATCGCCACCGCCCAGCACACCCGCGAGGCGGTCGAGGCCGGCGAGCTCTAGTTCCGCCTGCGGATCATCCGGTAGCCGCCGTAAAGTGCTGCCGCCACAACGAAATTCACGAAGTACGCCAGATCGGCACCGCGCAGCGCTTCGGCCACCGGGCCGACGATCAGGTTGGTGTGCATGAACGGCACCGCGGCGGCGAACGCCACCACGAACACCGCCAGCGCCACCGAAGCGTCGGCACGGCCGGTGGTCTCCTCGGCGGGGTTGACCACCGCGCGCCCGGCACTGCGGTAGCGCCAGTCGATCGCCACGATCGCGACGAACGCCGGAATCCAGTAGCTGACGAACAAAAGCACGCCCTGGAATCGGCTGGCCATATCGCCGGAGTGCAGCCACATGATCAACGCGAACGCGATCAGCACCACCACCACCGCGGACACCGGCCTGCGCACCCGCACCCCGACGGTCTGCAGCGCCAGGGATCCGCTGTAGTCGTTCATCGCATTCGACGCCACCGAGCTGAGTGCGATCACGATCAGCGCCAGCGTGCCCAGCACCCCACCGCCCATGATGGACCGGATGCCCTGCGCGGTCTGGTCGGTCAGCACGGATGCGCCGGCCACCCCGATCGCCTGCACCGCGATGTAGGCCACCGCGAGGCCGGCGAAGGTGTAGCCGAAAACCGCTGTGCGCGAGGTGTTCACCGGTAGATAGCGGCTGTAGTCCGCGGCGTAGCTGGCCCACGAGATGGCCAGGCTCAGCGCGACCGTCACCTCCAGCACGAACGCGCCGGACAGATCGGCACCGGCCAGTGTGGGCGCCGAGACGACCTGGTGGCCGGTCACCAGCTTCGCCGCGAAGATCGCGAAGGTGACGATCAGCACCACCGTCATCACCGCCTGCACCCGGTGGATCACCTCATAGCCGAAGACTCCGACGACACCTTGGGCCGCCAGCACGATCACCACGGCCACCCAGAACGGCATGCCCAGCAGTTCGGCAAGGGCCTCGCCGCCGAACAACCCGACCAGCCCGTCCCAGGCGATCGAGGACAACCACTGGATCACCGCGACGACGGCCACGGTTCCGCCGAAAGCCATGCGCGCGTTGGGAAGTTGCGCGGTTCCGGTGCGCGGTCCCCAGGTGGACAGGTAGCCGACCGCCAGGCAGCCGACGAGGGTCCCGATCACCATGGCCAGCAGGCCGAGCCAGAAGCCAAGCCCCAGCACGATCGCGAGGGTGCCGGTGAACACCACCGTCATGTTGACCTGCGGGGCGAACCACACGGTGAACAGCCGGCGCGCGCTGCCATAGCGGTTGCCGGGCGGAATCGGTGCGATGCCGTGTGTCTCGACGGCCATGTCGCCGGGCCGCGTCGGCATCCGGCCGGCATAGGGCTGCGCGGCCAACGCGGAACCGGTGCGCGATGATTCAGCTGTCACCCATCCAGCCTAGATCCCCGGCGCACCCTGGGGTCGGAGGAAGATGAGCCGATGACCACTACGCCCGTCAACAAACACATCGCATCCGAGCCGCCCGAAACCTGGCAGGACCGGTTCCGCGATGCCGTCGCGCCGCGAACCCTGGCGCTCGGGCTCGGCGTGCTGCTGCTGCAATTGGGCTTCATCCTGTCCTACCTTGGGGCCTTCCACTCGCCGACCCCGCACCGGATCCCGGTCGAGGTGGTCGCGCCCGCGCAGGCGGCGGGGCAGATCGTCGATAAGCTCAACGGGCTGCCCGGCGAGCCCCTGGCGGCGACCGCGGCCGTCGGCGAGGACGCCGCCCGCGAAGCGCTGCGCACCGGCTCGACCTCCGCGGTCTACCTGTTCGACCCGACGGGCAGCGCCGATCGGCTGCTGGTCGCTTCGGGCGGTGGGACCGCCGTCTCCGGCGCGGTCGAGCAGGTCTTCACGAAGGTGACCGCCGCGCAGCAGCGCACCGTCACCGTCGACGACGTGGTCCCGCTGCTGGCCGGCGACGCCCGCGGGCTGTCCGGGTTCTACCTGGTGATCGGCTGGGTGGTGGGGGGCTATCTGTTCGCCTCGATGCTGGGGATCGCGAAAGGTTCACGGCCGGCGACCTTTCCGCGGGTGTTCTGGCGCCTGGGCGCGACGGTGCCCTACGCGCTGCTGTCCGGTTTCGGCGGCGCGGTGGTGGCCGAACCGGTGCTGCACGCGATGAACGGTCACTTCTGGTCGATCGCCGGGATCGGAACGCTGGTGACCCTGTCCGCGGCGACGGTGACCATCGCGCTGCAGACGCTGTTCGGGGTGATCGGGATCGGACTGACGGTGATCATCTTCGTCATCCTCGGCAACCCGTCGGCCGGCGGCGCGTATCAGCCGTCGGTGCTACCACCGTTCTGGCGGGCGATCAGCAGCTACCTGCCCAACGGCGCGGGCACCGAGGCCATCCGGCGCATCGTGTACTTCGACGGCCACGCCATCACCCATCCGATCGTCGTGCTGATCTGCTGGATCATCGGGGGAGTGCTGGTGACGCTGGCCGGTGCGGCGGCGCTGCACCGGGGTACGAAGGCGCAGGCGTGAGGCGATGGACGACGACTTCCGGCCCAGCCGTCAGCAGATCTCCGACGCCGTCGACGAACTGGGCTGGCGCCTGATACTCGGGGCGATCTACGGCCAGGTCCTCGCGCCGTCGCTTGCGGAGGCAACGGCGGCCGCCGCGCTCGCCGTGGCGGCGGCGGGCTCGCGGGCGCAGGGCCACCTGACCGCCGACATCCGGTCGGACCGCACCGTGCTCCGGCTGCAATCGGCCGCCGCCGGCGCGGTGACCGGTCACGATATCGGGCTCGCCGCCGCGGTGTCCGGTGCCCTTTCGGCACGCGGACGGCAACTCACACCGGGATCGGGGGCGGTCCAGCAACTCGAGATCGCCATCGACGCGCTCGATATCCCCGCGGTGCGCCCGTTCTGGAAGGCCATCACCGGCTACGTCGACGAACCCGGTCCGTCCGACCTCACCGATGCGTTGATCGACCCGCTGGGCCGGGGACCGGCGATCTGGTTTCAGCAGATGGACACGCCGCGCCCGCAGCGCAACCGGATCCACCTCGACCTCGACGTCCCCCACGATGCCGCCCGCGACCGAATCGACGCCGCGCTGGCGGCGGGTGGGCGGCTGGTGTCCGGCACCGAGGCACCAGCCTTCTGGGTGCTGGCCGACCCCGAGGGCAACGAGGCCTGCATCTGTACGTGGCAGGGTCGCGACTGACGCGAGCGCTCATCAGTAAGGTTGTCCGCTGTGATCACCCGCATGTCCGAGCTGTTCTTGCGCACCTTGCGCGACGATCCGGCCGACGCCGAAGTCCCCAGCCACAAGTTGCTGATCCGGGCCGGCTACATCCGGCCGATCGCCCCGGGCCTGTACAGCTGGCTGCCGTTGGGGTTGCGGGTGCTGCGCCGAATCGAGGCGATCGTGCGCGAGGAGATGGTCGCCATCGGCGGGCAGGAGATCCTGTTCCCGGCGCTGCTGCCGCGCGCGCCCTACGAGGCCACCAACCGCTGGACCGAATACGGCGACGGAGTGTTTCGCCTCAAGGATCGCCGCGACAACGACTACCTGCTGGGACCCACCCACGAGGAGTTCTTCACGCTGACGGTCAAGGGTGAGTACAGCTCCTACAAGGACTTTCCGCTGCTGCTGTTCCAAATCCAGACCAAGTACCGCGACGAGGCCCGGCCCCGCGCGGGCATCCTGCGCGGCCGCGAGTTCATCATGAAGGACTCGTACTCCTTCGACCTCGCCGAGGACGGCCTCAAGACCGTCTACCACGCCCACCGCGAGGCGTATCAGAAGATGTTCGCGCGCATGGCTGTTCAGTACGTCATCGTCTCGGCGGTGTCGGGTGCCATGGGCGGCAGTGCATCCGAGGAGTTCCTGGCCGAGAGTGAGATCGGTGAGGACACCTTCGTGCGCTGCCTGCAGTCGGGTTACGCCGCCAACGTCGAGGCGGTGATCACCGCGGTGCCCGCGTCCGTACGGGTCGACGGCCTGCCGGAGGCGCAGGTCTACGACACCGGTGAAACCCCGACCATCGCCACGCTGGTGGACTGGGCCAACGGGGCCGGGCTGCCGCAGTTCGCCGGCCGCGCCGTCACCGGGGCGGACACGCTGAAGAACGTACTGCTCAAGGTCCGGCCGCCGGGCGGGGACTGGGAGTTGTTGGCGATCGGCCTGCCGGGTGACCGCGAGGTCGACGACAAGCGGCTCGGGGCGGCGCTGGACCCGGCCGACTACGCGATGCTCGACGACGCCGACTTCGCCAGGTACCCGTTCCTGAAAAAGGGTTACATCGGCCCGAAGGGGTTGCTGGCCAACGGCGTTCGCTATCTGGTCGATCCGCGGGTGGTGGACGGAACGGCGTGGATCACCGGAGCGGACGAACTGGGCAAGCATGTCGTCGGCCTGGTGGCCGGCCGGGACTTCAGCCCGGACGGCACCATCGAGGCGGCCGAGGTGCGCGACGGCGACCCCTCGCCCGACGGCGCCGGGCCGCTGGTGTCGGCGCGGGGCATCGAGATCGGCCACATCTTCCAGCTGGGCCGCAAGTACACCGACACCTTCTCGGCCGACGTGCTCGGCGAGGACGGCAAGCCGGTGCGGTTGACCATGGGCTCCTACGGGGTGGGGGTCTCGCGGCTGGTCGCGGTGATCGCCGAGCAGCACCACGACGAACTCGGCCTGCGCTGGCCGAGTTCGGTGTCGCCGTTCGACGTGCACGTCGTGATCGCGAACAAGGACCCGGCGGCACGCACCGGCGCCGGGGAGCTGGCGGCCGATCTGGACCGCCTCGGCCTCGAGGTGCTGCTGGACGACCGGACGGCCTCGCCGGGAGTGAAGTTCAAGGACGCCGAACTGCTCGGGGTGCCGTGGATCGTCGTGGTGGGCCGCGGCTGGGCCGACGGCGTGGTGGAACTGCGCAACCGGTTCACCGGTGAGAGCCGCGAGATCGGCGCAGCGACCGCGGTGACGGAGGTTTCTTCGGCGCTGGCCGAACCGCTGCCCTGACCGGCTGTCTCCACCGAGGGTGGTTGTGCCCGGCTTTGAGCGACTATGTCGACGGCGGCTCGGCCGGCGGCTCGGCTCGGCCACCCGATAGTCGCTCAAAGCCGGGCAGAATATGTGCCACCCAGCACAGCCCGGGGCTTGCTCCCGGGCAGCTGAACCATCCCGAACGGCGCGCTATTCGGTCCCGCCCGGAAAAGCCGCGGTGACCGGCCAGAGCCCCAACACCTGTTTCCAGCGGGCCGCGGCCACTGCGCACTGCGTCAGCGCCTTCACCCCGAATGCGCGGTCGTCCTCGGTGCCGGTCTGCTCGATCACCGCGCGCCAGGCCACCGCGCAGTCGTCCTCCATCCGGACCGCGAGCTTGGCCGCATCGTCCGGTGACGTCACCGGGAAGGGCAGCTGATAGCCGGCCGCCGGCAGCGGTTCCTTCACCGAGCGGGACTTCAGCATCGCGATCGCCGCCTCCCGGCGCTCGCGATGCTCCACCAGCGCCGCGGACACCAGGTCGTTCTCGTCGGGGGAGCTGTGCGCCGAGACGAAGCCGTACCCGTAGATGGCGGCGTGCTCGGCTGCGACCGCGTCGAACAGGGCGGCCTGATCGGCCTTCTCCGGGCGATCCGGATCCGGGGTGGTCGACGGTGCGGGCGAGGTCATTGCGGGCGGCCCCCGGCGGGAAACAGCACGGTCAGGGTGCTCGCACAGGAGGCGGCGATCGAGCCGAGCAGCCCGGCCCGGTAACCGGACAGCGACGGCGCCAGTTGGGTGGCGCTGTCCGCCGACGCCCGGAGCGCGTCCACCACGTCCTGCACCGACGGCGGCGGGCCTGCCGGCGCAGCGGTGGTCGGGGCCGACGACGCGCTGGACGCAGGTGTCGGCTTACCGGCCGTCCGCGCGATCTCCTCCGCCAGCGCCGCCGCGTGGCGGGTCCGCTGGTCGGCGACCACGGTCAGGGCGGGCACCAGAGTCGGGGCGGCGGCCTTGGCGGCCGCGCCGGCCAGGTCGCTGTCCCGCCGCGCCGCGTCGAGCTGAGCCTCCAGCGGGTCGGGTCCCGGCGGCTCCTTCGACCCGCAGGCCGGGGCGGCGACCCCGATCAGGGTGAGCGCCAGCAACCCACGTCCGCCGTTGACGAGGACCCGCCGCCGGTTGACGGCCGGAACGTCGCTGGATTCGGGGCTGAGCACGTCAACATCCTGCCATTGCGGACCAGCCTGCTGGCGTATCGTGGGTAGCTGGCTCTCCTGAGCCGGGCATTCCACGCGGCTGTCAGAACAACTCAAGATGAGGAGCTCACCGTGACTGAGCGGTCCACGGGATTACCCTCGCCGGAGCAGGTGATCGAGCTACTCGATGGTGAGTTCGCGCGCGCTGGATACGAAGTCGACCACGTCGCAATCGACACCCGGGCGAAGCCGGCCCGCATCACGGTGGTCGCCGACGGCGACGTCCCCCTGGATCTGGACGCCGTCACCGAACTCTCCCGTTCGGCGTCGGCCCTGCTGGACGCCCTGGACACCGGCGACACCGCCTACGTCCTGGAGGTCACCTCGCCGGGAGTGGACCGCCCGCTGACCGCGGAGAAGCACTTCCGCCGGGCCCGGGGCCGCAAGGTCGAGGCCGAACTGGTCGACGGCACCTCGGTCAGCGGCCGCATCGGCGCGGTGTCCGACGGCGCCGTCGACCTGGTGGTGCGCGAGCGCAACGACTGGGCCATCCGCCGTGTCGCGCTGGCTGATATCGGCAAAGCTGTTGTCCAAGTTGAGTTTTCGTCGCCGAGCGCGAAAGAGCTCGAGCTGGTCGGAGAGTTGAGTCGGGCTGCGGGAACGGAGGCCGGAACATGAACATCGACATGGGTGCACTGCACGCGATCGAGGTCGATCGGGGCATCTCGGTCGACGAGTTGCTGGACACCATCAAGTCGGCGCTGCTCACCGCCTACCGCCATACCGAGGGCCATCAGCCCGACGCCCGCATCGAGATCGACCGCAAGACCGGCGCGGTACAGGTGATCGCCCGCGAGACCGATGCCGAGGGCAACCTGATCAGCGAGTGGGACGACACCCCCGAGGGGTTCGGCCGGGTGGCCGCGACCACCGCCCGCCAGGTGATGCTGCAGCGGTTCCGCGACGCCGAGAACGAACGCAGCTACGGCGAGTTCTCCGCGCACGACGGTGACATCGTCGCCGGGGTCATCCAGCGCGACGCCCGCGCCAACGCCCGCGGGCTCGTCGTCGTGCGCCTGGGCACCGAGACCAAGAGCGCCGAGGGCGTTATCCCGGCGGCCGAGCAGGTCCCCGGCGAGAGCTACGAGCACGGCGAGCGGCTGCGCTGCTACGTCGTCGGCGTCAGCCGCGGCGCCCGCGAGCCGCTGATCACGCTCTCGCGCACCCATCCCAACCTGGTGCGCAAGCTGTTCTCACTGGAGGTGCCGGAGATCGCCGACGGGTCGGTGGAGATCGTGGCGGTGGCCCGGGAGGCCGGGCACCGGTCCAAGATCGCGGTCCGCTCCCGGGTTCCCGGCCTCAACGCCAAAGGCGCGTGCATCGGCCCGATGGGGCAGCGGGTCCGCAACGTGATGAGCGAGTTGTCCGGCGAGAAGATCGACATCATCGACCACGACGAGGACCCGGCCCGCTTCGTGGCCAACGCGCTGTCGCCGGCCAAGGTCGTCTCGGTCACCGTCGTCGACCCGAACACCCGCGCGGCCCGGGTCGTCGTCCCCGACTTCCAGCTGTCGCTGGCCATCGGTAAGGAGGGCCAGAACGCCCGACTGGCCTCCCGGCTGACCGGCTGGCGCATCGATATCCGCAGCGACGCCGCCCCGCCCGGTGACGACGCCCATCCGGGCGCCGCGCACGGCGCAGGCCACGAGCACTAGCTCCCCGGCAAGGGCGGTTCTGAACTGCGCCGCGATGACGGTAGACTGACTCGTGATCCAGCGCGAGACTCCGTCCCCCGAGACAGAACGAGCGCATCGACGCCCCGAAGGTCCGGTGCGGACGTGCGTCGGGTGCCGGAAGCGAGAGTTGGCCGTCGAACTGCTCCGTGTGGTGGCTGTGTCGGTCGGGAACGGTTCTCCAGCCGTCACCGTTGACCAGGCAGGTAACCTCCCGGGGCGGGGTGCGTGGTTGCATCCCGACGATCGGTGCCTCCAGGCAGCGATTCGGCGGCGAGCTTTTGCGCGAGCGTTGCGCATCACCGGTTCACCGGACACCTCCGCGGTGATCGAGCACTTCGAGAAGTCGGAGCACTCGACGGCCGCGGTCAAGAGAACAGGTAGCGAAGAACATGAGCACACCGTGAAGTCTCGATGACCATGCGTCGTAGCTAAACCCGAGGCGCGGCCTACCACCGCTGGCGCCTCCAGACAGGAGATGTAGTGGCAGGTAAGGCCCGCGTGCACGAGTTGGCTAAGGAACTCGGTGTCACCAGTAAGGAAGTTCTCGCTCGCCTGAGTGATCAGGGCGAATTCGTCAAATCGGCATCCTCGACGGTGGAAGCCCCCGTCGCGCGCCGGTTGCGTGAGTCGTTCGGCGGCGGCAAGGCCGCCGAGAAGCCGGCGCCCGCGAAGGCCGCAGGTAACGGCGCTCCGGCCAAGGCCGCGGCCGGTGCCGCCGCCCCCGCAGCACCGGAGGCGCCCGCGGCGCCCAAGCCGGTGGCCCCGGCCCCGGCCCCGACCGCGCCCGCGGCTCCGGCCGCATCGGCAGCCCCGGCTCCGACCCAGCCCGGGCCCACCCAGCCCGGCCCGACCCCGGGCCCGCGTCCCGCCACCCCCGCGGGGCCCAAGCCCGGCGTTCCGCGCCCGCCGCGGGTCGGCAACAATCCGTTCTCCTCGGCCCAGCCGGTCGAGCGCTCGATGCCGCGTCCGCAGGGGCCGCGCCCCGGCCCCGGCGGCATCCCACGGCCGGGTGTGCCGCGCCCCGGCGGCGTCACCCCCGGCAACATGCCCCCGCGCCCGCCGGGCGCGCGTCCCGGTGCGCCCGGTCGCCCGGGTGCCCCGCGGCCCGGTGGCGGAGCTCGTCCCGGTCCCGGCGGCGGTGGTCGTCCCGGTGGCGCGGGCGGCGGTAACTACCGCACCGGCGGTCCCGGTGGCGCCAGTGGCGGAGCCCCGGCCGGAGCCGGTGGCGGCTTCCGGGGTCGTCCCGGTGGTGGTGGCGGCGGCGGTGGCCGTCCCGGTCAGCGCGGTGGCGCGGCCGGTGCTTTCGGCCGTCCCGGCGGCGCCCCGCGGCGCGGTCGCAAGTCCAAGCGGGCGAAACGCGCCGAATACGAGAACATGCAGGCCCCGGTCGTCGGTGGTGTGCGGTTGCCGCACGGCAACGGCGAGACCATCCGGCTGGCCCGCGGCGCGTCGCTGAGCGACTTCGCCGAGAAGATCGACGCCAACCCGGCCGCGCTGGTGCAGGCGCTGTTCAACCTCGGTGAGATGGTCACCGCCACCCAGTCGGTGTCCGACGACACCCTGGAACTGCTGGGCGGCGAGATGAACTACGTCGTTCAGGTGGTCTCCCCGGAGGACGAGGACCGCGAACTGCTGGAGAGCTTCGATCTCAGCTACGGCGAGAACGAGGGCGGCGAAGAGGATCTCGAGCAGCGTCCGCCGGTGGTGACCGTCATGGGTCACGTCGACCACGGCAAGACCCGACTGCTGGACACCATCCGTCAGGCGTCCGTCCGCGAGGGCGAGGCCGGTGGTATCACCCAGCACATCGGTGCCTACCAGGTGGCCGTCGAGCACGACGGTGTCGAGCGGCTCATCACCTTCATCGACACCCCGGGTCACGAGGCGTTCACCGCCATGCGTGCCCGCGGTGCGA
>CAZHUU010000067.1:0-25557 GCA_964535335.1 uncultured Mycobacterium sp.
CAAGCCGTCGGTGACGTCGCGGCTGCGTGGTTTCAGGTCCGGGGTTTTGCTCACTGGTCAAGTATGCCGGTGTGCCGAGGCGCCACAAATGTGCCGTGGTGGAAAGGGGTCACACGATCCGATGGGGATACCCCAAGGGGGTATAGGCTAGGGTGGTGGACATGACAGCACTCAGCACCCGGATCGTGGGTTGTATCGCCGCCCTCGCCGCCGTGGCCGCCGTCTCGGCCTGCAGCAAGGGCGAGGACCACAGCCAGCACCCCTCCTCGCCCACCGCCAACGCACCGGTGGCCGCCCACAACGCCCAGGATGTGATGTTCGCGCAGACGATGATCCCGCACCATGAGCAGGCCCTCGAACTCGCCGCCCTGGTGCCGGGCCGGACCACCAACCCGGCCGTGACCAAACTGGCCGACACCGTCGCCGCCCAGCAGCAACCCGAGATCACCGCCATGAAGGCACTGCTGGCGCAGTGGGAGGTCGATCCGCACCAGATGGGCGACCACGGCGGAATGTCCATGACCGGGATGGTCGACGACGCCACCATGGCGAAACTCACGTCGCTGCAGGGCAAGGAGTTCGACACCCTGTGGCTGCAGTCGATGATCGGCCACCACCAGGGCGCCATCGAGATGGCCAACGCCGAGGTGGCCGCGGGACAGAGCCCCGACATGATCGCGATGGCCAAGAACATCGTCACCGCACAACAGGCCGAGATCGACCAGATGAAACAGATGCTGGGAGGCTGAATGACTGGCGCACACGGATATTCGGCGGAGAAGGACAACTACGCCAAGCGGCTGCGCCGCATCGAGGGTCAGGTCCGCGGCATCGCGAAGATGATCGACGAGGACAAGTACTGCATCGACATCCTGACCCAGATCAGCGCCGTCAACAGCGCGCTTCAGTCGGTGGCCCTCGGACTGCTCGAGGAGCATCTGAGCCACTGCGTCAGCCACGCCGTCGCCGAGGGTGGCGAAGAGGCCGACAAGAAACTCGCCGAAGCCTCGGCCGCGATCGCCCGCCTCGTCCGCTCCTGAGCAGTCTCGGCGACCTCTCAGCAGGGTCTCGAACGGGTCTCCGAGCCTATTCGCGCAGCACCGCGGCCGATACCGTGTTGGGGTGACCTCAGTGCCGGACCGGAGGGGCCGGCCAACGTGATGATCGTGGACTCGCCGCCGACACCCACCGCGCCGTGGACGCCACGCGTCACGACGGCGCTGGCGGTGCTCGCGGCCGCGGCATTCGTCTACGTCACCGCCGAGATCATGCCGGTGGGGGCGCTGCCCGCCATCGCCGCGGATCTTCGGGTCAGCGAGGGCACGGTCGGCACGCTGCTGGCGAGCTATGCCCTGGTGGCCGCGGTGGCGACCGTGCCCCTGGTTCGCTGGACCTCGGCATGGCCGCGGCGCCGCGCGCTGCTGCTCACGCTGGTCTGCCTGACCGTCTCCCAACTGATCTCGGCGCTTGCGCCGACGTTCGCCGTCCTGGCCCTCGGCCGGGTGCTGTGCTCGCTGACCCACGGCCTGATGTGGTCGGTGATCGCCCCGATCGCGGTGCGCCTGGTGCCGGCCAGCTATGCCGCCCGCGCCACGGCGGCCGTCTACGTCGGCACCGGCCTGGCGCTGGTGGTGGGCAATCCGCTGACGGCGGCGATGAGCGAGTTGTGGGGCTGGCGGCTGGCGGTCGCGGCCATCACGGTCGCCGCGATCGCGGTGACGGTCGCGGCCCGCATCGCCCTGCCGGCCATGCCGCTGAGCCACCCGCCTGCCGAGGACCGCCGGGTCGGGATCCGGCCGCACCGCAATCGGGGCCTGGTGACGTTGAGCGTGCTGACCCTTGTGGGCGTCACCGGGCACTTCATCTCCTACACGTTCATCGTCGTGATCATCCGCGATGTCGTCGGCGTGCGCGGCCCGCACCTGGCGTGGCTGCTGGCCGCCTACGGCATCGCCGGGCTGACGGCGATGGCGCTGATGGCGCGACCCGGCGACCGCCGGCCCAAGGCCGCGATCGTCGGCTGCCTGTCCGCTCTGGCATTCGCGTTCGTCGTGCTGGCCGCCCTCGGTTTCGACGGGCGGCACACCCTCGGCACCCTGTTGACCGGCGTGGCGGCCGTCATCATGTGGGGTGCCGCGGCGACCGCGATGCCGCCGTTGCTGCAGTCCGCGGCCATGCGGCATTGCCCCGAAGATCCCGATGGGGCGTCCGGACTCTATGTCGCGGCATTCCAGGTCGGCATCATGGCCGGCTCGCTCGGCGGTGGGCTGTTCTACCTGCATGGCGGCGTACCGGTGATGATCACCGCGTCCGCGGCCCTGATCCTGGGTGCGCTGGGCTGCCTGGTGGTCAGCCGGGGCCTATTCCCGGGCCGCCCGCCTACCAGCGAAAAGTAACGCTCGTCACCCTCGAGCCGACTAATTGCACAGTTCAGCGGGCTGACGGGCAGCTGGGTCGGGTTCGCTGGCAAATCGCGTCCCGGTGACCACCTCCGCCGCTGTGCCACACTGGTCCGAACAGGAACCGAGGGAGTTTTGTCATGGCTTTGCGGGTGAAAGGCACCCTGACGGCCGGATTCTGCGTGGTCGCGTTGGCCGCCGGGATCGGCCTCGGCAGCGGACCGGCATGGGCCGAGCCGGACCCGGCGCCGGTTGATCCCGCTGTCGTCGACGCCCCGCCGGTCGAGGTTCCGCCCCCACCGCCCGCGCCTGAGCTTCCGCCGCCGCCACCACCGGCCGACCCACTGGCCGCGCCGCCACCACCCCCGGCTGACCCGCTGGCGGCCCCGCCGGCCGACCCGCTGGCATCCCAACCGGCCGGCACCGGCGTGGCGGTCAAGGGCCAGAACCCGCTGCCGTTCACCGGCGACCCGGTTTTCGCACCGCCGTCGTTCAACCCGGTGAACGGCGCCATGGTGGGTGTGGCCAAGCCGATCATCATCAACTTCGCCCGCCCGATCGCCAACCGTCCGTTGGCCGAGCAGGCCATCCACATCTCCTCGGTGCCCCCGGTCCCGGGCGCGTTCTACTGGACGACCGACACCCAGGTGCGTTGGCGTCCGTATAGCTTCTGGCCGGCCGGCACCGTCGTCAGCATCGACGCCAGCGGCGCCAAATCCGGCTTCCGGGTGGGCGACGCGTTGGTGGCCACGATCGACGACAAGACCCACCAGATGACCGTCACCCGCAACGGCAAGGTGGAGAAGACCTTCCCGGTGTCGATGGGCCGCCCTGATGGCAAGCATGAGACCAAGAACGGCACCTACTACGTGCTGGAGAAGTTCCCCGACATCGTCATGGACTCCTCCACGTACGGCGTCCCGGTGAATTCACCCGACGGCTACAAGCTCAAGGTGCAGTGGGCCGTGCGGATCGACAACAGCGGAGCCTTCGTGCACAGCGCACCGTGGTCGGTCGCGGATCAGGGCAAGCGCAACGTCAGCCACGGCTGTATCAACCTCGGGCCGGACAATGCCAAGTGGTTCTACGACAACTTCGGCAGCGGTGACCCGGTCGTCGTGAAGAACTCCGTCGGGCTCTACAACAAGCCGGACGGCGCCGACGACTGGCAGTGGCAGCTGGCCTGACACTCCGAGGAGCCTGCAGGGGTGGCCTCGCATTTCGTCTGCGTGTTCCACACTCGGGTCGATCGGGGCGGTGTCAGTTCCAGATGCGAACGCGCTGTTGCGGTTCCAGGTACAACTCGTCGTCGGTGTCGACGTCGAACGCCTCATCGCACGCGTCGATGTTGCGGATGACTCCGTTGCAGCGGAACTCCGGCGGTGAGTGCGGATCGGTGGCCAGCCGCCGAACCGCCTCCGCTTCACGGGACTTGGTGCGCCATACCTGAGCCCAGCCGAACAACACCCGTTGGACCCCCGTCAGCCCGTCGATCACCGGCGCCTCCTTGCCGCCGAGCGACAACTGGTAGGCCAGCAGGGCGATGGACAATCCGCCCAGGTCGCCGATGTTCTCGCCCACGGTGAACGCGCCGTTGACGTGTGCATCGCCGCGGGCCGCCAGGTCCCGCGGCACATAGGCGTCGTACTGCTCGATGAGTTGCTTTGTCCGCGTCCCGAATTCGTCTCGGTCCTGATCGGTCCACCAGTCGACGAGGTTGCCGTCGCCGTCGTACTTGGCGCCCTGGTCGTCGAAGCCGTGCCCGATCTCGTGACCGATGACCGCGCCGATCCCCCCGTAGTTGGCCGCATCGTCAGCTTCGGCATCGAAGAACGGGGGCTGCAGAATGGCCGCTGGGAAGACGATCTCGTTCATACCCGGGTTGTAGTAGGCGTTGACGGTCTGCGGCGTCATGAACCATTCGTCGCGATCCACCGGACCGCCGAGCTTGGCCAGTTCCCGGTCGAAGGCAACCTCTGTGCCGCGAATCACGTTGCCGTACAGGTCATCACGATCGATCACCAGGGCCGAGTAGTCGCGCCACTTCGCCGGGTAGCCGATCTTGGCGGTGAACTTGTCCAGCTTGGCCAGTGCCCGCTGCCGGGTGGCAGGCGTCATCCAGTCCAGGTCGTTGATGCTGACGCGGTAGGCCTCGCGCAGATTGGCGACCAGCACGTCCATCCGGGCCTTCGCGTCGGGCGGAAAGTGCCGTTCGACGTAAGCCCGCCCCACCGCATCGCCCATCAGCCCCTCGACCAGCGACACGGCGCGCTTCCAGCGCTCGCGGATCTGCTCGGTGCCGCTCAGCGTGCGCCCGTAGAAGGAAAAGTCCTCCTCCACCAACGCCTCGTTGAGCACGGCAGCCCGCGCGTGGATGAGACGCCAACGGGCCCAATCCTTCCAGTCGGCCAGATCGGAGCCGGACCACAGTTGCGCGAAGGCCGTCAGGTAGTCGGGCTGGCGCACCACGAGCTCGGCCACCGCATCCGGATCACTGCCCAGTGCCGTGATCCAGCCTGTCCAATCGAAGCCCGGCGCCTCTATCGCGAGGTCGGCGAAGCGGCGCAGGTTGTAGGTCAGGTCGGCGTCGCGCCGCTTGACGACATCCCAGTGCGCGGCGGCGATCCCGGTCTCCAGGGCGACGATTCGCCCCGCCCGCTCGGCGTACTCGTCGGCCGTGCCGCCGAACACCAGCGCGAACATCGCGGCGATGTGGCCGGGGTAGGCGCCCAGGATGGAGGCGTGCTGCTCGTCGCGGTAGTAGGACTCGTCGGGCAGGCCGACTCCGGACTGCGACATGTGCACCAGGTAGCGCGCGGAGTTCTTCGAGTCGGTGTCGACGTAGAGCCCGACACCGCCACCCACACCGGCGCGCTGCAGGGTTCCGATCACGGCGGCCAGCGCCGCCGGGTCGGCCGCGTCGGCGATGGCGGCCAGTTCGTTGAGCAGCGGCTGCACACCGCGGCGCTCGATGGTGTCGGCGTCCAGGAAGCTGGCGTAGAGGCCGCCGATGCGCTGCTCGTCGGTACCGGCCGGGGCGTTGGACGCCGCCGCCTGCATGATCAGTTCGCGGACCTGTTCCTCGGCCCGGTCGTAGAGCGCGCGGAACGCCCCGTCGGTGGCCCGGTCGCCGGGCATCCGGTACTCGGCCAGCCAGCGGCCGTTGACGTGGCCGAACAGATCATCCTGGGGGCGAACAGCGGTTTCGACGTGGGACAGGTCAATTCCGGATCGCAGAGTTTCTACCGTCACCCAACCATCCTTACCACGGGCCCGCGAAGCGGCTGATCCTGCCCGGTAGCCTCGCCTGCATGCCCGAAGCGGAGCCGGCGACCGAACTCGACGACGACCCGACGCCCGGCGGGGTGTTCTCCGGCTACGGCGTCGCCTCCGCGGTGCTGGGCG
The DNA here is from genome assembly GCA_964535335.1 of uncultured Mycobacterium sp. GTDB lineage: Bacteria > Actinomycetota > Actinomycetes > Mycobacteriales > Mycobacteriaceae > Mycobacterium. The sequence goes on from CAZHUU010000067.1 coordinate 5,805, forward strand.
TGGTGGTGGTGGCCGCGATGGTGCTCATCGCGATGATGTGGTCGTCGCACCGGACGGCGGCCGGTGAGCGCGAATACCAGACCCGCGTCCTGCAGGCCGCCGCCGAGTGGACCGGCGTGCTGATCAACATGAACACCAACAACGTCGACGTGAGTCTGGAAAAGCTGCGGGACAAGACCGTGGGTGAGCTGAACACGGACTTCGACGCCTCGATCACCCCCTACCGGGAGGTGGTCAAGAAGCTGCAGGCCAGCACCACAGGGCAGATCGAGTCGGTTTCGATCGAAGCGGCGCACCATGACCTCAACGCCCAGCCCGGGCAGCGGCCGCCCGCACCGGCGTCGCTGCCGCCGGAGTTGGCCGAACGCACCGACACCGTGCTGGTGGTCGCCACCTCCGTGAGCCAGAACGCGGCGGCCAAACCCACCACGGTGCGGTGGAACCTGCGCCTCGGTGTCTCCGATGTCGACGGCAACCTGATGATCTCCCGGCTGGAGTCGCTGCGATGAGGAACTTGGGCAGGGTGTTGGCGTTCGACATCGCCGCCCCACTGGCCGCGATCGCGGCGCTACTCGCGATCGGACTCATGCTCGACTGGCCGCTGTGGTGGGTGTCGGTGTGCTCGATGCTGTGCCTGCTGATCGTCGAGGGCGTCGTGGTGAACCTGGTCCTCTACCGGCGGGATTCGGTCACGGTCGGCACCGACGACGACGGTCCCGGTCTGAGGCTGGCCGTGGTGGGACTGTGCGCCGCGGCGATGGTCGCCGCGGTCGTCGTCGGCTACACCCGCTGGACTCAGCCCGACCGCGCCTTCACCCGGGACTCGGCCGAAGTGGTGCGCATCGCCACCGCCGTCTCCGAGGCCACCGCAACCTTCATCCCGGCCGATCCGGAGTCGTCCCTGAACCGGGCGGCGTCGTACATGGCACCTGACCGGGCCGACGCGTTCCGGGCCGAATTCGGAAAAGCCACGGCAGATTTGGCCAAACGCAACGTGTCCGCACAGGCGCAGACCATCTCCGCCGGGCTGGAGGCGCTGGGACCCTCGGACGCCAGCGTCGCGGTGGTCATGCGCGGCACCCAGAACTCACCGGGACAGCCGCCCGACACCGCCACACTCGCACTGCGGGTGACGCTGTCCAAACCGGAGGGCCACTGGCTGGTGGTGGATGTGGCCCCGATCAACGCCCGCTGAGCCGGGCGTGGTCGACCTTCAGGCAGCGGTCCATCACCACCCGCAGCCCGGCGGCCTGCGCCTGTTCGGCGAGTTGCTCGCTCCACAGGCCCTGCTGCAGCCATAGGCACTTCGGCCGGGGGCTCAGCGCCAGGGTGTCGGCCAGCACCGACGGGAGATCGTCCTGGCGGCGGAACACGTCGACCATGTCGGGCGCCACGGGTAGCTCAGCGAGGCTGGGATAGGTTGCGGTACCGTCGATTTCGGCGATGTTCGGGTTGACCGGATAAAGCTCGTAGTCGCTGAAGCGGGCCAGGTAGTCATACACCTCGTAGCTGGGACGGGCCCGGTTGTTCGACGCGCCCACCACGGCGACGGTGCGGGTGTCACGCAAGATCATGCAACGACGTCTTTGCTTCCCAACCCCGCTTCGCGCGCATCTTGGCGAACCGGTCGGAGAGCCGGCGCATCCGGATCATCAACGACGCCGGTGGGCTGACGGTGCCGTCGAGGTAGGCGGCGAGGTCGTCGGTCAGCACCCCGATGCGCGAGGCGAACTCCTGCTCGCCGAGACCGGAGCGGTCCAGCAGCAACCGCACGTGGCGGGCGGCCTCCGCCCGTTCGTTGGCCTCCAGATGGTTGCGGGCCCGGATCAACACCTCGGTCAGCGCCTTGGAGATCCCGTAGGGCTGGGAGTGCTCCAGCACCTCTTCGACCTGGCGAGCGGTGCGGCCGTACGGGTCGCGCTTGATGGCGACGACGATGCGCTGCCAGACCGTGACGTCCCCGGTCTCCAATGCGGAGCGGATCAACGCCGTCGGCCAGAACTCGACGGGACGGTCGTCGAACTGAAGTGCTGTGTGCGGTCCGGACGGGGCATCACGGTGTGGCTGTGCTGTCACCGTCACCTCGCCTCCTCCAGGATCGCCACCGCCACTGCCAGGCAACGCCGTCTGATCCCTTCCCATTCGTCGGCCGCCTCCGGCCCGGTCCAACTGTCGCCGTCGTCGTCGACGTCGGTGGGTCTCGGATCGGCGAGCCGGCGCACCAGTTGGGTCGCCACCCATTGTCGCTCAGAGTCCTTGGAACCGTAGTACCGGTCGATGCCGGCGAGCACAACCGCCGCGGTCTCGGTGTCCATGCAGTCGACGAGATCGGCGAACTCCGCATAGTCCGACCGGCTGTTGCGGCACATGATCAGGTAGCTCTTGAGCCGCAGGGTCTCCGCGCCGGTCGGAATCTGCAGCCGGTCACCGGTCGGCAACTGCACGTTGGTGGTCTCGACCGGGCTCAGCCTGGCCACACCGGGGTCGGTGATGTCGGGCTCGCTCTCCAGGGCGTCCAGCGCCACCGACAACCGGCCCCGCCACATTGTCACGGGATGGACCGGCCGCGGTCCGGTCGCCCGGGTGACCCGGTAGGACCGCAGCGGCCTGCGTTCGGCTTGCTGCCCGACGCTTGCCCCGACCCGCTGCGGGGATCGCGCGGTGGCAGCCGCAACGTCATCGTCGCCGCCCCGGACCCGTCCGGCGATGTCACCGGACCCGCAGCCGCTGAACGCCAGCGGGTCGGCGACACAGATCGCGTCGGGCGCCAGGTCGCGGAGCCGGGCGGCGTTCTTGACCACCATCCGCAGATCGGCGTTCGGTGCCACCAGCGCCGAGATGTCGTCGGGGATGATCACCAGGTCGCCGAGATCGACCTTCGGTAACGGCTTCTCGAAGTCCACCGACGGCAGGATGCGGGCCAGCCAGCCCGGCAGCCACCAGTTCCACTGGTCGAACATGGCCATCAACGCCGGTACCAGGACCAGTCGCACCACGGTCGCGTCGACGGCGATAGCCACCGCGCAGGCGACGCCGAGTTCGGCCACCAATGGCATGCCGGCGAAGGCGAAGCCGATGAACACCGCGATCATGATCAGCGCCGCGCTGGTGATGGTGCGCGCACTGGTGGACACCCCGTAGGCGACCGCGTCGCGGGTGTCACCGGACTGCAGGTAGCGCTCCCTGATCCGGGTCAGCAGGAAGATCTCGTAGTCCATCGACAGGCCGAAGGTCATCGCGAGCACCAGTGGGGGGATGGTGCTGTCGATCGAGGTGATCGGCTCGAAGCCGAGACCTTCCAGCCAGCCCCACTGGAAGACCATCACCAGGCTGCCGTAGGCGGCGGCGACCGACAGCACGGTCATCACCACACCCTTGAACGCCAGGAACACCGATCGGATGGAGATCAGCAGCATCACGAAGGCGATCAGCGCCACGAAGCCGAACACCCACGGCTCGGTCTGCGACACCCGGTCGTCGAAATCCTTGATCAGTGCGGTCGGTCCGCCGACGTCGACCCGCGCGCCCGCCGGGGCGGTGACCGGCGGCAGGTGGGTGCGCATCCAGTTGATGCTGTCCCGGGCCGCCAGGTCCTCCGGATCCACCGACAGCACCGCCGAGAGCAACGCGGTGCGGTAGTCGTTCCCGAACATCGCCGGCGTCACCGAGATGACGTCCGGGGCCTTTGTCATCTCCTGGCGCACCGCCTCCAGCAGGGGTTCCTTCGACGCCGCCGAGGCCGCGTTGCCCTCGGGGAAGGTCACCAGCACCCGCACCGGTCCGAGCGCCCCGGGACCGAGGGCCTGGGCGGCCGACGAAACGCCGGCGCGGACCTCGTGGGTCGCCGGGAACTGCCGCTGCATGCTGTTGCCCAGGATCATCGAGAACGCCGGCGCGGCGAGCGCGAGCAGGAACACCGTCGCCGCCAGCGCCGAGACCCACGGCCTGCGCATCACCCAACCGACCCAGCGGGTCCAGAACCTGGACTGGGTGGCCTCCGGACGCCGCGACCATTGCAGCAGCGAGGAGCGTCGCGCGGCGGCCCGCCCGAACGTCGCCAGCACCGCCGGGATCAGCGTGGTCGAGGTCAGCACGGCGAACGCGACCGCCAGGATCGCGCCGGTGGCCATCGACCGCAGCACGGGCGTGTTGATCAGATAGATGCCGGTGAGCGAGGCGATCACGGTCAGGCCGGACAGCACGACCGCGAGCCCCGACGTCGCCATCGCCGCGTCGGCGGCCTGCTGGGGGTCGCGGCCGGCCCGCAGTTCCTCCCGGAACCGCATCAGGATGAACAACGAGTAGTCCACCGCCAGCGCGATACCGAACATCGACACCGTCGAGGTGACGAACACCGACATCGACGTGATGTTCGACAGCAGGTAGACCACACCCATGGTGACCGCCACCGTGCACACCCCGAGCGCAAGCGGGATCGCCGCGGCCGCCAGCGAACCGAAGACCGCGATCAGCACGATCAGGACGATCGGAAGGTTCCACCGCTCGGCGGCGGCGATGTCGTGCTTGGTGCTGGTCTGCGCCGCCGCCCCCAGCGCGCCCTGGCCGATGACGTACAGCCGCACCCGGCCGTTCTGGGTCTGGCCCGGCTGGTCACCCTGGACCCCGATCTTCTGCCGAAGCTGGCGTGCCACATCCACCGCGCCGGTGTTGTTGAAGTCCAGCCGCCACGACACCACATAGGGCCGGTCGGGGGCCGGGGCAGGCTGCGCCGGGTTGGGCATCACCGAGACGCTGGGCACCTGCTTCGCCACCTGCTCGAGCTGGGTGACGGCCGCGGTCATGTCGGCATAGGTGGCGTCGGCGCGCGGTGCGGCGACCAGCGCCAGGGGCGAGGCGCCCTGATCGGGGAAGTGATCCTCGAGTTGGTACTGGACGCGCAGTGATTGCGAATCGGCGACCTCGAAGCCGCCACCGGTGAGGTGGTTGGACTGAGTGAACGCCAGATACAGCGCGGGAAGCAGCGCCAGCACCCAGCACGCGAAGACCACCCAGCGAAATCTGCGCAGGTAGCTGCTGAGCCGCATCATGAACTGCTGGATGAGTGTCTCCCCGCATTCTCCCCGGACTGCGTGGCAGCGAGCCTACCCCAGCCAACTGTGCGCCCTTCGGGCGTAGCCGCCGGTCTTGGCCGTATCGAGACCGAGGCGCCGCGGCGCTGTGCCGGCGCGAAGTGGCCGCACCCGGGCGGCGATGGCAGGATGACGGTTGGCTTCGTGCCGGGTCGGGGATTTTTGCCGTTTATCGACGACATTACGGCGCCACTGGCGTCTGCAACCCCGACTAAGGAGCACCCATGACCTGGCCCACCCTGCGCACCACCAACGGGCGCCGCACCGGTCTGTGCGTCGCCGTCCTCGCCACCGCGTTCGGCGGCGCCACCGCAGCCGTGCAGTCCCAGCCCGCGGCCGGCGCCGCCCCCGACCCCTGCGCGGCCAGCCAGATGGCCAGGACGGTGGGCACCGTGGCCACCAACACCGGTGGCTACCTGGACGCGCATCCACAGACCAATCAGGCGCTGACGACCATCTCCCAGCAGCAGGCAGGGCCGCAGACCCTCGGCGCGCTGAAGACCTACTTCGATGCCAACCCGCAGGCCGGCAAGGATTTACAGACCCTTCAGCAGCCGCTGGTGAGCTTGTCTGCCCAATGCAAACTACCGGTCAGCCTGCCCCAGCTGCTGACGCTGATGCAGGCGTCGCAGTCCGGTGGTCTGCCGGGGGCGACGCAGGCGATGACGGCACACCAAGGCCCGAACGGGCCGGCCGGCGGCCCCACTCCGGCGGCTCCCACCGCGGCCGGACCGCTGCCCGGTCCAGCCCCCTCATCGGGGCGCTGACCGGGGCGTCCGGAGCACCGGCGCCTCGGGTGAGTGGCCGAACAGCAATTTTTCGACTCTTGTCGACACGGGTTGCGGCCAAGGCAAGAAAGTCAGGGCCAAGTCTGCTTAGCTTTCCGTGTCAGTATCAGTCGCTGATACGACTCTCACTACCCCAAAAGGAGTCCGAGCATGTTGCTTAATGCCCGTCTGGCCCGTCGCGCGGTCGTCGGAGCGATCGGCATGGGCGCTGTTGCCGGCGCACTGGTGATTGGTACCGCCCCCTCGGCGCTTGCCGACCCGCCGAACTGCACCGCTGCCGACCTGGCCGGTGTGGCCGCGGGTGTGTCGGCGGCGACGTCGGCCTACCTGTTCACCCATCCGGACGTCAACAACTTCTTCACCGGCCTCGAGGGTGCGCCGCGGGACACCATTCGCGCCCAGGTCCAGCAGTACCTGGACGCCAACCCTCAGACCAAGGCCGACATGCAGAACATTCGTCAGCCGCTGGTCGACCTGAGGACCCGCTGCGGCGGTTCGCCTGACCTGCCCCAGCAGTAGGACGCGGTGCCGGTAGGGCAGCAGCCCGCGCCGGATAGCTCCGGCCGCACCGTCCTGATGGTCGACGACGACCCCGACGTCCGTAACTCAGTGGCGCGCGGACTGCGCCATTCGGGGTTCGACGTCCGGGTTGCGGCGACCGGCAAGGAAGCGCTGCGGCTGCTGTCGAACGAGGACCACGACGCGTTGGTCCTCGACGTCCAGATGCCCGAACTCGACGGCGTGGCCGTGGTGACCGCGCTGCGCGCGCTGGGCAATGACATTCCGATCTGCGTGCTGTCGGCACGCGACACGGTCAACGACCGGATCGCCGGTCTGGAGGCCGGGGCCGACGACTACCTGACCAAGCCGTTCGATCTCGGTGAGTTGGTGGCGCGGCTGCACGCCCTGCTGCGCCGGGCGTCGCATTCCGGGGAGGGTTCCGGCGCGGTGACGGTCGGCCCGCTGACCATCGACGCCGCCCGGCGGCTGGTGTTCGTCAACGGTGACCGCGCCGACCTGACCAAGCGGGAGTTCGACCTGCTGTCGGTGCTGGCCGCGAACGCCGGTGTGGTGTTGTCGCGGCAGCGGCTCCTCGAGCTCGTCTGGGGTTACGACTTCGATGTCGACACCAACGTCGCCGACGTGTTCATCAGTTACCTGCGGCGCAAGCTGGAGCGCGACGGCGTGCCGCGGGTGATCCACACGGTGCGCGGGATCGGGTACGTGCTGCGGGCGGAGCCGTGACGACGGGGAAGCCGTGAGGTGGCCGGGTAAGAGCACGTCGCTGCGCAGCCGGGTCGCGGTGGCGGCGGCACTGTCGGCCGCCATCGTGGTGGCTCTGCTGGTGGTGCTCACCTCGGTGGTGCTGGCCAACAACGATGCCCAACAGCTGGATCGGCGGCTGGACTCGATCGTCGACGCCAGCATGTACCCCGAGCAGTTGCAGGACCCGACCCACGGCGTGGTGAGCACCGGCCGGTCCCGTTCGACTGGGCAGGTCGTCTTCCAGCGCGGCTTTCAGCTGCCGTCGCTGCCGCCGGGGTCGTCGACGGTCACCGTCAACGGCGTCGACTACCGGGTGCGGACCATTCCCGTCGAGCAGTCCGGCGGCATCCTGATGTCCATCGGTATCCGGGCCGACAGCATCCTGTTGAGCCGCGCCCGCATTCCGCTCTACCTGCTGATCGGCGGCTTGGCCGTGCTCGTCGCCGGCGGGCTCGGCTGGCTTCTGGCCGGTCCCGCGGTTCGCCCGCTGCGCCGGCTCACCGAGCAGACCCGGCAACTGGGCACGGGCACCGATCAGATCGAACCGGTGCACGGCGCCCGCGAGGCCGAGGATCTCTCCGATGCCATGGCCCAGATGCTGCACCGGCTGGCCGACGCCCAACTTGCGACGACCAATTCACTGCAGGCCGCCCAGGACTTCGCGGCGAATGCCGCTCACGAACTCCGCACCCCCCTGACGGCCATGCGCGCCGATCTGGACACCCTGCGACTCCACGACCTGACCCCCGAGGAGTTCGACGAAGTCGTGCAGGACCTGTCCCGGGCGCAGCGCCGCATCGAGGCGACCATCACCGCGCTGGGCCAGTTGGCTTCCGGCCAACTGGCCCAGATCGAAGACCGTGAACCGATCGACCTTCCCGAGATGCTCGACCGGGTCGCCCGGGAGAACACCCGGCCGGACGGTGGGGCCGAGATCACGGTGGAGGCCGACGACGCCGGCACGGTGTGGGGCTGGCCGGCGGGGCTGCGGCTGGCCGTCGACAACCTGGTGCGCAACGCCGTCACCCACGGCGGGGCCACCCGCGTGCTGCTCACCGCTTCCCGGCACGGTGAGTACCTGACGATCGTCGTCGACGACAACGGCCGAGGCCTGCCCGCCGACGAACACCGGAAGGTTTTGGGGCGGTTCGCGCGCGGCAGCACCGCAGCCCCCGGCGGCTCGGGCCTCGGCCTGGCGCTGGTGGCGCAGCAGGCGGCGCTGCACGGCGGCGCGATCGAACTGTCGGACGGACCGCTCGGCGGGCTGCGCGCCCAGCTGACGGTGTCCACCTCGCCCGAGCACGTCGCCGGGGCGCGGGACTCCTAGGCCGTGCGCTTGACCGTCAGCGCGGTCAGGGCTCGCCAGCCCAGTAGCAACAGCGCGGTCACCAACGAGGCGACCACGATGAAACTCACGGCTACTCCCTGAGAAGTGATGCGGCGCAACAACATTCCCACGACGATGGTCGACAGCCAGACGGTGATGCCGGTGGGGGCCAGCGCGGTCGGGCGCCGCCAGCCTCCCGAGATCAACCAGCCGACGACCGTGCCGGTCAGGAAGGGCCACGCCGTCTCGGCGATGCCCGCGACGGTCAGCCCCTCGGCGTGGCTGCGACGGCCCACCGCGCAGAAGACGACCACGCAGACGAAGTCGGTGAGTGCCGACGCGAGAACAGTGCGCTGCATGAACCGATCCAAGCACAACACCTCGGGCTAGCGACCGTCGTCGTCTTCCGGGCCCGAATCCGGCGGCAGCGGACCCTGCAGCGCCGTCTCCGCGGGGTCGGCCGGTGCCCGTCGGTTGTCGAGATCGGCCAGGTCCTCCCCGGTGAGTTCGTCGACGACGGCGTCGGGGTCGAGCGTGGACTCGGTGCGGAACATGAAGAAGAACACCACCCAGCCGATCGCCGAGATGAAGATCCAGCTGACCAGCCGGTAGATCAGCATCGCCGAGATCGCGTCCGGCAGCGTCATCCCGCTGGACGCCAGTCCCGGAACCAGTACCGCCTCGACCACCAGCAGCCCACCCGGCATGAGCGGGATGGAACCCACCGCTCGGGCGGCCGCGTAGGCGACGGTCAGCCCGGCCAGCGACGGCTTACCGCCGGCCGCGTAGGCGGCGAACGCCAGGCACGCGACGTCGGCGATCCAGTTGAACAGCGACCAGCTGAACGCCTCCCCGAGCTCGCGGCGGCTCAGGCTCACCGATTCCAGCTGCACGAGGGTCTCGCGCCACTTCTGCAGACCGGTGTGCGGGGACTTGCCGCGCGCCGAGTTGACCCACGCCAGCACCCTCACCCCGATGCCGTCGATCAGCTCGGGGCGGGTCGCCACCGCCTGCGCCAGCAGCAGCAGGGCCACGAAGCCGCCGAGGCTGAACAGCAGCGAGAACGGATTGTTCTTGGCGCCCAACAGGAATGCGCCGCCAAGACCCAGCAGCGCCAGGCCCACCACCTGCAGCGCGCCGGACATCACCAGCTGCCAGGAAGCCACCACCGGGGAGGCGCCCCAGAGCCGCTGCTGGCGATAGACGAAGGTGGCCGAGAGCACCGGCCCGCCCGGCATGGTCGTGCTCAGGGCATTGCCGGCGTAGAAGGCGGCCTCCGAGCGCCACTGCCGCACCACCACGCCGGCCGAACGCAACAGCGTGCGCTGGATCTGAGCGAAGCTGTGCATCGACATCATGGCCGCCACCACCGCCGCCAGCACCCACCACCAGTTGGCCGACAGCAGACTCAGCCACGCTTTGGCCAATTGGTCCCACACGAGGCTCGCCTCGATGGCGAGGACCACCACGGCGACGGCGAGCACCGCCCAGCGGACCCACCAGTACTTCCGGTGCGGCGAGGGTCCGTGTTCCTCGCGGGCGGCATCGGCCGGCGCGTCGTGGGACACGCAGTTCAGGGTAACGGTGTGCAGGGCCCCCGACCGTTTTCGCCGCGGGATGTCCGCCCGCGACGGTTAGGCTGACCACATGCCGGCGAGCCGAGCTCTGGACGACGATTCGGTAGTTCCCCTGGTCCGCAAGAGCGCCGCCTGGGCCTGGCGGCTTCTGGTCATCGTGCTGGCCGTGATCGTGCTGTTGTGGGTGGTGCGACGCCTCCAGGTCATCGTCGTACCGGTCGCGCTGGCCACCATGGTGACGGCGTTGATGCTGCCGGCCGTGGACTGGCTCGATCGCCGGGGCGCCCCACGTGGCGGCGCGGTCGCGTTGGTCCTGCTCGGCGGCGCGGCGATCTTCGGCGGAATCCTCACCTTCGTGGTCAGCCAGTTCGTCTCCGGCCTGCCGGGGCTCGTCGAGCAGGTCACCCGAAGCATCGACAACCTGCGGGACTGGCTCATCGAGGGACCGGCGCACCTGAGCCGGGAACAGATAGACAGCGCGGGCAACACCGCCATCAAGGCGCTGCGGGACAACCAGGAGAAGCTCACCACCGGGGCGCTATCCACCGCGGCCACCCTGACCGAGATCGTGACCGGCGCGCTGCTGATGCTGTTCACGCTGATCTTCCTGCTGCACGGCGGGCGCAACATCTACGAGTTCATCACCAGGATCGTGCCCACCGGCGCCCGGGAACGGGTGCGCGACGCCGGCCGGGCCGGATTCGGCTCGTTGATCGGCTACGTCCGGGCGACGTTCCTGGTGGCCCTGGTCGACGCGGTCGGCATCGGCACCGGACTGGCGATCATGGGCATACCGCTGGCATTGCCACTGGCGTCGCTGGTGTTCCTCGGCGCGTTCGTCCCACTGGTCGGTGCGGTGCTCAGCGGGTTCCTGGCGGTGGTGGTGGCGCTGCTGGCCAAGGGATTCGTCTACGCCCTGATCACGCTGGGGCTGATCATCGCGGTCCAGCAGTTGGAGGCGCACGTTCTGCAGCCGCTGGTGATGGGCCGGGCGGTGTCGATCCACCCGCTGGCGATCGTGCTGGCCATCGCCACCGGCGCTGTGCTGGCCGGGATCGTGGGTGCGTTGCTGGCGGTGCCACTGCTCGCGGTGCTCAACAGCGCCATCCGGGTGCTCATCGCCGAGAACCCGGCCCAGGAGGCCGCCGAGTTGGAGGCCAACGACGGGGTGATCATGACGGCCGAACCCGATGTCGTCCCCGCCAAGCGCGAGGAGTGACGGGTTCAGGTTAGAGCCGGCCCTCCCGACGCAGCAGGTCCTGGGCGCTGACCCCGCCGCCGCGGCGGCGTTCATCGGCATTCTTGCCGCGGGCGTTGAGCTTCTCGGTGGCCACCTCGTTGTCCGCGGGCTCGGGCCGGCTGATCGGGATGGCGCGGGTCTCCTCCGCGGAGATCGTCGCCGCCTCATCGCCGCCCGCGGCGACCGACTCGGCCTGGGTGGGAATAGCGGTGGTGGCGTCCTCCCCGGCCGGGGGCATGGACCGCGTCGCATCGGCGGAAGGTTGCGCGGCACCGCCGGACTCCGGTGCGGGAGTGGCCGGCTTGCCGCGCAGTTCACCGAGCCACGACTCGATCTCCCGGTCGGGCTGCGGCGGCGTGGACTCTGTGCGGCGCTGGGCCGCGGCGGCCGCGTTGTTCACCGCGTTCTTGACAGCGTTGCGGGCCACCGCGAAACGGGTCGTCGGCGCCTCGGTCAGCTCGCTGGGCTCCGGTCCGGCGCCCGCCGGGGCGGGTGTGGTGGCATCGGGCATTCGTGCGGTGCCCGCGGCCGACGGCGGTTCCTGCGGCGCGGGGGGAGCGCCGCGGCCGACCGCGCGCGGGCGGGGGCGCGCCTCGCCGCCGGGATGGGACGGGTCGTGCACCGGGCGGCGACCCGGTGAGGCCGGTGCACCCGCGCCGACGAGCGCGTCGTCGGGTTCGCGTACCGCGGGCCGTTTGCGTTCGTCGGGCAGGTGAATCTCACCGAGGCCGAGCTTGTTCTGCAAGCGCTTCATCCAGCGGGGCGCCCACCAGCAGTCGTCGCCGAGCAGCTTCATGATCGCGGGAACCAGGAACATCCGGACGATGGTGGCGTCCAGCAGCAGGGCGATGAGTAGGCCGAAGGCCAGGTATTTCATCATCACCAGGTCGGAGAAGACGAACGCGCCGGCCACGACGGCCAACACCAGCGCGGCGGCGGTGATCAGCCGACCGGTGGTCGCGGTGCCGATCCGGATCGCCTCGGTGGTCGACATACCCCGTTCCCGGGCCTCGACCATCCGGGACACCAGGAATACCTCGTAGTCGGTCGACAACCCGTAGATCACCGCGATGATCAGGCCGATCATCGGCGCCATCAGCGGCTGCGGGGTGTAGTTCATCAACCCGGAGCCGTGCCCGTCGACGAACATCCAGGTGAGCACGCCCATCGTGGAGCCCAGCGTGAGCGCACTCATCAACGCCGCCTTGATCGGCAGCACCAGCGACCCGAACGCCAGGAACATCAGGATGGTCGTGGTGGTGATCAACAGCAGCACCATCAGCGGCAGCTTGCCGAACAGGCTGTGGATGCTGTCCTGTTCCAGCGCCGGTGTGCCGCCGACGTAGAGCGACACCCCCTTGGGTGGGGTGATGGACCGCAGCTCGCCCAGCTTCCTGGCGGCGTCATTGCGGTTCACCAGGCCGTTCTGGATCACCCGAACCGACGGGTCCTTGGAGGCGCCGTCGAGGTAAGGGCGTTCCTTCCACATCGCATCGGGGTTGTTGTCCGGGTCGGTGAATCCGCTGACCGCCATCGCCCGGTTGCGCACCTCGGCGACCTGTTGGTCGGTGACCGGCTGGCCACCCTCGTTCTTCATGACGAGCGTCAGCGGTTCGGTGCGGAAGCCGGGGAAGATCTTGTCGAACTCCTCCTGGGCCTGGCGCACCGAGTTGCTCGGCGGCAGGTACTTCTCGCTGATGCCGCCGAGCGCCAGCTTCCCGAGCGGGATGATCAGCACGATCATGAACACGATGATCGGCGCGGCGAACAGGATCGGCCGCTTCATCACGCGGTTGACCAGCTTGCCCCAGAAGCCGTTCTCCACCTCCTGGCGGGTCTTGGTCTTCTGGGTCTTCTCGGCCAACCAGTCGATGATGGACCGGGAGACCTTCCAGTCCCGCAGGAACGGCACCCGCAGCAGGGTGCGGACCCCGAGCGCGTCGACGTTGGGGCCGAGGATGCCCAGGGTCGCCGCCAGCACGGTGATCGACAGGATCGCCGACAGCATGACCGAGGCGATGATCGCGTAGGTGATCGACTTCAGGAAGCCCTGCGGGAACAGCAGTAGCGGCAGCGACGAGGCCACGATGATGACCGCCGAGAAGATCACGGTGCGGCCGGCCGTCATGACGGTGCGGCGCACCGCCGTCTCGGTGTCGTAGCCCTCGGCGATCTCTTCCCGGAACCGGCTGACGATGAACAAGCCGTAGTCGATGGCGATGCCCAGGCCGATCAGCGTCACCACCGGTTGGGCGAAGAAGTGCACCGGGGCGAAATCGGCAATCAACCGCATGATGCCCAGCGCACCCATGATGGACAGGCCGCCGATGATGGCGGGGAGGCTGGCGGCGACAACGCCGCCGAAGACGAAGAACAGCAGCACCGCCACCAGCGGGATGGCCGCCACCTCGGCGCGTTGCTGGTCCTCGCCGATCGTTCCGGTGAGCTCGGCGGCCAAGGGTTGTAGACCTGCCAGTTTGACGTTGACGCCGTCGATGAAGAAGTCGTCCTTGACGTCCTTGAAGTTGTTCAGGATCGTGTCGTCGTCGTTGCCCTTGAGCTGGATCGACATGAAGGCGTGCTTCTTGTCGGCATCGGCCATGTTGGACAGCAGCTGCGGGCTCTTGAAGTAGCCGATGGACCGCAGGATCTTGTCCGGGTGGTCCTTCTCGACCTGGGCGAGGTTGTCCAGGATCTTTTTCTGGAACGCCGGGTCGTCGACGGTCTTACCGTCGGGGGCGGTGTAGATCGCGATGATGTGGCCGGATGTGTCGCGGCCGTAGGCGGCGTCGGCCACCAGCGACGCGCGCACCGACTGGCTGCCCTCGTCGTAGAAGCCGCTCTGGGTCACGTGCTTGCCGAGGCTGGCGCCATAGATGCCGCCACCGAGGCACAGCGCGACCATGACTGCGATCACGATGAACCGGTAGCGGTACACGGTGCGACCCCACCAGGCGAACACTCAGGCTCCTAACTAACTCTTCTTCTTGTGACCCGCGCATCGGGTTCTGTGGTCAGACACGCGAGGTCAACAACGAGGACAGCGGCCGGAATGGTTGTAGCCACGCCCCTTGCTCTGGCAGCGAATCTAGGCCGATTCGGGGCAATGGCTCTCGGAAAACGCCGGGAATGTCCTCGAGATCGACAAAGTCCAAGGTATCCGACGCTAACGCCCAGCTGGCATGTTCGCGAAATCCAAGCACCTGGACCGGGGTGCCCGACCGCGCGATGTCCTCCAGCGGCGCCCGGAAAGCCTGGCCGTCGGCAGAGGCCACCATCACCGATGCCAGGCCCTCGCTCCGGCGCAGTGCGATGTGGGCCAGCATGTCGCCGTCGACGTCGCTGTCCTCGTCGATCTTCGGTTTGGCGAAGACCGCGAACCCGACGTTGCGCAGCGCCTCCACCCAGGGCCGGACCACGTCGGCGCTGCCGGGCGCGATGTTGGTGAACACCGTCGCCTCAGGTTCCAGTGTGACGTCCGGCGTGGTGGCCGACAGTTCGGCGGTGCGGCTGAGCAGCCAGCGGCCCAGCGCGTCGAAACGGGGGCGGTGCGCGGCGGTGGGCCGGCCGCCGAGAATCGAGCCGAGACCCATGTCGAGGTTGGGCGCATCCCACACCAGCAGCACCCGTTGGACGCCCGCCGGGATGTCCGGGGCGACGTCGGGCGGGGCCGGGGCGGTGCCTGCTATGCCGGTTTCTTCTAGAACGCTCATCGGCGTCTCACCCTCATGGTCGTCGGACCCAGAGAAGTTCGGTTACCTCGCTGCCCGCGTGGCGGGCCTTCGTCTCGTATTTCGTGGTCGGTCGCTGCACCGAGATCGGCAGCGCCTCCGTTGCGGATACCCGGCGCAGCCGGGTTTCCGCGTCACCGACCGCGGCAATCTGCTCGGCGTAGCCGGCATGGTCGGTGGCCGCGTGCAGCACACCGCCGGGAATCAGCCGGTCGGCGATCAGCCCGACGGTGTCGGCCTGCAGTAGCCGGCGCTTGTGGTGGCGGGATTTGGGCCACGGGTCGGGGAAGAAGACCCGCACCCCGGTGAGGGTTGCGGTGGTGAACATGCGTTCCAGGACGTCGACGCCGTCGCCGCGGACCAGCCGGATGTTGCGCACGTCCTCCCGGTCGATGGCGCTGAGCAACTGCGCCAACCCACGCCGATACACCTCGACGGCCACTACGTCGATATCGGGTTCGGACTGTGCCATCGCCAAGGTCGAGGTGCCGGTGCCGCAGCCGATCTCCAGCACCAGCGGCGCCCGGCGGCCGAACCACGCAACGGTGTCGAGGGGCTCGGCCGGAGTGGTATCGGCGGCCGTTCCCGCGGGACGGGCCACCGTCCCGAGACGCGGCCACAGCCGGTCCCAGACTTCCTGCTGCTGCTCGGTGAGTGCGGAGCGGCGTGACCGGAAGCTGGTGACCCGGCGGTGGCCATGCGGTGCGACGTCGCTGTCGGGCGTGGCTGAGCCGCCCTGCCGCTGCGCATGCATCCGTCCATGGTCGCGCATGAAGTGCCCGGTACCCGCACCGTGGTGCAGATTGATACCCAACAGTTGCCTTGGCCTGGTAGTGGCTCGCGCCACGTCGGCGCCGATGCCACCATGGCTCCCACGACATCGGGGTGGGGACCACGGGGGCGGGCATGACCGGACTGGGGAGTTATCTGGGGGCGTTGGCCGACGTCGCCGAACAGGCCGACGAACCGCGGTTGGCGCGGCTGGCGGAGGAGTTGGGGCGGCCGCTGCGGGTGGGGGTGCGCGGACGCAGGGGCGCCGGCTGCGCCACGGTCACCCGGGCGCTGCGCCGCCGGGGTGTCGGCGTGGTCGGTGCCGGCGAGGCCCGCGACGTCGACGTCCACGTGCTCGTCGAGACGCTCAAGCCGGAGGATGCGGCCGCGCTCGGCGGGCCCGGCCCGCCCCGACTGGCCGTCCTCAACAAGGCGGACCTCGGCGGCCTCTGCGGGGACGGGCCGCTGGCGCGGGCCGCTTCGCAGTGCACGACAGTGCAGGCAGAGTGCCGGATACCAACCTTTCCGCTGGCCGGGCTGTTGGCCGCGGCTGTGGTCGACGACGACATGGTCGGTGCGCTGAGCCTGCTGGCCCGCGAGCCCGCCGATCTCGGCTCCACCGATCGCTTCGTCGCGGGCGTGCACCCGCTGCCCCGGGCGGTGCGGGAGCGGCTGCTCGCCGAACTGGAGCTGTTCGGTATCGCCCACGCGGTGCTGGCGGTGCGCGGCGGAGCCGACCGGACGGCGGTCAACGCGGCGCTGCAGAGACTTAGTGGTGTCGATGCGGTGCTGGCCGGGGTCGAGGAGGCGGGAGCCGCGCCGCGGTACCGGCGAATCCTCGACGCGACGCCGGTGCTGGCCGAGTTGTCAGCGGGGCCCGGCGGTGCCCGTGTCGCCGAACTGTTGGCCGGCGACCGGGTCGTCACGGCGCGGATGGCGGCAGCGGTCGACGCGCTGACCGCCGTGGGTGTGGCAGTGGACGACGGCGACTCGCGCGCGGGGCAGCTGCGGTGCGCGGTCCGCTGGCAGCGGCACGGCACCGGTCCGTTGTCGCCGATATACCGCGCGTGCGCCGCCGATATCGTCCGCGGTTCGCTGCGACGGTGGGCGGCGTCCGGGGGCGTTCCCGAGGCCGCGCGGTGAGCAACGTCGGCGATACCGCCGCAGCCTCCCGTGATGTCGTGCTCGTCACCGGCCCCCGGCTGGCCGGCACCACCGGTGTGGCCGCCGCGCTGCGGGACCGTCTCCCCGGGCACACCGTCGTCGAATCAGCCGAGCTGTGTCCCGGCGAGGCCCCGGTGGCTGTGGTGTTCGTGGTGTCCGCGACCGCCCCGCTGACGCCATCGGACTGCGCACTGCTCGACGGTGCCGCCGCCTCGACCGACATGGTGGTCGGTGTGGTCGCGAAGACGGATGTGCACCGCACCTGGCGGCAGGTGTTGCAGGCCGACCGCGCCGTGGTGGCCGCCTACCGCCCGCGCTACGCGGGCATGCGCTGGGTGGGTGCGGCGGCCACGCCGGACATCGGGCCGCCGACGGTCGACCTGCTGATCGAGTTGGTGCGCGCCGGGCTGGCCGACCCGACGCTGGCGGAGCGGAATCGGTTGCGGGCCAAGCAGTCTGAACTGCTGATGTTGAGCCGCCGTTACGACGGGGTCGGCCGGGACGGCGGCAGTGCCGCGTTGCGTGAACGGCGCGGAGCGTTGCTCAGGCAATGCCGGCTGGACCGGTCGCGGCAGGCGATCGCGCTGCGCGGCCACAGCCAGCAGGCCCGCCTGCGGTTGTCCTACCTCGTGCGCAACCGGTGCGCGTCGGTGCGGGCGGATCTCCAGCGCGATGCCGCGGCCACCCGCCGCCGCACCCGGGACGCCTTCATCGAGACCGTCCGGCGCCAGGTCTCCGCGCTCGTCGACGAGGTGGACGATGCGCTGACCGGACACCTGGCCGCCCTCGGCGATGACCTCGGGCTGTCCGCGGTCGAGATGCCACCCCCGCCACCGGCCGCGCCGGTGCGGGCGGCTGAGCCGCCGCTGCGGTCCCGGCGGCTGGAGAGCCGGCTGATGACACTGCTCGGCGCCGGGTTCGGGCTGGGGGTGGCGTTGACGCTGAGCCGGTTGCTCGTCGGCGTCGCCCCCGGGGCGACCGCCGCCGTCGTCTGCGCCGTGGTCGGCGTCGCGCTGACGGCGTGGGTGGTGGGAACCCGCGGTCTGTTGCTGGACCGCGCGATGCTGGACCGTTGGGTGGCCGAGGTGATGACGGCCCTGCGCACGGCGCTGGAGGAGCGGGTGGCCGGCAGGATGCTGACCGCCGAGTCCGTGTTCGGCCGCGCCGCCGCCGAGCGGGACGTTGCCGCCGGTGCCCGCGTCGACGGCCAGGTCGCCGACATCGACCGGAAGATCCGCCAACACACCGCGGCGCGGACCCACGAGTTGTCCGCGATCAGCCGTGCGCTGGCGGCGATCGACGCGGCGTTGGCGGGTTTCGCCCGACCGGGCGGTCAGAGGTCTTCTGAATCGTTCCTGTGAGTGATCGGACATAATCCCGATTAACCACGGGTATCTCAGCCGCGTTAACCTTCTCTGTCAGGGACGACCGTCTCCGCGCCGCGCGGAAAGAAGGCCTGCGTCCTGGCAGGAAACCTACGCAGGAGAGACCGATGACTTCAGCGACCATCCCCGGTCTGGACACCGCACCGACCAAGCACCGGGGCCTACTGGCCTGGGTCCAGGAGGTCGCTGAACTGACACAGCCCGACCGGGTGGTTTTCGCCGACGGCTCCGAGGAGGAGTACCAGCGCCTCTGCGAGCAGTTGGTGGCCGCAGGCACCTTCCTTCCGCTGAGTGACTCCGAGGAGCCCAGCTCCTACCTCGCGCGCTCGGAGCCGTCCGACGTCGCGCGGGTCGAGTCCCGCACCTTCATCTGCTCCGAGCGTGAGATCGACGCCGGCCCGACCAACAACTGGATGGCGCCCGACGAGATGCGCGCCCTCATGACCGACCTGTACCGCGGGTGCATGCGCGGCCGCACCATGTACGTCGTCCCGTTCTGCATGGGGCCGCTCGGTGCCGAGGACCCCAAGCTCGGTGTGGAGATCACCGACTCCGAGTACGTGGTGGTCTCGATGCGCACCATGACCCGGATGGGCAAGGCCGCACTGGAGAAGATGGGCGCGGACGGGTTCTTCGTCAAGGCGCTGCACTCGATCGGCGCCCCGCTGGAGCCGGGCCAGGAAGATGTGCCGTGGCCGTGCAACGACACCAAATACATCACCCACTTCCCGGAGACCCGGGAGATCTGGAGCTACGGCTCCGGCTACGGCGGTAACGCCCTGCTGGGAAAGAAGTGCTACTCGCTGCGCATCGCCTCGGTGATGGCCCGCGACGAGGGCTGGCTGGCCGAGCACATGTTGATCCTCAAGCTGATCTCCCCGGAGAACAAGGCCTACTACGTCGCCGCGGCGTTCCCGTCGGCGTGCGGCAAGACCAACCTCGCCATGCTGCAACCGACCATCCCGGGCTGGCGCGCCGAGACCCTGGGCGACGACATCGCCTGGATGCGGTTCGGCAAGGACGGCCGGCTCTACGCGGTCAACCCCGAGTTCGGCTTCTTCGGCGTCGCGCCCGGCACCAACTGGAGCTCCAACCCGAACGCGATGAAGACCATCGAGGCCGGCAACACGGTCTTCACCAACGTCGCGTTGACCGACGAGGGCGGCGTGTGGTGGGAGGGCCTCGAGGGCGACCCGCAGCACCTGATCGACTGGAAGGGCCACGACTGGACCCCGGACTCCGACGAGCCGGCCGCCCATCCCAACTCGCGGTACTGCACCCCCATGTCGCAGTGCCCGACGCTGGCCCCGGAGTGGGACGACCCGCAGGGCGTGCCGATCTCGGCGATCCTGTTCGGCGGGCGTCGTAAGACCACGGTTCCGTTGGTGACGCAGGCCCGCGACTGGCAGCACGG
>CAZHUU010000068.1:0-19093 GCA_964535335.1 uncultured Mycobacterium sp.
GAGGCCCACCTGGGCGAGAACGTGACACCCCTTCGGCGGCGCCGGCGCGCGCTGCGTCAGCTGGGTGATTCCTCCGAACCCAGGGTGTCGAAGACTTCGTGATACAGCAGTGAGTGCACCTGCTCGACGCGTGGAATGTCGTGGAACTCCAGGGGATCCTGCGACGCCGATTCGATGACCAGGGTGCCGGTGCGCACCATCCGGTCGAGCAGACCATGACGGAACTCGACACTGTTGATGCGCGCCAGCGGGATGTCGATCCCAGACCTGGTGAGCAGGCCGTGACGGAACATCACCCGCCGGTCGCTGATCACGAAATGCGTTGTCAGCCAGGAGAAGAACGGCCACAGCGTCAGCCAGCCGATCAGCACCAGCCAGACCGCCGCGATCACCCCGAACAGCACCTTCTTGGCCGTCGGCTCCCAGCCGGTGTTGTTCACCAGCGCCGCGACGAAAGCCGCGGCCGCGGTGCTGATCAGCAGCACCAGCACCGGCCCGATCAGGCGCTTCCAGTGCGGATGCCGGTGCAGCACGACCTGCTCGTCGTCGGCCAGCACGTTCTCCGGATATCCCACGGATGAACTCTAAATGCCGGAGTTGCCGGCGGGGCCGAGATGGATGATGTCACCGGTCTACACCGGGACGGCCAAGGCGGAAGACAATTTGGCCGAACCTGCTAGCGACGACGCCCGTTTCATATCGGGTGCACCTCGGATCAGCTGCGCATTTACCGCTCTCGGCTAGCCGAGTCGATTCTTGACTAATCAGCCGAATCGGCACCCGGACGATAAAGTCAACCGATGCAGCGGATGCCGCGAAGAACGTGAGGCAATTTTGAATTCCACGGCAGAACGGGTCTTGCGGGTAGCAAAGCGCGCCTCGCGACGCGCACTCATGCGTCCTTCACGGGCGCATGGACTGATCCTCATGTATCACCGCGTAGCGGCACCGTTATGGGATCCCTGGAATCTTTGCGTCTATCCGGAGCGCTTCGAGCAGCACCTTGCCGCGCTGTCCAGGATGGCGGACATCGTGCCCTTGTCCACCCTCACTTCGCGATTGCGTGCCGGACGTCGAGGCCGCCCCGTCGTCGCAATCACATTCGACGATGGCTATGCGGACAATCTCCATATGGCGTTGCCACTGCTGGAGCGGTACGGCGTCCCCGCAACTGTATTTGTGACCACCGGGTTGATAGGTACAGACGAGCCGTTCTGGTGGGATCGGCTGTCCCAGATTGTGGCATCCATGAAACGGCTGCCGCCTAAGGTCGTGCTCCCGGTGGGGGACGGCGAGTTCATCTGGCAGCGAAACGCTGACAGTGGCGACAACGGTTCCGACAGGGACCAGCTGAATCTGGCGGTGAGGTCAAGACTGCTCGTGGCAACGGACGAGGATCGGCGTGATGCGCTCGATCGGCTGCAGGGCTACGTGGATGGAGAATGCGCGGTCGATCCAATCAGCAGGCCGATGACTCGGGACGAGCTACGCCGCCTGTCATCCTCACCCTTGGTCGAGATCGGGGCGCACACGATGAATCATCCCTCGCTCCCTGATCTTTCGCAGCAGGCCCAGTTCGAGGAGATACTCGGGTCACGGCAGCAGTGCCGGGAACTCATCGGTGAGTTCCCTTCGAGTTTTGCCTATCCACACGGCGGCCTCGACGCGGGCACACCCGAGCTCGTCAGGTCGGCTGGGTTCGAGCGGGCCTGCTCGTGCGAGAATGACCTCGTCTGGGCCGGCAGCGACACGATGGTGCTGCCCCGAGTCATGGTGAAGAATTTCACGGCAGGGGAGTTCCGCTTACGTATGCGGATGGACTGGTTGCCCTGATCTCGAGGGAATCGTTGAATGCGACCCGCGGCACCGATCGCGACAGGCCGACATGGGCAAGACGGCAATCGGATCGTCATCTGGATCGCTCTGCGGAGGCAAAGTCATCAAGCGAGTGCCGTCACTCGATCCTCGCCGCAGACCCTGGCACACCGGGCAATCGGGTCAGAGTGCCACCAATAGCGCCTGAGGATTGTGTGACGAGTTCCATCCATCACCCGCGAACCACCCGGTCTCCCCGTTGCCGATACCATCGACACCCATGACGAGCGTTACGGAACCGGCCGCCGAGCACACGATCGACATCCACACCACGGCGGGCAAGCTGGCCGATCTGCGCAAGCGCTCGGAGGAGACGCTGCATCCGGTCGGTGAGGCCGCCGTCGAGAAGACCCACGCGAAGGGCAAGCTGACCGCCCGGGAGCGCATCCTGGCCCTGCTCGACGAGGATTCGTTCGTCGAACTCGACGCCCTGGCCCGGCACCGCAGCACCAACTTCGGGCTGCAGGACAACCGGCCGCTCGGCGACGGTGTGGTGACCGGCTACGGCACCATCGACGGCCGCGAGGTGTGCATCTTCAGCCAGGACGCGACGGTGTTCGGCGGCAGCCTCGGCGAGGTCTACGGCGAGAAGATCGTCAAGGTTCAGGAGTTGGCCATCAAGACCGGCCGCCCGCTGATCGGCATCAACGACGGCGCCGGCGCCCGCATCCAGGAGGGTGTGGTCTCGCTCGGCCTCTACAGCCGGATCTTCCACAACAACATCAAGGCCTCCGGAGTGATCCCGCAGATATCGCTGATCATGGGCGCCGCGGCCGGCGGACACGTCTACTCCCCCGCGCTGACCGACTTCGTGATCATGGTCGACCAGACCAGCCAGATGTTCATCACCGGCCCGGACGTCATCAAGACCGTCACCGGTGAGGACGTCACCATGGAGGAACTCGGCGGCGCGCACACCCACATGGCCAAGTCCGGCACCGCGCACTACGTCGCCTCCGGCGAGCAGGACGCCTTCGACTACGTCCGCGACCTGCTCAGTTACCTGCCGCCGAACAACTACGCCGAGCCGCCGCGCTACCCGGCCCCGCCGCACCCCGGCGCCATCGAGGAGAACCTCACCGACGAGGACCTCGAACTGGACACGCTGATCCCGGACTCGCCGAACCAGCCGTACGACATGCACGAGGTGATCACCCGGATCCTCGACGACGACGAGTTCCTGGAAGTCCAGCAGGGCTACGCGCAGAACATCATCGTCGGCTTCGGCCGCGTCGACGGCCGCCCGGTGGGCATCGTCGCCAACCAGCCCACCCAGTTCGCCGGCTGCCTGGACATCAACGCCTCGGAGAAGGCCGCCCGGTTCGTCCGGACCTGCGACTGCTTCAACATCCCGATCGTCATGTTGGTCGACGTGCCCGGCTTCCTGCCCGGCACGGAGCAGGAGTACAACGGCATCATCCGGCGCGGCGCCAAGCTGCTCTATGCCTACGGCGAGGCCACCGTCGCCAAAATCACCGTCATCACCCGCAAGGCCTACGGCGGCGCGTACTGCGTGATGGGGTCCAAGGACATGGGCTGCGACGTCAACGTCGCCTGGCCGACGGCGCAGATCGCGGTCATGGGCGCCTCCGGCGCGGTGGGCTTCGTCTACCGCAGCCAGCTCAAGGAGGCGGCGCAGCAGGGTGAGGACGTCGACGCGCTGCGGCTGCAACTGCAGCAGGACTACGAGGACACCCTGGTGAACCCGTACATCGCCGCCGAGCGCGGCTATGTCGACGCGGTCATCCCGCCGTCGCACACCCGCGGCTACATCGCCACCGCCCTGCGGCTGCTGGAGCGCAAGATCGCCCAGGTGCCGCCGAAGAAGCACGGGAACATCCCGCTCTAGGGAGGGACGGACACATGAGGCACGAGGACATCACCGAGGTCAGCGATCCGCGCCAGCTGACCATCGACGATCCGGCGGACACCTCCGTCCCCGAACTCCGCATCCTGAAGGGCGACCCCAGCGACGAGGAGATCGCGGCGCTGGTGACCGTGCTGGCCGGCGCCGGCGGCGGCCGGCGCACCCCGGGCCCGCAGGAGGTCAACCTGTGGGGCCACCCGGTGGACAAGCTGCGCTACACCGTCACCAGCTGGCAGCGGGTGACGCTGCTGGAGCGGACCCACATGCGCAAATGACGCGCGTGGTGCTGGGCTCCGCGTCTGCGGGCCGGCTCCGGGTGCTGCGCAACGCCGGTATCGACCCCCTGGTCGTCGTCTCCGGTGTCGATGAGGACGCCGTCACGGCCGGCCTCGCCAGCGCCGGCCCCGCCGAGGTGGTCGGCGCGCTGGCGCAGGCGAAGGCCGAGGCGGTGCGCAAGGTTCTGGACCCCGACGTGGCCGCCGATTGCGTTGTGATCGGCTGCGATTCGATGCTCTACGTCGACGGGGAGCTGCGCGGCAAACCCGGAACGCCGGAACAGGCTCGGCGGCAATGGGATTCGATGGCAAGCCGGTGCGGTGAGCTCTACACTGGTCACTGCGTCATCCGCGTCACGGCCGGAACACCCTCGCGCACAGCCACTTCCGCCGACGTCACCACGGTGCGGTTCTCCGCCCCGGTCGACGCCGACCTGACGGCCTACATCGCCAGCGGGGAGCCGCTGAACGTGGCGGGCGCGTTCACCCTCGACGGGCTGGGCGGCTGGTTCATCGACGGTATCGACGGTGACCCGTCGAACGTGGTGGGCCTCGGCCTGGCCG
This sequence comes from uncultured Mycobacterium sp., assembly GCA_964535335.1. Taxonomy (GTDB): domain Bacteria; phylum Actinomycetota; class Actinomycetes; order Mycobacteriales; family Mycobacteriaceae; genus Mycobacterium. The sequence goes on from CAZHUU010000068.1 coordinate 4,582, forward strand.
TCACCCACCGGCTGTTCAATGAGGTGGGGCTGGCCATCGGCGACCTGTGGGCCGCAAATCGGTAGGCTCGAGTGGTGCCGCTGCCCGCAGATCCCAGCCCGGTCCTGAAGGACTACGCCCACCCGGAACGCCTGGTCACCGCCGACTGGTTGTCGGCGCACCTGGGCACGGCGGGGCTGGCGATCGTCGAGTCCGACGAGGACGTGCTGCTCTACGACATCGGGCACATCCCCGGTGCGGTGAAGATCGACTGGCACACCGACCTCAACGACCCGACGGTGCGCGACTACATCGACGGCCAGCAGTTCGCCGATCTGATGAACCGCAAGGGCATCTCCCGCGACGACACCGTGGTCATCTACGGCGACAAGAGCAACTGGTGGGCGGCCTACGCGCTGTGGGTGTTCACCCTGTTCGGCCACCAGGACGTGCGGCTGCTCAACGGCGGGCGTGACCTGTGGATCTCCGACGGCCGCGACACCACGCTGGACGTGCCGACGCGCACCACCACCGGCTACCCGGTGGTGGAACGCAACGACGCCGCGATCCGGGCCTACAAGGACGACGTGCGTGCCGCGCTGGGCCGCTGCACGCTGATCGACGTCCGCTCGCCGCAGGAGTACACCGGCGAACGCACCCACATGCCGGACTACCCGGAGGAGGGCGCCCTGCGCGGCGGCCACATCCCCACCGCGGTGTCGGTGCCGTGGGCCAAGGCCGCCGACGACAGCGGCCGGTTCCGCAGTCGCGGCGAACTCGAGGACGTCTACTCCTTCGTAAAGCCCGGGGACGACATCATCGCCTACTGCCGCATCGGCGAGCGCTCCAGCCACACCTGGTTCGTGCTGACCTATCTGCTCGGCATCCCGGGGGTCCGCAACTACGACGGCTCCTGGACCGAGTGGGGCAACACGGTGCGGGTGCCCATTGTCAGCGGCGAGGCCGCGGGGTCCGCACCGGCGTGACCATGCCCGCCCCGTTGGCGGAGGTGGTGTCCGACTTCGCCGACGTCACCGGTCAGGACAAGCTCGCGCTGCTGCTGGAGTTCGCCAACGAGCTGCCCCCGCTGCCCGCCGACCTCGAGGAGGCGGCCATGGAACCGGTGCCGGAATGCCAGTCGCCGTTGTTCCTGCACGTCGACGCCTCCGACGCCGACCACGTTCGGCTGCACTTCAGCGCGCCGCCGGAGGCCCCGACCACTCGCGGCTTCGCCTCGATCCTGGCCACCGGCCTGGACGGCCAGGCGAAAGCCGCCATCCTGGCCGTGCCCGATGACTTCTACGCCGATCTGGGTCTGGCCGCCCTGATCAGCCCGCTGCGGCTGCGGGGCATGGCGGCGATGCTGACGCGGATCAAGCGCCGGCTGCGCGAGGGCGGCTGAAACCTACTCGTTGGTAGGGGCACCGGAAGATCCGGGCCGAGTGGTCGCCGCCTAGACTGCCGTGCGAACCTGTTCTTTAAGACATTCTTAGAGTCACGTGCAACCAGGAGGCGCAGTGCCCACTCCCGCCAGCCCAATCTCGAAGGTCCTCGTCGCCAACCGCGGCGAAATCGCGGTCCGAGTGATCCGGGCGGCCAGGGATGCCGGGCTGGCGAGCGTGGCCGTGTACGCCGAGCCCGACGCCGACGCCCCACACGTCCGCTTGGCCGACGAGGCGTACGCCCTGGGCGGGCAGACCTCCGCGGAGTCCTACCTGGACTTCGGCAAGCTGCTGGACGCCGCCGCCAGGTCCGGCGCCAACGCCATTCACCCCGGCTACGGCTTCCTGTCCGAGAACGCCGACTTCGCCCAGGCCGTCATCGACGCGGGGCTGATCTGGATCGGCCCCAGCCCGCAGTCCATCCGCGACCTGGGTGACAAGGTCACCGCCCGCCACATCGCCGCGCGCGCCCAGGCCCCGCTGGTGCCCGGCACCCCGGACCCGGTCAAGGACGCCGACGAGGTGGTGGCCTTTGCCCGCGAGTACGGCGTGCCGATCGCCATCAAGGCCGCGTTCGGCGGCGGCGGGCGCGGCATGAAGGTGGCCCGCACCATCGAGGAGATCCCCGAGCTGTTCGAGTCGGCCACCCGCGAGGCCATCGCCGCGTTCGGCCGCGGCGAGTGCTTCGTGGAGCGCTACCTGGACAAGCCGCGCCACGTCGAGGCCCAGGTGATCGCCGACCAGCACGGCAACGTCGTCGTCGCGGGCACCCGGGACTGCTCGCTGCAGCGCCGCTTCCAGAAGCTGGTGGAAGAAGCGCCGGCACCCTTTCTGACCGATGCCCAGCGCAAGGAGATCCACGAGTCGGCGAAGCGGATCTGCAAGGAGGCGCACTACTACGGCGCGGGCACCGTCGAGTACCTGGTCGGCCAGGACGGCCTGATCTCGTTCCTCGAGGTGAACACCCGCCTGCAGGTCGAGCACCCGGTCACCGAGGAGACCTCCGGTCTCGATCTGGTCCGCGAGCAGTTCCGCATCGCCAACGGCGAGAAGCTGGACATCACCGAGGATCCCGCGCCGCGCGGGCATTCCATCGAGTTCCGCATCAATGGCGAGGACGCCGGCCGGGGCTTCCTGCCCGCGCCCGGCCCGGTCAGCAAGTTCGAGCCGCCGACCGGTCCCGGTGTGCGGCTGGACTCCGGCGTGGAGACCGGTTCGGTGATCGGTGGGCAGTTCGACTCGATGCTGGCCAAGCTGATCGTCACCGGCGCCAACCGCACGCAGGCCATCGAGCGGGCCCGCCGCGCGCTCGACGAGTTCCACGTCGAGGGCCTGGCCACCGTCATCCCGTTCCACCGCGCGGTGGTGAGCGACCCGGCGTTCGTCGGGGACGACTCAAGTGGATCGGCTGGGTTCACGGTGCACACCCGCTGGATCGAGACCGAGTGGGACAACACCGTCGAGCCGTTCACCGGCAGCGGCCAGGTCGACGAGGAAGAGGCGCAGCCGCGCCAGAAGGTCGTCGTCGAGGTCGGCGGCCGCCGCATCGAGGTGTCGCTGCCCGGCGATCTGGCGATCGGCAACGGCGGCGGGGCCGCCGAACCCGGGGTGGTGCGCAAGAAGCCGAAGCCGCGCAAGCGTGGCGCGCACGCCGGCGCCGCCGCCTCCGGTGACGCGGTGACCGCCCCGATGCAGGGCACCGTGGTCAAGGTCGCGGTGGAAGAGGGTCAGACGGTCGCCGTAGGCGAGCTGATCGTGGTGCTCGAGGCGATGAAGATGGAGAACCCGGTGACCGCCCACAAGGACGGGGTCATCACCGGGCTGGCCGTCGAGGCCGGCGCCGCCATCACCCAGGGCACCGTCCTGGCCGAGATCAAGTAGTCAGCTCAGGCGGGTCGATCCCAGCACTGCCCCGTCGTGGGTGACGAGGCTGTCGTCGTCCACCCGGGTGCCGAAGTAGGTTGCCTCGGGGTCGACGACCACCCGGTAATCCCGGCCGTTGCGCTTGAGCACGAACTCGGCCAGTTCGGCGAACGTGATCTTGTCCGGCCCGCCGATCTCGACCACGCCGGCCGGGGCGCCGACCGCTGCCCGGGCGACGTGGGCGGCCACCTCGGCGGCGGCGATCGGCTGGATCCGGGCCCGCGGCACCCGCACCACGTCACCGTCGGTCATCGTCGCCACGATGTCGTCGGCGAACTCCTGGAACTGGGTGGCACGCAGGATGGTGTACGGCAGCCCGGCGGCCTCGATCAGCGTCTCCTGTGCCACCTTGGCGCGCATGTACCCGCTGTCGGGCAGCCCGGTGTCACCGACGATGGACAGGGCGACGTAGTGCGCCACCCCGGCGGCCTTGGCGGCGTCGATGATCGTGCGGGTGGCGGTGCTGAAGAACTCCAGCACCGGGCCGTCGTCGAACGACGGCGAGTTGAGGACGTCGACGAGGACGTGTGCGTCCTGCAGCGATTCGGCGACGCCGGTGCCGGTGAGCACGTCGACCCCGGTGTTGCGGGACGCCTCGACCACCTCGTGGCCCTCCGAACGCAGCAACGCGCAGACCTGACTGCCGATTTGACCGCTGGCTCCGAACACAGTGATGCGCATACCGCATGATGTACCCCGTGGGCGAGGATTTCGAACGGGTCCGGATCGGCACCGCCGAACGCGAGGACGCGATGCGGCTGTTGAGTCAGCAGTTCTCCGAGGGGCGGCTGAATCCCGACGAGTTCTCCGACCGCAGTGCCGCAATAAGCGCCGCGCTCACCCGCGCCGACCTGACGCCGATCTTCGCCGACCTGCCGATCAGACCGGGCGTCCCGGCGGTGCGTGACGAGGCTCGCGACCCGGCCCGGGACTGGCGCTCGATCGTGATGGCGCTGGTGCCGCTGGCGGCCCTGGCGTTCACCATCCTGGTGCCGCACGGCTGGCTGGCCTGGCTGGCGCTGCCGGTGGTCGGGATGCTGCTCTACGGCCGGCGCCGCTGAGCCGTGCGACCTGTCGAGATCAACGCCGGCCGGTGGTATCTGCGTGCGCTACGCGCCGACGACCGAGTCGACGACCGCCCGGCCCTGGCCGAACTGGGTGAGCGCGATCCCGGCTATGTGGCCCGCAGCGCCGCCGCGTGGGCCGGCGACACCGGGTACAGCTGGGCGGTCTGCGAGCCCACCACCGGCGAGTTGCTCGCCGAGGTACGGGTCGACCCGCAGTCCGCCGTCCTGACCAGCCGGGCCCGGCCCGGCCATGACGACGCAGTAGCAGCAGCAGCCGAGTCGGTGCGGCGGTTCGCCAGCGCAGCGCTGAACCTGACGGTCTAACGGGTGTCGATATCGGTGCCGGTGGCCAGGTCGGCGCAGTCGACGGCCACCACGTCGGCGCGCGCGGCCAGGAAGGCCCGCGCGCCCTCGTCGCCGTGCAGTGTCTCGAGCAGGGCGGGCCAGTGCCTGCGCGCGATGACCACCGGATGTCCGGGCCGCCCGCCGTAGGTGGCGCGGGCGATCCCGGACGGCGCGGCGCGGGCGGCGGTGAGCACCCGGGCCACCACGTCGGCCCCGATATCGGGCGTGTCCACGGTGAGGACCACCGCGTAGTCCGCGTCGCCCGCGGCCGTCAGGCCGGTCCGCAGCGAGGCACCCATACCCCACCGCCAGTCCTCGGCGAGCGTCGCCCGCGCGGGTGCCGGCACGTCGACCACCGCCGCGCCCAGCACCACCACCACATCGGCGCAGCCGCCACCGGCCAGTGCCGCCACCGCAGCGCGCAACCACGCTCCCCGCTCAGCAAGCACCTTCGGCATGCCGAAGCGGGTGCCTGCCCCGGCTGCCAGCAAAACACCCGCGACGCGCTCGGGCGGCGGAGACGGCTGTGACATGCAGGTATTCAACCTGAGTTTCCTGAGAAGTCGGCGCATCGGTTGTTCGGGCCACCCGATGGGCGTAGGGTTCAAGGCAGGTTGAGTTAACAGCCGCCAGGAAATACGTCAAAGACGTGCTCGGCGCGCAGGCTCCCGCACTTCAATCTTCACCACTTGACGTGATCCTCAGTACGAACTTTCGACTGACGGAGTCACAATGCCTCTACATGGAACAAACCATTCATCAGACCGTTCGGCCGGCACCGTGGAATGCCACACCGCCCGGTTCAACACCGACTGGACCCCCGACAACGTCGGGATCATCGCCGTCGGCGGCGAACTCGACGCCTCCAATGCCACCGCTTTCGCCGACCACGTCGCGCAATGCGCAACAGGCGGCGACCGCCTGGTCCTCGACCTGAGCGAGCTGGAATTCTTTGGCACAGCCGGCTTCTCGGCTCTGCACACGATCAACGTCCGCTGCGCCGACACCACATCGCGCTGGGTACTGGTCACCGGTGACGCGGTGGCACGCCTGTTGCGGGTGTGCGATCCGGACGGCACACTGCCGGTCGCGGATTCGGTGCCGGCCGCGGTCAAGCAGCTTGACGACGAGCCGCGCCGGCTACTGCAGCTCGTTCCTGAGTCGCGTTAGCGACTTCGCCAGCAGCCGGGAGACGTGCATCTGCGAGATGCCCACCCGCTCGGCGATCTGGGTCTGGGTCAGGGATTCGAAGAACCGCAGCAGCAGCACGGTGCGTTCGCGCTCCGGCAGCGCGGCCAGCAACGGCCGCAAGGCTTCCCGGTTCTCGATCTGATCCAGGCTCAGATCCACATCGCCGAGCGTGTCCACGATCGCGGGCGCGTCCTCGTCGCTGCCGCTGCCACCGCTGTCGATCGACAGGGTGTTGTACGAGCTGCCCGCGATCAGGCCCTCGACCACCTCTTCACGGTCCATGTCGAGTTCGGCGGCGAGCTCGGTGGCCGTCGGGGCGCGGCCCAGGCGCTGGGACAACTCGGAGGTCGCGGCGCCGAGCCGCAGGTGCAGTTCCTTGAGCCGGCGCGGCACCTTGACCGACCAGCTGTTGTCGCGGAAGTGTCGCCGGACCTCGCCCATGATGGTGGGCACCGCGAAAGACACGAAATCCGAACCGGTTTCGACATCGAAGCGGATGACGGCGTTGACAAGTCCGACCCGCGCCACCTGAACCAGGTCGTCGCGGGGTTCGCCGCGACCGTCGAAACGACGGGCGATGTGATCGGCCAGCGGTAGGCATCTCTCGACGATCCGGTCCCGATGCCGTTGGAACTGGGCAGATTCCGGTTCCAGCTTGGCCAGTTCCCGGAACATGTCCGGGACGTCGGCATACTCGGAAGTCGGCCGGGATGACGAACCGCCCGCGGCTCGGGGACTCACCTCGCGGAGCCTGCCCGCCTCGTGGTCAGGCTGATGCCGAAGATGAGCTGATCCACATCGGGTTCGTGGCCGTTGTGGAACGTCTGCACATCGTCGGTCAGCGAGCTCAGCACGTGCCAGCTGAAACTGCCAGGCGTGACCACGTCGTAGGTATCACACTCGGTCGAGGCCCGCACCACCACCTCGTCATCCTGACCATCGATGACCACCACCAGGGTGGCGTCCGGTGCGGCCGAACGGATCAGGCGGGTACAGGCTTCGTCGACGGCGAGCCGTAGGTCGGCCACGGCATCGAAGTCGAGGTCCTCGAACGTCCCGACGGCGCCGATGAGGGTGCGCAGCACGGCCAGGTTCTCCAGCCGCGCAGCGACTCTCACTTCGACAGCGCCGGCGCTTCGCTGCGCGCCGCCGCCTTGGCTTTCGCCGTCCGTCATGTGGCCTCCCGGCAATGTCGAGCCGACACTACTCCAGTCCAGGGTGCCGCTATCCATGCGAGCGCTTCGGGTGCGCGAAGGGGTGTTTCGAGCCCATCGGCGGGGTATTCGATCCGCCATGCGCGAGGCAGCACCGCTGCGGCGAGTCAAGCGGCGTCATGCACAGCACTGCCCGGGGAGTCGTCATGGTGCGACACAGGTACCCACTACCCGGCGGTGCTCAAACATGCCGACCGCAAATACTCGTTCGGACCGTCATGCGGCTGCGGCGCAGCCGTAGTCGGTGGTCCGGGGCTGCACCAGGTTCGCCGGGGCCAAGGGTTTCTCCTACTACGGGCGGGCGGGGACGAAACCGCGACGCCGGGCGGACGGGTATCTTGGCTGGGGTGAGCGAGCGCGATTGGATGTCCGACGAGGTGCCGGAAGCCGATGCCGCCGAGCAGTTGCGGCCCGCCGCCGACCCGGACGTTTTCTCCGACATCGACCCCGACAGCCCCGGCGCACCGCTGGAGAGCAACGAATCAGACTGGCACGAACAGCACCTGATCATCGAGGACCCGGACCCGGACGAGATTCGCTAGATCGTCTGGGGATTCTCCCCTGCGCGTGCATTACCAGCACTTCTCTCGTCGCTTGGGCGCTTGTCCGAACATTCGGTGTTTGACCGCGGGGTCGACCTGGGTACAGGGCTGCGGAGGGGGTTGCAACCGCAGCAAAGGAGGTAGGGATGCCGGGCAGCAATATCGCTACAGCCGACGACATTCGGCACTTCCGGCCGAGCCGGTCCTGTGCGTACGAGGGCTGGACCGTCGCGGAGCTCAAGAAACGGGCCAAGCAACTGGGGATCTCGGGCTACTCGGGCCTGAGCAAGGAAAAACTCATCTCACTGATTCGCAGCTACTGACCCGGAAGGGAACCATGTCTGACGACGACAAGAACAACAGCGGTCCGGCCGAAGCCATCAAGGGGGTCGTGGAAGACGCCAAGGGCAAGGCCAAGGAAGCCGTCGGCACCGTGGCCGGCCGCAACGACCTGGTGGAGGAGGGCAAGCCACAGAGGGCCAAGGCGGGGGAACCGCGCGCCGCCGCACGCAAGGAGGCCGAGGCAGAGGCAGCTCGGGCCGGTGCGAAGGCAGCCGAGAAGCGCCAGGAATCTCACCAGTAATCACGCCCGCAGAAAGCCCGGTTCCCCTGGGAGCCGGGCTTTCTGCGCGTCAGCCGGTCGGCACCCGGGTGTGCGCGGTCAGCAGCAGCCGGTCGTAGTTGCCACGCTCGGGCAGCGTCTCGTCGTACTCCAGGGCCAGGAAGTCCCGGACGATCTGCTCGGCAAGCACCCGCAGTTTCACGTTCGTTTCCTGCGAACGCCACCTCAGCAGTTCGAAGGCCGTTTCCTCACCGATCCGGTAGACCAGCATGAGCATGCCCTTGGCCTGGTCGATCGCGCTGCGGGACTCGGCGATCTCGGCGACCGCCTCGTTGAGCAGCTCCTGCCTCTCCTCCCGCAGCGACGGTGTGACGTCCACATAGAAGCCGTGGGTGCCGATGACGGCGCCGGCGTCGTCGTAGAGCTGGTCGCCGATGACGACGACGGAATGCACCTCGCCGCGGGTGTCGACGATGCGGTGCCGGGTGCTGAACGCCCCGGAGGTCCGGCGGATCTCCTCGATGGTGGCCGCCACCGGGCCGTAGTCGTCCGGATGTTTGTGCGAGAGCACGAGTTCGGTGGTGGGCACGACGGTGCCCGGCTGGTAGCCGTGCATCTGCTCGACCTGGGGCGACCACTCCCAACGCTGGTCGGCGAAGTGGAACCGGAACCAGCCGACCCACTGCGGGACACCGCCGGCCAGGGCGCGCTCGACGCCCGCGTCGCCGGTGAGGTCGCCCGGATCGTCGGTCATCAACGCCCCGAGAGTTCCCACACGCTGGCCGACATCCGGTCGGTCATGGTGGTGACGGTGACCTGTCCCCCGTCATCGCCCTGGCAGGCCATGGCCTGCACGACGGCGTTGTTGCGCAGCCGGGACTCACCGTGGCAGACCCAGGTGATCGGGATTCCGATCTGCTGCTTGGTCCAGCGCACCGTGTCGGCGTTGATCTCCGGCACCGAGAACTTCCACGCGGCGTCGCCGCCGGTGCTCAGGGCCCGCTGGCCGTCGCACGCCTTGGCGTCCTTGCTCCCACTGGCGAATGCGGCCGCCGCGGACCGCGCGTCGGGATAGATGGCGACCGCCTCGGCGATGGCGTGGTCGTGCTGGTCACCGTCGGTGTACAGCAGGGTGTGAAATCCCGACCAGCTGTCGCCGAGGAAGGCCGCCATGCCCGCCGCATCGAGGGCCGAGCAGGCGGGCACGGCGGATGAACCCGCGATGGGCCGAACCTGGTCGGCGTCGACCTGAAGCTTCACCCCGGCGATGTCCCGCAGCTGGGCGGGCCCGATCAGGATCTGGTCGGTGTCGTCGGCCCGCAGCGGCTGCAGCGATTGGGCCGGGTTCCAGACGGCGACCCCGGCGACGGTGTGCGCGCACCCGGCCAGCATCAGCGCCGCAGCCGAGGCGAGAAGGACGAGCAGCGGCCGCATACAGCGAAATGCTAGACCGCGGCGAGCAATACCTCCCGCACCGCGGTCACCGCACGGTCGAGCTCGGCGCGGGTCACGGTGAGCGCCGGGCGGAACCGAACGCTCTCGCCGCCGCTGCCGAGCATGATCACGCCGCGCTCCCATAGCGCGGTCAGCAGTGCGTCGCGTTGGGTGGTGGTGGGCAGGCTGAAGGCGCACATCAGGCCACGCCCGCGCACGTCGCGTACGAGGTCGGGGAACTCTAGGGCCAACTCCGCGAGCCGCGCCATCAGGTGCGCGCCCAACCGCGCGGCGTTCGCGAACAACCCGTTCGCCTCGACGATCTCGAGGATGCGCCGCGAGCGGACCATGTCGACCAGGTTGCCGCCCCAGGTGGAGTTGATCCGCGAGCTGACGGTGAACACGTTGTCGGCCACCTCGTCGACGCGGCGGCCGGCCATGATGCCGCAGACCTGGGTCTTCTTGCCGAACGCCACGATGTCGGGGGCGAAGCCGAGTTGCTGGTAGGCCCAGGCGGTTCCGGTGATACCGCAGCCGGTCTGCACCTCGTCGGCGATCATCAGCGCGTCGAACTCGTCGCACAACTCGCGCATCGCGGCGAAGAACTGCGGCCGGAAGTGCCGGTCACCACCCTCACCCTGGATGGGCTCGGCGATGAAGCAGGCGATGTCATGCGGATGGGCCTCGAAGGCCGCGCGGGCCTGGCGCAGCGACTCGGCCTCGACGGCGTCCATGTCGGCTCCCGGCCGAAGGTGGGGCGCGTCGATGCGCGGCCAGTCGAACTTCGGGAACCGGGCCACCTTGTTGGGGTCGGTGTTGGTCAGAGACAGGGTGTAGCCGCTGCGGCCGTGGAACGCGCCGCGCAGGTGCAGCACCCGGGTGCCCAACTCCGGGTCCAGGCCGCGGGCTTCGTTGTGGCGACTCTTCCAGTCGAAGGCCACCTTGAGCGCGTTCTCCACCGCCAGCGCACCGCCGTCGACGAAGAACAGGCGGGGCAGCGCCGGGTCGCCGAGCACCCGGGCGAAGGTCTCGACGAACCGAGCCATCGGCACGGTGTAGACGTCGGAGTTGGACGGCTTGTTCACGGCGGCCTGCGCCAGCTCGGCGCGGAAGCGGTCGTCGTCGGCGAGGGCCGGGTGGTTCATGCCCAGCGCCGAGGACGCGAAGAACGTGAACATGTCGAGGTAGTGCCTGCCGTCACGGGCGTCGACCAGGTGGGCGCCGATGGAGCGCTCCAGGTCGAGCACCAGGTCGAGCCCGTCGGCCAGGATGCTGCGGGCCAGCACTGCATGCACATTCCCAGGTTCGACGGTGACGCCCGCGTGGGCGTCGGCTACCACATCATCCCGCGACAAGAGTTCCGTCATTAGGCGATCCTATCGTAATTTTTACGCCTGGACACCCATCCAAACGTATTTTTTACGTCCAGATGCTGGAGATTGCTCGTCGGGTGGGCCTCACCTCTGCCGGGTAAAGTCTTTCCCATGTCATTCAGACCGGGACTACCTGGTCTCGGGGGGGTACTGACCGCGCCGCTTCGGCTCACCGCCACCGCCGTCGGGCTGGCCGGTGGAGCCGCGTTGCTCGGCGGCAGCACGGCACTGCGGGTCGGCGAACGCGCCCTCGGCGCGGTGCCCGGCGCCCGCACCGTCGGCCGCACCGCGGCGGGTATGGCGGTCGAGGCGGTCGGTGGGCCGCCGCACCGGCGCACCAGCCGGAGCGGCAACCGGCGCTGGATCGAACTGCGCGGCATGACCGGACCGGATGCCGACGCCATCGCCGAGGAGGTGCTGGCCTCGGTGCGCGCGGTACCCGGTGTCACCGACGCGGTGATCAACCGCGCGGTCGCCCGGCTGGTGGTCACCGTTGCGCCCGGCGGCCCCGCGGAGCGCCTGACCGACGTGGTCGCCGCCGCCGAGCGCCGGGCACGCACCGTACCCGTGCACCGGCACCGTCCCCTGACGCTGCCCGGCGACGACTCCGTCCTGGTGGCCCGCGCGGTCGGCGCGGGCGCCGCGACAGTCGCCCTCGGCGTCTCGCTCGCCGGCACCGCGGTCCGGCTGCCGGGGCTGCCCGACCTGGTGTCGGTGGTCCCGACGCTGGCCGACCACATCCCCATGGTGCGTCATCAGCTGGTCCGTCGGCTCGGCCACTCGGGCACCGATCTGCTGTTCTCGCTTGCCAATTCGCTGACCGCCGCGCTCACCGTGTCGCCCACGTCGGCGGCCGCCGAGGCGGTGGCCCGCGGCATGCTCACCGTCGAGGCGTGGAACGCGCGGCTGGCCTGGGCTCGGCACGAGGAGGTGCTGGCCCAGAACCCGCCCCAGGGTGGTGAGCCGGCACTGGGCACCGCGATCTTCGCCGCCGGGCCCGGTGAGGAGTTCGCCAACCGGTTCGGCTGGATCGGCCTGAGCGCCGCCGCGGTGATCGGCGCGCTGTCCCGAAATCCGTCCATCACCGGCGCCGCCGCCCTGGTGACCGCACCCAAGCCCACCCGGGCCACCCGGGAGGCGTTCGGCTGTGCGATGACCCGCGGGTTGACAAGCCAGCACGACGTGCTGGTGGTGCGCCCCCGGGTGCTGCGTGCACTGGACCGCGTCGACGTCATCGTCATCGACCCGCGCGCGCTCTACACCGACGCGCTGACCATCACCCGGGTCCGCGGCGTGACCAACTCGCACCGCACCAAGGCGTGGGAGGCCGCCCAGTTCGCGCTCGACGACGGCAGACTGGGCCCCGGCTGGCACAAGTTGTCGACGATCCGCGGCGCCGGGAGAACTGGCGCGGCACTGGTGAGTCCGGTGCGCGATCCGTTCGCCACCACCGTTGTCACCGAGGCCCGCCGCGCCGGCGTGCGGGTGGTCTCGGTCGACGACGACGGATTGCGTTCGCTGGCACAGGGTTTCGACACCCTGTTCCCGATGACCGGCTCGCTGGACGACACCGTGGCAGGCGTCGTCGAGCAGGTGAGTGCCGACTGCGCGACGGTGGTGCTGGTGACCACCGCCGACATGGCCGCCGCGCACCGGGCCGGGATCACCATCGGCATCACCCGCGGCGCGGTGCCGCCGTGGGGCGCTGACCTGTTCGTCCCCGACCTGCCCGCGGTGTGGCGGATCCTGCGCGCCATGCCCGCGGCCCGGGCGGCCAGCAACCGAGGCGTGCAGCTGGCCCTGTCCAGCTCCGCAATCGGCGCCCTGATGCTCATCCCGGGCGTGCCGGGCTACGGGCCGGAATCGGTCAACGCCGGTGTGCTCGGCGGGCTGTGGGCCGGATTCAACGCCGGCAGCCGGGTCTTCGGCGAGACGCTGCCCGAGCCCGAGCCCGGCCACGACTGGTACGCCCTGCCCGTCGCCGACGTGCAGCGCCTGCTACCCCGACCGCCGTCGGCGCCCCGGGAACCGGCGGCGCCACCCAACCCGCTGCTCGCACCCGCCCGGCTGGCCGGGCGGGCGGCGTCGGCCAGCTGGTCGCTGGCCGGGGAGTTCGTCGGCGAGATGCGCACCAACCTGGCCGACCCGATCACGCCGATCCTGGCGACCGGCGCCGTCGCCAGCGCCATCCTCGGCTCGCCGCTGGACGCCGCGCTCGTCGGCGGGGTGCTGCTAGCCAACGCCGCGCTGTCCTCCGAACAGCAACTGCACGCCGAGCGGGTGCTGCGCCGCCTGCTCGCCGTCCAGGACCCGCTGGCGCGCCGGTGCGTCGGCCCGCTGGACGGCCCCATGGACGACCGTGCCACCGAGGACGTCCCGGCCGGGGCGCTGCGCCCGGGTGACGTGATCCGGATCCACGCCGGTGAGGTGGTGCCCGCCGACGCCCGGCTCATCGCGGCCGCCAACGTCGAGGTCGACGAGTCCACCCTGACCGGTGAGTCGCTGCCGGTCCCGAAGGCGACCGATCCGACGCCCGGAGCCCCGCTCGCCGAACGGTCCGGCATGGTCTACGCAGGCACCACGATGGTGGCCGGCACCGCAGTGGCGGTGGTGACGACCGTCGGGCGCAGCACCGAGATGCACCGTGCGATGGCGATGGCGCCGACGAAGAGCCGCGAGATCGGGCTGCAGCGCCAACTGGCCCGGATCACCAGCCGGGCGCTGCCGTGGAGCCTGGCCGGCGGTGCCGCGGTCGGCCTGTTCTCGGTGCTGCGCGGCACGCCGCTGCGCGAGGCGGTCGGCAGCGCGGTGGCGCTGACGGTGGCGGCGGTGCCCGAGGGACTGCCGCTGGTCGCCACGCTGGCCCAGCTGGCGGCGGCCCGGCGGCTGTCCGGCGAGCACGTGCTGATCCGCAACGCGAACTCGGTCGAGGCGCTGGCCCGGCTGAACGTGGTGTGCTTCGACAAGACCGGAACGCTGTCCGAGAACCGGCTTCAGGTCAAACAGGTGCAGCCGGTGCGCGGCCGCCGTCGCGACGACGTCGTCTCGGCCGCGCTGAGCACGGTGTTCGCCCGTAACGGCCGGGCCGACCACGCCACCGACGCCGCCATCCGCCGGGCCGCCGGCGACACCGACGCCCCCGACCGGGACGCCTACCTGCCGTTCCAGTCCGGGCGCCCGTTCGCCGCCGCGCTGGTGGGCCGCCGGTTGACCATCAAGGGCGCGCCCGAGGTGCTCTCGGCGGCGCTGACCGGCGACCGCGACCGGCTGGCGCCGACGATCGCCCGGCTTGCCGCCAAGGGGTTGCGGGTACTGGCGGTGGCCGAACGCACGCTGACCCCGGCACAGGCCGCCGAGGCGGTTGCGGACCCGGCCGCAATGGAGCGGTTGTGCGGCGCCGGGCTGACGCCGATCGGGCTGCTCGGCCTGGCCGACACCCC
>CAZHUU010000068.1:19103-24000 GCA_964535335.1 uncultured Mycobacterium sp.
CCAGCGCCGCCCCACTGCTGGCCGAACTGGGCGATCGGGGAATCGGAGTTCGGCTGATCACCGGCGACCATCCGGTGACCGCCGCCGTCATCGCCAACGACCTCGGTCTGGCGGTCGGCGAAGAACAGGTGATCACCGGCAGTGAGTGGGAGTCGATGTCGATCGACGAGCGCGAGGCCGCGGTGGTCGAGTGCCGGGTCTTCGCCCGGATGTCACCGGAGCACAAGGTCGACGTGGTGCAGACGCTGGAACGCATCGGCCTGGTGACCGCCATGGTCGGTGACGGCGCCAACGACGCGGCGGCGATCCGGGCCGCCAGCGTCGGCATCGGCGTGGCCGCCCCGGGCAGCGACCCGGCCCGCACCGCCGCGGACGTGATGCTGCTCGACGGCCGGATCGAGGCCCTGGTCGACGCCCTCGACGAGGGTGAGCAGTTGTGGCGCCGGGTGCAGTCGGCGGTGTCGATGCTGCTCGGCGGCAACGCCGGTGAGGTGGCGTTCGCCCTGATCACCAGCCTGGCCACCGGGCGATCGGTGCTCAACGCGCGGCAGATGCTACTGGTGAACATGCTCACCGACGCGCTGCCCGCCGCCGCGCTGGCGGTCAGCAATCAGGACGGCACCGAGGCGCTGGACCGCGACGAGGCGGCGCTGTGGCGGGCGATCGCCATCCGGGGTACGGCCACCACCACCGGCGCGACCCTGGCCTGGCTGATGGGCCGGCTGACCGGAACGCAGCGCCGGGCGGCGACGATCGCACTGATCGGGCTGGTGTCCACCCAGCTGGCCCAGACCCTGGCCGATTCCCATGGGCCGCTGGTGGTTTCGACCGCTGCCGGATCGTTCCTGGTGCTGGCCGGGGTCATCAGCACGCCGGGGGTGAGCCAGATCTTCGGCTGTACCCCGGTGGATCCGCTGGGCTGGGGTCAGGCCTTCCTCGCCACCGCGGTCGCCGCCTCGCTGTCGGCGGCGGCTCCCGCGGTGCTGGAACGGGTCGGGCAGAAGCTGTACGAGACGTTCGGGTCAGTCGTCGACGACGACGATGCCGGCCTGGACCAGCAGGGCGTAGATCTCTCGAACCGGGGGCGTCAGCAGTCGGACGCCAACCATGACGAGGGCGTCGGGTCCGCTGAGGCGCAGAGCGTTGGTCACGACTTCAGGACAGCGAAGCCCAGTAACCTGAATGGATCGCGAAAGTGAACAGGACACGAACATGTTCTCAATGACTAGGTCGCTGATGTCGGCCCAGCGGGACGCCTCCCGGCGCGTGGCGGCGGCGCAGCGGTTCGCCATCCGGTTGCCGCTGGTCGGCACCGTGCATGTGCCGCCGCCCGACCAGCTGGCCTTCTACGGCGTGCTGGGCGGGCTGGCGGTGCTGGAACTGATCGACTGGCCGGTGGCCCTGGCCATGGGACTGGGGTCGGCGCTGGTCGCTCGGCACTTCTCCGAACTCGAGGAGCGTGAGGAGGAGCTGCAGGCGGCGCCGATCGCATCGGTCACCCCGATCAAGGCCCCGACCAGGACAGCCGCTGCCCCGGCCCCGGCCAAGAAGGCGCCCGCGAGGAAGGCGCCGGCCAAGAAGGCCGTCAAGAAGGCTTCGGCCAAGAAGGCCGTCAAGAAGGCTTCGGCCAAAAAGACTCCGGCCAAGAAGACCCCGGCGAAGAAAGCACCCGCCAAGCGGCCCCGCGGCTAGAAAATCTAGCGCATAGCATTGTCAAGACCGGAACTATTCCGGCAGATACACGCGATCACTGTAAAATGTGTTTAGAATGATCGTGCTTCGAGTGCGCACATTCGCGGCGGTCCGGATCTGCTGCAGCAGCGTTTCCAACTCCCGCGGCGACTCGACGCGCACGAACAGGATGTAGCTCTCCTCACCGGCCACCGAGTAGCACGACTCGATTTCGGCGATGTGTTCCAGGCGAGTGGGCGCATCATCGGGTTGCGACGGATCGAGCGGGGTGATGGCCACGAACGCCGACAGCATCTGCCCGAACGCCTCCGGGTCCACCCGCGCGGTGTATCCGGTCACCACCCCGCGCGATTCCAGCCTGCGCACCCGGGACTGCACTGCCGACACCGACAGGCCCGTGGTGGCGGCCAGGTGCGCCAGTGTGGCCCGGCCGTCGGCCACCAGTTCATGCACCAGGGTGCGGTCGATCTCGTCGAGATCGCGGGGGTGCTCCGCGCCGTCCGCCATGGCCGCACACTATCCCAGCCGGGGTGCCCGATGAGCGCACCGCACGTCGAGATCTGGCAACTGCGGGCCCGATTCGCCGCCGCGCTGTCGGCGATTTACGGCACCGAGGTGCCCGCCTACACCACCCTGGTCGAGGTCAGCGAGGCGGTGAACCGCGACCACGTGGCGTCGCACCCGCAGGCCGAGCGGCTCGGCTCGCTGGCCAGGGTCACCGCCGAACGCCACGGCGCCATCCGGGTCGGCACCCCGGGCGAATTGGCGGACGTGGCAGACCTGTTCGCCGCGTTCGGCATGTACCCGGTCGGGTTCTACGACCTGCGCGAGGCGGCGTCACCGGTTCCGGTGGTGTCCACCGCTTTCCGGCCGGTCGACGCCGCGGAGTTGGCCCGCAACCCGTTTCGGGTTTTCACCTCGATGCTGGCCAGCCGCGACACCCGGTTCTTCGACACCGACCTGCGCGGGCGGGTCGAGCGATTCCTGCAGTCGCGGACCCTGCTCGACCCCGCGCTGATCGAGACCGCACGCGGCATCGCCGCCCGGGGCGGCTGCGACGGCGAGCAGGCCCAGCGTTTCGTCGCCGACGCGGTGGCCGCCTTCGCGCTGTCGTCCGAACCCGTCGACCGGGCCTGGTACACCGAGCTGACCGCGGTCTCGGGGGTGGCCGCCGACATCGCCGGCGTGCCGACCACCCACATCAACCACCTCACGCCGCGGGTGCTCGACATCGACGAGTTGTACCGCCGGATGACCGAACGCGGTATCTCGATGATCGACGCGATCCAGGGACCGCCGCGCACCGACGGACCCGATGTGCTGTTGCGGCAGACCTCTTTTCGCGCGCTCGCCGAGCCGCGCCGATTCCGGGAGGCCGACGGTACCGTCACCGAGGGCACCCTGCGGGTGCGGTTCGGTGAGGTCGAGGCCCGGGGGGTGGCGCTGACCGTCAAGGGCCGCGAACGCTACGACGCCGCCATGGCCGCGCCGGACCCGGCCGCGGTGTGGCACGAGTACTTCCCGTCCAGCGATGACGAAATGGCCGCCCAGGGGCTGGCCTACTATCACCGCGGAGACCCGGCGACGCCGGTGGTCTACGAGGACTTCCTGCCCGCCTCGGCGGCGGGGATCTTCCGCTCCAACCTCGACACCGACTCCGAGGCCACCACGCTCGCCGACGAGTCCGGCTACACACTGGACTGGATGGCGGGCACCATCGACCATCACATCCACGATCCCTACGAACTGTACGAAGCAACCGCGCAGGAGCCGCCCGCATGAGCACCACCACCACCACCGCGCTTCCCACCCGCGCCGACCTGCAGGGCCGGGTCCGGCACGCCCTCGACGCCATCGGCGCCCGCGTCGAGTTGGCCGAGCCGGGTGTGCACGGCCAACAGGCCAGCACGCCGCTGACAGGTGAGGTCCTGTTCAGCGTCGCCGAGACCACCACCGCGGCGACCGCAGCCGCGATTGCCGAAGCGGCGCAGGCATTTTCGGAGTGGCGCAGCACGCCGGCCCCGGTGCGTGGCCAACTCGTGGCACGGCTGGGCGAACTGCTCCGCGCCCACAAGGCCGATCTGGCCGCCCTGGTGACCATCGAGGCGGGCAAGATCACCTCCGAGGCCCTCGGCGAGGTGCAGGAGATGATCGACATCTGCGACTTCGCCGTCGGGCTGTCCCGCCAGCTGTACGGCCGGACGATCGCCTCCGAGCGGCCCGGCCACCGGTTGATGGAGACCTGGCACCCGCTGGGTGTGGTCGGCGTCATCACCGCGTTCAACTTCCCGGTGGCCGTGTGGGCGTGGAACTCCGCGGTCGCCCTGGTGTGCGGCGACACCGTGGTGTGGAAGCCCTCGGAGCTGACCCCGCTCACGGCGGTCGCCTGCCAGGCGCTCATCGAGCGCGCCGCCGCCGACGTCGGGGCGCCGGCCGCAGTCAGCCGGCTGGTGCTGGGCGGCCGCGAGGTCGGCGAGCTGCTGGTCGACGACCCGCGGGTGGCATTGGTGTCGGCCACCGGATCGGTGCGGATGGGCCGGGAGGTCGGCCCGCGGGTGGCCGGGCGGTTCGGCCGGGTGCTGCTCGAACTCGGCGGCAACAACGCGGCCATCGTGACGCCGTCGGCCGACCTCGACCTGGCCGTGCGCGCCATCGTGTTCTCGGCCGCGGGCACCGCTGGTCAGCGCTGCACCACACTGCGGCGGCTGATCGTGCACGCGTCGGTGGCCGACGCCCTGGTCGAGCGGATCGCCGCCGCCTACCGCACGCTGCCGATCGGTGACCCGGCCGCCGAGGGAACGCTGGTGGGGCCGCTGATCCACGAGACCGCCTACCGCGACATGGTCGGCGCCCTGGAGCAGGCCCGCGCCGACGGCGGGGACGTAATCGGCGGCGACCGGCACGAGATCGGCGGCGAAGAAGGTGAGAACGCCTTCTACGTCGCGCCGGCGGTGGTGCGGATGCCCGCGCAGACCGACGTCGTGCACACCGAGACGTTCGCGCCGATCCTGTACGTGCTCACCTACGACAGCCTCGACGAGGCGATCGCGCTCAACAATGCTGTGCCGCAGGGTCTTTCGTCGGCAATCTTCACCACCGACGTCCGGGAGGCAGAGCGGTTCCTGGCCGCGGACGGCTCGGACTGCGGCATCGCCAACGTCAACATCGGCACGTCGGGTGCCGAGATCGGCGGCGCGTTCGGCGG
>CAZHUU010000069.1:0-24000 GCA_964535335.1 uncultured Mycobacterium sp.
TCGAGCAGTACATCCGCGACGCCAAGATCGACTCGCTCTACGAGGGCACCACCGCCATCCAGGCGCAGGACTTCTTCTTCCGGAAGATCATCCGCGACAAGGGTGTGGCGCTGGGGCATGTGGCCGGCCAGATCGATGAGTTCATCAAGAACGAGTCGGGCAACGGCCGGTTGAAGACTGAGCGCGAACTGCTGGCCAAGGGCCTTGAGGACGTGCAGGCCATGGCCGCGGCCATGACCGGCTACCTGATGGCCGCCCAGGAGGACTCCGCGTCGATCTACAAGGTCGGCCTGGCCTCGGTGCGCTTCCTGATGAGTGTCGGCGACCTGGTCAGTGGCTGGTTGCTGCAGCGTCAGGCCGTGGCGGCGGTGGCGGCGCTGGACGCCGGTGCCACCGGTGCCGACCGCTCGTTCTACGAGGGCAAGATCGCGGTGGCGTCGTTCTTCGCCAAGAACATGCTGCCGCTGCTGACCAGCACGCGTCAGGTGATCGAGACCATCGACAACGAGATCATGGAGCTCGACGAAGCGGCCTTCTAACCGGTCGAAAGACAGTGGCCCCGGGACTGCCCGTCCCGGGGCCACTGTCGTCTCGGGGACCGAACTGACCTTCGCCGGGACCTTGGTCCCTTACCGCTGGCCGCCGGGCCGCTACCGTCATAGTCATGGGGGTCTCCGACAGCAAAGACGCGGACGGCGCGAAACCGGCGCCCGCCGCCAAGCCCGCGGCTAACGGCGGGCCCCTGGGAACGATCATCTCCCCGCTCACCAAGGCGGGCGGCTACTACGCCCGGTCCTGGGGCGCCTACCTCGACGGCACCCGCGGCGAACTCCCCGTCGCCCGGCCCACCCTGTCCCTGGCCACCCACGCGTTGCGAGACGAGATCGTCCTGGTGGGGCTGCGGTGGAAGCGGCCACTGAGCAGCCCGCAGGTCTACCAGCGAATCAACGGAGAAGTGGCCCAGGCGGTCGAGCTCTACCGCAAGCGGGGCTGGCTGGAGAAACCCCAGGGGTTCTTCACCGCGCCGCCGGCCCCGACCGACGTCACTGTCAAGGCCTACACCAGCCGCGGCCGGACCCACCAGCGGCTGTCGTTCGTCAGCGGCTACGAGCCCTTCGCCGAGGAACCGGGCCGCGACCGCTGGCTGAGCTACACCGGGAATCACCGGGAGTACGCGCTGATGCTCAGGCACGACGAGCCGCGCCCCTGGGTGGTGTGCGTGCACGGCACCGAGATGGGCCGGGCGGCGTTGGACCTCACCCTGTTCCGGGCCTGGCATCTGCACGAGGACTTCGGCCTCAACGTGGTGCTGCCGGTGCTGCCGATGCATGGACCGCGCGCCAACGGACTGCCCAAGGGGGCGGTGTTCCCCGGCGAGGATGTGATGGACGACGTCCACGCCACCGCACAGGCGGTATGGGACGTCCGCCGGGTGCTGGCCTGGATCCGGGCCCAGGACCCCGATGGGCAGATCGGGTTGACCAGCATTTCGCTGGGTGGCTACATCGCGGCACTGGTCGCCAGCCTCGACGAACACCTGACGTGCGCCATCCTCGGGGTGCCGCCGGCGAATCTGGTCGAGCTACTGGGCAGGCACGCCGGGCTGGCCGCGGACGATCCGCGCCGGGCCACGTTGGACCTGGCCGCACCGATCGGCCAGATGATCTCGCCGCTGTCGATGCAACCGAAGGTGCCCGCCAGCGGCCGGTTCATCTACGCCGGGGTGGCCGACCGGATCGTGCATCCGCGTCAGCAGGTGTTGCAGCTCTGGGAGCACTGGGGACGACCGGACATCGGCTGGTACCACGGCGGGCACACGGGATTCTTCCAGGCCCGCCCCGTGCAGCGATTCGTCGACGCCGCACTGGTGCAATCCGGCCTGATCGATGGGGAACGCCCCGGACAGAAATGACCGCCGCTGGGGTCCCCTCCGCTCCAGCGGCGGTCCTTCGGTCGCGTCAATAAGACCGACCAAAGAGGATGCCCCGTGTTGCCGTCGGGTCGGGGGGTCAGACGGCAACACGGAGCTATCCGGGATATCGACTACCCGAACCTGATCGTTACAAAACAAGTCAATTCTTTGCTCGGATTTTTCGGCCGCCTCGCCGGTACTGGTCAGGCCTCCAGGATGGCCGTCACGCCCTGCCCGCCGGCGGCGCAGATGGAGATCAATCCGCGCACCGGGGCACCCGTCTCGGCCTTCTTCTGGGCCAACTGCTTGGCGAGCTGGGCGACGATCCGCCCGCCGGTCGCGGCGAACGGATGGCCGGCCGCCAGGGACGAGCCGTTGACGTTGAGCCTGCTCCGGTCGATGCTACCGAGCGCGCTGTCCAGGCCGAGCCGCTCCTTGCAGTACTCCTCGGATGCCCAGGCCTGCAGGTGGGCCAGCACCACCGAGGCGAAGGCTTCGTGGATCTCGTAGAAGTCGAAGTCCTGCAGGCTCAGGCCGTTACGGGCCAGCAGCCGGGGGACGGCGTAGGTGGGCGCCATCAGCAGGCCATCGGCGCCGTTGACGTAGTCGACCGCCGCGGTCTCGGCGTCGATGAAGTAGGCCAGCGGCTGGATCGAATGCGCGGCCGCCCAGTCCTCGCTGGCCAGCAGCGCCACCGAGGCGCCGTCGGTCAGCGGGGTGGAGTTGCCCGCGGTCATGGTGGCGTCGCCGTTGCGCACCCCGAACACCGGCTTGAGTTTGGCGAGCTTCTCGGCGGTGGAGTCCGCCCGCAGGTTGTTGTCGCGGTAGAGCCCGAGGAACGGGGTGACCAGGTCGTCGAAGAAGCCGCGGTCGTAGGCCGCCGCCATGTTGCGGTGGCTGGCCGCGGCCAGCTCGTCCTGATCGACGCGCTTGATGCCCATCTCCTTGGCGGTGATGGCGGCGTGCTCGCCCATCGACAGCCCGGTGCGGGGCTCGCCGTTGGTGGGGATCTCCACACCCACCGCGGCGGGCAGCTTGCCGACGAGCTTGAGCCGTTCCACGTTCGACCTCGCCCGCCGCAGCCCGAGCAGGGTGCGACGCAGGTTGTCGCCGAGTCCGATCGGGGCGTCCGAGGTGGTGTCCACCCCGCCGGCCGCCGCCACCTCGTAGCGGCCCGCCGCGATCCCGTCGGCCGCGGCGATGGCCGCCTGCAGGCCGGTGCCGCAGGCCTGCTGCAGGTCGATCGCGGGGGTGTAGGGCGAGAGCCGGCTGCCCAGCACGCTCTCCCGCATCAGGTTGAAATCCCGGCTGTGCTTGAGCACCGCGCCGCCGATCACCGCGCCGAGCCGCTCGCCCCGCAGATCGAACCGGTCCACCACACCGGCCAGGGCTGCGGTGAACATGTCCTGGTTCGAGGCCTCGGCGTAGGCGCCGTCGGACCGTGCGAACGGGATCCGGTTGCCGCCGAGAACGGCAACCCTTCGCTTGTCTTGACTGCTAGTGGCCACGTCGATCTCCGCTTTGTCTTTGGTTCGGGATGGGTATAGGACCCATACTACGGACGCTTCTTACTCTGGAGTAAGTTCGTTCCCGATCCCACAGCTCCGCAAACTCGAAAGGCTCAGCAGTGGCTTCCGACCTGTTCACCCAAGTCGTCAACTCGGCGCCAGGATCGTTTCTGGCCAAGCAACTCGGCGTGCCGCAGCCCGAGCCGCTGCGGCGCTACCGCCCGGGCGAACCGCCGCTGCCGGGCGCGTTGCTGATCGGCGGCGAGGGCCGCGTCGTGGAGCCGTTGCGGGCCGCGCTGGCCGAGGATTACGACGTGGTGGCCAACAACATCGGGGGCCGCTGGGCGGACTCGTTCGGCGGCCTGGTCTTCGACGCAACCGGCATCACCGAGCCGGCCAAGCTACACGGCCTCTACGAGTTCTTCACCCCACTGCTGCGCAACCTGGCGCCCTGCGCGCGGGTCGTCGTCGTCGGCACCACCCCGGACCAGACCGCGGGCACCGACGAGCACATCGCCCAGCGCGCCCTGGAGGGGTTCACCCGCTCACTGGCCAAAGAACTGCGCCGGGGCGCCACCGTTGCGCTGGTGTATCTCGCGCCGGACGCCAAACCGGCGGCCACCGGCCTGGAATCGACGATGCGCTTCATCCTTTCGGCCAAGTCGGCCTACGTCGACGGACAGGTGTTCCACGTCGGCGCGGCCGACGCCAGCCGGCCCGACGACTGGGACAAGCCACTCGCCGGCAAGGTCGCCGTCGTCACCGGCGCGGCGCGCGGCATCGGCGCAACCATCGCCGAGGTCTTCGCCCGCGACGGCGCCACGGTGGTGGCGATCGACGTCGAAGGCGCTGCGTCCGCTCTCGAAGCGACGGCGACCAAGGTCGGCGGCACCGCTTTGCCGCTGGACGTCACGGCCGAGGACGCGGTGGACAAGATCGCCGAACACCTCCGCGAACATCATGGCGGCCGGGCCGATATCCTGGTCAACAACGCGGGCATCACCCGCGACAAGCTCCTTGCCAACATGGACGATGCCCGCTGGGATGCGGTACTGACCGTGAATCTGCTTGCCCCGCAACGGCTCAGCGAGGGACTGGTCGGCAACGGCAGCCTCGGTGCGGGTGGCCGGATCATCGGGCTGTCGTCGATGGCCGGCATCGCCGGGAACCGGGGCCAGACCAACTACGCCACGACGAAGGCCGGAATGATCGGCATCACCCAGGCGCTCGCACCCGTCCTGGCGGAGAAGGGCATCACCATCAATGCGGTGGCGCCGGGCTTCATCGAGACCGCGATGACCGCCGCGATCCCACTGGCCACCCGCGAGGTCGGCCGCCGGCTCAACTCGCTGTATCAGGGCGGCAAGCCCATCGACGTCGCCGAGACCATCGCCTACTTCGCCAGCCCGGCGTCGAATGCGGTGACGGGCAACGTGATCCGGGTGTGCGGCCAGGCCATGCTGGGGGCGTGATGGCCGGCGGTGAGCAGCCGAACGGGCTGATGAATCTGGTGCGGGCCGCCGCGGGAGCGCTGCCCCTCATCCCACGTGGCGACACCCTGCCCAACCGCACACTCAGCGTCGACGAACTGGCGATCGACCGGTCGAACGTCGCCGCGTACTGCGCGCTCACCGGCCTGCGCTACGGCGACACCGTCCCACTGACCTACCCGTTCGCGTTGACGTTCCCGACCGTGATGGGATTGATCACCGGCTTCGACTTCCCGTTCTCGGCAATGGGGGCGGTGCACGTCGAGAACCGCATCACCCAGCACCGGCCGATCGCCGTCACCGATACGGTCTCGGCCCGGGTACACGCCAAGAACCTGCGCGAGCACCGCAAGGGACTGCTGGTCGACGTCCTGACCGATGTCAGCGTCGGTAACGAGACGGCGTGGCATCAGGTCACCACGTTCCTGCACCAGCAACGCACCAGCCTGTCCGGCGAGCCCAAGCCGGAACCGCCCAAGACGCCGAAACTGCCGCCACCCAACGCCATTCTGCGGATCACCCCGGGGCAGATCCGGCGCTACGCCGCGGTCAGCGGGGACCACAACCCGATCCACACCAATGCGCTGGGCGCCAAGCTGTTCGGGTTCCCCACCGTCATCGCCCACGGAATGTTCAGTGCCGCAGCAATATTGGCGAACATCGAGGGCCAGCTGCCGGGCGCGGTCAGCTATGCGGTGAAGTTCGGGAAGCCGGTGGTGCTGCCCGCGAGCGCCGGGGTCTACGTCGACCGGGTTGCCGACGGCTGGGACCTGGCGTTGCGCAACATCGCCAAGGGCTACCCGCATCTGACCGGGAGCGTGCGGGCGCTGTAGGCCCGAGTCTGCGCTCGCCGCGTCGAGTCTCCGAGCAGATCGTCATCCGCGTAGAACCGCGATCTGAGTGCAGACTCAGATCACTGCGACCTGACCGAGTGGCTTTCCCGCTCCGCGGGGGCACCCTTCAGGCCGCGCCAGAACAGGTTGATCATCAACTCCGCTGCCTCGTCGACATCGGCGTCGCCGGTGCTGACCCGGGTCGCGACGGCCTCGCCCGCGCCCACCAGTGCAACGGCCATCATGTGGAAGTCGGTGTCCGGCTCGGGGTGCCGGGTGCCCTCCTCGAGCAGTCGAGCCACCATGTCGATGATTTTCTCCCTGCCTTCCCGCACGGTGTGCGCGAAGGCCTGTGAGCTGGTGGCCTGGGTATACAGCACGATCCAGGACGCCCGGTTGGCGTCGATGTAGCGCAGCACCGACAGGATCGTGCTGCGTAGCAGGTCGTGCGGCGACTGTTTGAGGTCGATGTCGGCGCCCACCGCCTCGATGAAGCGGGTCAACTCCCGGCTGAGGCACGCACCGAACAACTCCTCTTTCGACCCGTAGTACAGGTAGAGCATCGGCTTGGAGATCTGCGCCTCGGCGGCAATGACGTCCATCGACGTCTCGTGGTAGCCGTTGAGCGAGAACATCTGCACGGCGGCGTCGAGCATCTGCTGCTCACGCACGGCGCGGGGCAGCCGTTTGGTGCCACCCGCCATGTCGTCGCCTCCTGCTGTGACCGGGCCGGCCCCGCCGCTGTCTATCCCCGGGTCGCTGCGCTCCTGCCCGCCGCTGTCCATCCCCGGGTCGCTGCGCTCCTACCCGCCGGATGCCCCAGGTTATCCGCCGCAGCGGGGGTTGGGGCCCTTGCCCATCCGAAGGATCGAGGCGTCGACCGCACCCATGTTGAGTTCGCCGCCGTTCACGGCCTTCTCCAGCCGATCCAACACCGCCGGAACCTCATCGGTGGTGATCCACAGCGCCACATCCACGCCCGCCTGCAGGGACCGCAGCACGGCCTCGGCCACACCGTAGCGCGACGAGATGGCGGCCATGCTGGACAGGTCGTCGCTGAACACCGGACCGTTGAAGCCGGGACCGCCGTAGCCGCCGCTGCGAAGCAAGTCCACCGCGGCAGGGCTCAGCGATGCGGGGTCGGTGCCGGTCAACCCGGGCACCTCGAGATGGCCGATCATCACCGCAACCGGCGCTTCGGTCGTCAGGGTCCGGTAGGGCACCAGGTCGCTCTGCATCAGTTGTGCGAGCGGCGGCGTGGTCACCGCGCCGGCGGTGTGCGAGTCCCCGGAGCCGTGACCGTGGCCGGGGAAGTGCTTCAGCACCGGCAGCAGGCCGGCGTCACGCAGGCCCCGTGCGTAGGCGCCGGCGTAGGTGGTGACGACCGCGGGGTCGTTGGAGAACGACCGATCGCCGATCACGGTGTCGTCACCCTGATCGGAGACGTCGACCACCGGCGCGAAGTCGATGGTGATGCCCAGCCCGAACATCTGCCGGCCGCGGTCCAAGGCGAGCTGATAGACCTCGTCGGCAGTCTTGGTCTGGGCCAGCACGCGGGCTGACGGGGCCGCGCCGATCAGCGAGGCCAGCCGGGACACCCGGCCGCCCTCCTCGTCGACGCTGACCGCCAGCGGCAGCGGCCCGGCGCTGGCGATATCGGGCAGCGAGCCGTCGGTGAGCATCGACAGGTCAGTCCAGCTGCCGATCATGATGCCGCCGCCGTGGTAGTTCTCCACCACCGCGCGGGCATCTGCCGCGTTGCGCACGCCGACCATCAGCAGTTGGGCGAGCTTGTCGCGGGTCGACATCGTGGTGGGGTCACCACACACCGGCGGCGCCGGCGCGGCGGGCGGCGGCACCGGACCGGCCAGCGCGGCGGCACCGCCCGACGGACTCGCGGCGACAGGTGAGGATGAGGCCGGTGCGGTGCGGTTGGCGGGTGAGGAGCATGCCAGCAGTAACACCGGTAGGGATGCCAGGGCCGCGAGGGCGCGAATCGAGGGCAGGCGTGTGGCCATCCGCTCATGCTGTCATGGCCGTCGCCGGAGTCCAACCGCCGGTGTGCTGCGTGCTAGGTTGGCCAGCATGAGCCGGTTCGTGGTGCCCGCTGCCGCCAGCATCGTGGTGGGGCTGCTGCTCGGGGCGGCCTCCATCTTCGGGGTGACGCTGATGGTCCAGCAGGACACCAAGCCGCCGCTGTCCCCCGGTGACCCGGCATCGTCGGTGCTCAACCGCGTCGAGTACGGCAACCGCGGCTAGCCTGAGCACGCTTACCGCCCCGCCACCCGCGGTCACCGAGGTATCCCTCGCCACCCCGCGGCTGTCGAGGCGCTGGCTGGCCGGCGTCTTCGCGGCCGCGCTCGTCCTGTGCTTCGCGCAGTCCCCCGGGATGATCTCCCCGGACACTAAACTCGACCTCACGGCCAACCCGCTGCGCTTCCTGGCTCGTGCGGCCAACCTCTGGAACAGCGATCTGCCGTTCGGGCAGGCGCAGAATCAGGCCTACGGCTACCTGTTTCCGCACGGGGCTTTCTTCCTGCTCGGCGACACCCTCGGGGTGCCGGGCTGGGTGACCCAGCGGCTGTGGTGGGCGCTGCTGCTGACCGCGGGCTGCTGGGGGCTGTTGCGGGTCGCCGAGGCGCTGAACATCGGCAGCCCGACGTCCCGGCTGATCGGCGCGGTCGCGTTCGCGCTGTCGCCGCGGGTGCTGACGACCCTGGGATCGATCTCCTCGGAGACGCTGCCGATGATGCTGGCGCCGTGGGTGCTGCTGCCGGTGATCCTGGCGCTGCGGGGGCAGCCGGATTCCAGACCACTGCGGGTCCTGGCGGCCCGCGCCGGTATCGCGCTGGCGTTGATGGGGGCGGTCAACGCGGTGGCCACCCTCACCGGATGCCTGCCCGCGCTGATCTGGTGGGCCTGCCACCGACCGAACCGGCGCTGGTGGCGGTTCACCGCGTGGTGGGTGGTCGCCTCCGCGCTGGCGGTCACCTGGTGGGCCGTCGCCCTGGTGCTGCTGGGCCGGATCAGTCCGCCGTTCCTGGACTTCATCGAGTCCTCGGGCGTCACCACGCAATGGACGTCGCTGACCGAACTGCTGCGCGGCACCGACAGCTGGACCCCGTTCGTCGCGCCCAACGCCACCGCGGGATCGTCGTTGGTCACCCAGCCGATGGCGATTCTGGCCACCACGCTGGTGGCCGCCGGCGGGCTGGCCGGTCTGGCGCTGCGATCAATGCCCGCCCGCGGACGGCTGATCACCATGCTGCTGATCGGTGTGGTGCTGCTGGCTGCCGGATACTCCGGCGGACTGGGCTCGCCGTGGGCGCATCAGGTGCAGGCGTTCCTCGACGCCGCGGGCGCCCCGCTGCGCAACGTGCACAAACTCGAGCCGGTGATCCGCATCCCGATCGTGCTGGGGGTGGCCCACCTGCTCAGTCGCATCCCGCTGCCGGGGAGCGCCCCGCGGCCGGTGTGGATCCGGGCGTTCGCCCATCCCGAGGACGACAAGCGGGTGGCGGTCGGCATCGTCGTGATGACGGCCCTGGCGGTGGCGACATCGCTGGCGTGGACCTTCCGGCTCACCCCGCCCGGGGTGTTCAAGGCCATCCCGGATTACTGGCATCAGGCCGCGGACTGGCTCGACGCGCATAACACCGGAACGCCCGTTCCGGGCCGGGTGCTGGTGGTGCCGGGGGCGCCGTTCGCCACCGAGGTGTGGGGCAACAGCCATGACGAACCTCTGCAGGTTCTCGGCGGGACGCCCTGGGGGGTAAGGGATTCCATTCCTCTGACCCCACCGCAGACCATCCGCGCGCTGGACTCGGTGCAGCGGCTGATGGCGGCGGGGCGGCCATCAGCCGGACTCGCCGATACCCTTGCCCGCCAAGGTATCTCGTATGTCGTGGTCCGCAACGACCTGGATCCGGACAGCTCCCGCTCGGCGCGACCGCTGCTGGTACACCGGGCCATCGACGGCTCGGCCGGACTGCAGAAGGTCGCGCAGTTCGGCGACCCGGTCGGACCGGGCACGCTGGACGGCTTCATCAGCGACAGCGGGCTGCGGCCGCTCTACCCCGCCGTCGAGATCTACCGGGTGCAACCGGCCGCCGGGAACCCCGGCGCGCCCTACCTGTCGGCCACCACCGATATGACCCGCGTCGACGGCGGTCCGGAATCCCTGCTGCGCCTCGACGAACGGCGGCGCCTGCTGACCCAGCCACCACTGGGTCCGGTGCTGCTGGCCTCCGACGCCCAACGGGCGGGGCTGACCCTGCCGCCGGGGCGCGGGGTGATCGTCACCGACACCCCGGCCGACCGCGAGATCGACTACGGCCGTGTCGACGACCACGCGTCGGCGATCCGGGCACCCGGCGACCGGCGCAACACCTTCAACCGGGTGCCCGACTACCCGATGCCGGGCGCCAAGCCTGTGCAGGGCGCGTGGTCGGGCGGTCGGCTCACCGCCTCGAGTTCGTCCTCGGACTCGACCGCGCTGCCCAACGTGGCACCGGGCAGTGGGCCCGCCGCGGCCGTCGACGGCGATCCGGCGACAGCGTGGGTGTCCAACTCACTGCAGGCCGCCGTCGGGCAGTGGCTGCAGATCGACTTCGACCACCCGGTCACCAACGCCAACCTCACCGTGACTCCCAGCGCCACGGCCGTCGGCGCGCAGGTTCGCCGCCTGCAGATCTCCACGTCGAACGGCACCACGACGGTGCGCTTCGAGCAGCCCGGCAAGCCGCTGACCATCGCCCTGCCGTACGGGGAGACACCGTGGGTGCGCATCACCGCGGTCGGCACCAACGACGGCTCGTCAGGCGTGCAGTTCGGTATCACGGACCTGTCGGTAACCCAATACGACGCAACGGGTTTCGCCCATCCGGTCGAGCTGCGACACACGGTGGTGGTGCCGGCCCCGTCACCCGGTTCACCGGTGGCGCTGTGGGATCTCGGCTCCGAACTGCTGGGCCGCGACGGTTGTGCCGATGCCCCGGACGGTGTGCACTGCGCGGCGTCGATGGCGATGGCCCCCGAGGAGCCGGTGACCCTGAGCCGGACGCTGACGGTGCCCGCCGCCATCGCCGTGCAGCCGACGGTGTGGGTGCGGGCGCGGCAGGGCCCCAACCTCGCCGACCTCATCGCTCAGGCGGGCACGGTACGGTCCCGCGGCGACGCCGACCTCATCGACGTCGAGGGTTCCGCCTATGCGGCGACCGACGGCGATCCCCGCACCGCGTGGACCGCACAGCAGAACGTGGTGGCCCACCGCAGCGCCCCGACACTGACCGTGACCCTGCCGCGCCCGGCCGAGGTGACCGGACTGCGGCTCACGCCGAGCATGTCGCCACTGCCCACCCGTCCCAAGATGGTGGCCATCGACCTGGGCGACGGCCCGCAGGTCCGCCGGCTCGACGCGGGGTCGCAGACCGTCGCACTGCATCCGCGGGTCACCGACACCGTCCGGATCAGCCTGTTGGACTGGGACGACGTGATCGACCGCACGGCACTGGGTTTCGATCAGCTCAAACCCCCGGGCCTGGCCGAGCTCGCCGTGCTCGGCGCCGACGGTCAGCCGATCGCCCCGGCGGACGGGGCGCGCAACCGCTCCCGCGCGATCGAGGTCGGCTGCGGCAAGGGTCCGATCGTGGCGGTGTCGGGACGCTTCGTTCAGACGTCGGTGAGCACCACGGTCGGCGACCTGCTCGACGGCGAGCCGATCCCGGCCCGGCCGTGCGACCCGACACCGATCGCACTGCCCGCCGGACCGCAGGAGTTGCTGATCAGCCCCGGGCCGGCCTTCGTCGTCGACGGCGCCGAACTCGACGGCCCGCTCGCGGCCGGAATACGAACGGCGCCAATCACTCCCGCGGACATCACCGCGTGGGGACCGGACCAGCGGCAGGTGACCGTCGCCAGAGCGGCCACATCACGGGTTCTGGTGATCCCGGAGAGCATCAACCCCGGCTGGGTCGCCCACACCGCCGACGGCGTCACGCTGACACCGGTACTGGTCAACGGCTGGCAGCAGGGCTGGGTGCTGCCCGCGGGCGAACAGGGCACCGTCACGCTGAGCTTTCCCTCCAACGCGAACTACCGCACCGGACTGGCTGCCGGACTGGCCCTGCTGCCCCTGCTGCTACTGATGGCCCTGGTACCGGCCCGCAGGCCGGTGCCGAGCCTGCCGCCCGCGCGCCCCTGGTCGCCCCGCGTGCTCGGGGCCGTCGGCCTGCTGGCGGCCGGCGCGGTGATCGCCGGGGCAGCCGGTGTCGTGGTGTTCGGTGCCGCGATCGCCGCCGGGCACCTGCTGCGCGATCGGGAACGGCGGCACGACCGCCTGACGCTCGCCCTGGCTTCGGTGCCGCTGATCCTTGCCGGTGCGGTGCTCTCCCGATACCCATGGCGGTCGGTGGACGGCTACATCGGGCACTCCCCCTGGGTGCAACTGCTGGCGCTGATCTCCGTCGGTGCGCTGGCCGCATCGGCGCTGCCCCCGATCTGGAAGCGGACTGTCGACGAAAGCGGCGATACCGCAACACGTTCCGCGTAGGGTTTGCAGCCATGACAACGGTGCAGACAGCGCGGGGCCCGATCGCCACCACCGACCTCGGCGTCGTGCTCATGCATGAACACGTCTTCGTCCTGTCACCGGAGATCATCGCCAATTACCCCGAAGGCTGGGGTGACGAGGCCGCTCGCGAGGCCGACGCGGTACAGAAACTGAACGCGCTCAAGGCCGTCGGCGTGGACACCATCGTCGATCCCACCGTCATCGGGCTCGGCCGCTACATTCCCCGCATTCAGCGGGTCGCGGCCCAGACCGACCTGCAGATCGTGGTGGCCACCGGCGTCTACACCTACAACGACGTACCGATGTACTTCCACTTCACCGGTCCCGGCACCGGGCTGGGCGGTCCCGAGACCATGACCGACCTGTTCGTCCGCGATATCACCGAGGGCATCGCCGACACCGGGGTCAGGGCGGCGATCCTGAAGTGCGCGACCGACGAACCCGGCGTGACGCCCGGCGTCGAGCGGGTGCTGCGCGCGGTCGCCCAGGCGCAGGTCCGCACCGGCGTGCCGATCACCACCCACACCCACGCGGGCACCCGCCGCGGGCTGGAACAACAGCGCATCTTCGCCGAGGAGGGCGTGGACCTGAGCCGGGTGATCATCGGGCACAGTGGTGACACCACGGACCTGGACTACCTCGAGGAGCTCATCGCGGCCGGGTCCTACCTGGGCATGGACCGCTTCGGGCTGGACTTCCTGCTCAGCTTCTCCGACCGGGTGGACACCGTCGCGCGGATGTGTGAACGCGGCCACGCCGACAAGATGGTGCTGTCCCACGACGCGTCCTGCTACATCGACTGGCTGCCCGAGGCGACCCTGCCGCTGGTCGCTCCGAACTGGCACTACCTGCACATCCACCACGACGTACTGCCCGCGCTGCGGGCGCGCGGGGTGACCGAGGAGCAGATCACCACCATGCTCGTGGACAACCCGTGCCGAATCTTCACCACCGGGAGCCCCAGATGAGTGACGACATCCTGCCCATCGGCACGCAACTGAGCCGGCTGGCCGCCGAGGACCCCGATGCCCCCGCCGTCAGCTGCGACGGCCGGACGGTGACCCGCGGCGAGCTGGATTCGGTGACCAACCGGCTGGCCCGGGCCTACGCCGAATTCGGGGTGGGCCCCGGTGACTACGTGACCATCGCACTGCCCAACTCCATCGAATGGGTGCAGGCCACGATCGCGGTGTGGAAGCTCGGCGCGATTCCGCAGCCGCTGTCGGCGCGGCTGCCGGATGCCGAGTTCGCCGCCCTGCTGGACCTGAAGCCGCGCGCGCTGCTGGTGGGCCGTGCCGACCCCCGGGGCATCGTCGCATCGGTCGACGGCGATTTCACCGGCGACCCGGCGCTGTCGGATGCCCCGCTGCCCGAGGCGGTGTCGCCGGCGTGGAAGTCGATGGCCTCGGGCGGCAGCACCGGACGGCCCAAACTGATCGAGGTGGGCGGTGAGGGCCGCATCCCCGCCGAGTTGATCGCACTCGGGATGGGCAACCTGCCCACCGACACCCATCTGGTGCCGGTGCCGCTGAGCCACAACACCGGGATGACCTCGGCGACGCTGGCCCTGCTGACCGGACAGCACCTGGTCTTGATGCGCCGCTTCGACCCGGAGACCTTCCTGCGCCTGATCGGCGAGCACCGGGTCAACTACCTGGCCACGGTGCCGACCATCATGCAGCGGCTGCTGCCGGTCTACCGCGCCGATCCCGACTCCTATGACCTGTCCTCGCTGCGCCGGCTGTGGCATCTGGCCGCGCCGTGCCCACCGAACATCAAAGAGGCGTGGATCGAACTCCTGGGTCCGGAGGCGGTGTGGGAGCTCTATGGCGGCACCGAACTGCAGGCGCTGACCTTCATCAGCGGCACCGAGTGGCTGAGCCACCGCGGCTCGGTGGGCCGGGTGGTGGCCGGCGAGATGAAGGTGCTCGCCGACGACGGCAACGAATGCCCGCCCGGTGTGGTCGGTGAGGTGTACATGCGGCCCCGCCCGGGCAGCGCACCCACCTACCGCTACATCGGCAGCACCGCCAAGAC
This sequence comes from uncultured Mycobacterium sp., assembly GCA_964535335.1. Taxonomy (GTDB): domain Bacteria; phylum Actinomycetota; class Actinomycetes; order Mycobacteriales; family Mycobacteriaceae; genus Mycobacterium. Next base: position 14,352 of record CAZHUU010000069.1, read on the forward strand.
CCGCGACGGCTGGGACTCGCTCGGTGATCTGGGCTGGTTCGACGAGGAGGGCTACCTCTATCTGGCCGACCGCCGGGTGGACATGTTCACCGTCGGCGGCCGCAACGTGTACCCCGCGGAGATCGAGAACGCCCTGGCTGAACATCCGGCCGTGCGGTCCTGCCTGGTGGTGGGGGTGCCGCACGAGGACCTCGGCCAGGTGCCGCACGCGCTGGTACATCACGAGGGTGATCTGGACGAGGCCGCCGTACAGGACTTCGTCGCCGAGCGGCTCGCGGACTACAAGGTGCCGCGCAGCGTGGAGTTCGTCGACACCCCGCTGCGCGACGACGCGGGCAAGGCGCGCCGCACCGCGGTTCGCGACGAGGTCATTGCGCGACGACAGGCTCGGGCGTGTCGCTAACCGAACTGTCCAACGGAGGAACCGGCACCGGGGACCGGCGATCGGCTGCCCGCCGATACTCCCAGCGGCGCAGGGCATTACGGCATGGGGACTCGACCAGCGCATAACTGACCGCGGCCATCGCGAAGCCGAACACCAGGGTCAGGATCAGCACCACCACCATGCCGCCGTTGAACATGAACCTGCCCACCATCGGGAAGACCATCACCAGCGCCGCGAGGTGCCAGACGAACAACCCGTAGGACCACCGGCCCAGCGTCACCATCACCGGACTGCCCAGGATCGGGTGGGCGGCGTCGGGCCGGTCGAGGACCAGCGGTGCCAGCAGTGCCCAGGCCACGACGGCGCCCATCGAGGTGCGCACCACGAACTGGCCCAGGGTGGCGGGCACCAGATCCTTCGGGCCGGCCAACGGGGAGGCCGAGATCAGGTAGGCCGTCAGGGCGATACCGGTGATGGCCCAGCGGTTGCGGGCCAGCCGGTGGGCCCAGCCGAGCGGGCTCACCGTCCACTCGGCGAGCAGCATGCCGGCGGCGAACCACGAGGCGTACGCCGGCGGCCAGTTCAACGGGTTGACGCCCTGCGGGGCATGGATGGGCAGCAGACCCCACGCGAAGCTGGCCAGCGCCACCGCCGCGATCACCGGCACCCGGGCGCGGACCGGCAGCCGCCGCGCCAGTAGCGCCAACACCGGCAACGCCAGGTAGAAGCTGACCTCGACCGACAGGCTCCACATCTGGGTCAGGCCGGCCGTGAGGGTGAGCGGGACGTAGACCTGGGTCATGGTGAGGTTGGCCAGCCACACGGTGGGGCTGGCGTGGTTCGCCTCGGGCAGCAGCGTGAGGATGACAAGGACCGCGACCAGGTATCCCGGCATGATCCGGACCAGCCGCGAGCGCAGGTAGTGCCCGGTGGGGGGTCGGTGCCGCATACCGCGGGCCGCCGCGGCGTGGCCGCGCCAGAGCAGGAAACCGGACAGGGCGAAGAACACCGCGACGGCCAGGTCGAACCGGTGTAGCAGTCGGCCGAGCACGCCGTGGGAGGTGCCGGTCTGGAAGGCGACGTGGGTGAGGACGACGCCCATCGCCGCGCACGCGCGCATGCCCTCGACGGCGGGCAGGAAGCCGCGGGTGCCTCCGACCTTCTCCGCCACCGGTTCCATAGCAGTCAGTGTGCCGGTGCGAGGCCCGGGTGCGAAAGCGGGTACACCGTCAGCCGGGACGAGCGGCCCAGACCTCCTAATCGAACAGCGCCTTAACTCCTGCTGTTAGGGTCAAACGGATTTGCAGTCGCCATTCCGCCGCAGAATTGCCGCAGCGACACCGTGCGGTACCGGACAGGAGAAGGAGGCCTCGGCAGCGTGAACCGCGCAGGCATGTTGCGTATCGCGGCATTCGGAATCATCGGGCTCGGAGCCGCCCTGCTCATCGCCGCGCTGCTGTTGTCGACCTACACCGCGGGCAAGATCAAGAAGATCCCGCTGAGCATTGACGTGTCCCTGGTCAGCGACGGCACCGGAACGGCGCTGGATCCGGCGTCGCTGTCGGGTGAGCGGTTCATCATCGACAAGAACGTTCCGCTGGTGTCGCAGCAACAGATCACCGTCGAGTCGCCCGCCAATGCCGACGTGGTGACGCTGCAGGCCGGCACCTCGGTCCGCCGCAGCGACAAGCAGCAGGAGAACGGGCTGCTGCTCGCCATGGTCGACACCGTCACCCTCAACCGCAGCACCGCGCTCGCGGTGTCCGACGACACCCATCCGGGCGGCTCGGTGCAGAAGCCGCGCACCATGGAGGACGTCAAGCCGCCGACCAACATCGCGCTGCCGCACGAGGGGCTGGCCTACCGGTTCCCGTTCGACACCGAGAAGAAGACCTACCCGTACTTCGATCCGATTGCGCAGAAGCCGTTCGATGCGAACTACGACGGTGAAGACGACGTCAATGGGCTGACCACCTACCGGTTCACCCAGAACGTCGGCTACGACGCCGACGGCAAGCTCGTCGAGCCGATCAAGTACGCCTCCCTGTATGACAAGGACGAGGACGGCGAGGTGACCGCCCGGGCCGCCCTGTGGGGTCTGCCCGGAGATCCGTACGAGCCGGTCACGATGACGCGGTACTACGCCGCGCAGCGCACCTTCTGGGTGGACCCGGTGACCGGCACCATCGTCAAGGCCGAGGAGCACGCCAACCACTACTACGCCCGGGACCCGCTGAAGCCGGAGATGGCACTGGCCGACTACAAGGTCACCTCCAACGAGCAGACAGTGGAGTCGCAGGTGGCCGCCGCGCGTGACGAACGGGACCGGGTGGCGCTCTGGTCGCGCATCCTGCCGATCAGCTTCACCGCGGCCGGCATCGTCGCGCTGGTCGGCGGGGCGTTGCTGGGCACGTTCAGTGTGCGCGCGGAGTCCGCGCTGATCGATCCCGGCCTGGACACCGCCGACCACGGTTTCTTCGGCAAGGACGAGACCGGGCCGATGCCCGCCGCCGAGGCCGCCACCGAGAAACTGCCCGCGCAGCGCCGGGAGCCTCCGCCGCCGGATCGGTAGGACCGCATGCAGGGAGGCCGCCGGGCCGTCCGGTGGGTGGTGCCCGGGTATGCACTGTCGCTGACGGTCGCGGTTACCGCACCGCTGCTCGCACCCGGCTACCTGCTGCACCGCGATGCGGTGTCCACCCCGCGCTCCTATCTGTCCGACGCGGCGCTGGGCCTCGGCGGGACCGCGCCGCGGGCGGTGCCGCAGGACTTCCTCATCGCCGTCAGCTCCGCCGTAATCGACGGCGGCATCGTGGTGAAGGCGCTGTTGCTGGCCGGGCTGATGTGCGCCGGGTGGGGCGCGGCACGACTGAGTCGACAGCTGCTGCCCGACGCCGGACTACCCGGTGAATTGGTGGCCACCACGCTGGCGATCTGGAACCCGTATGTCGCCGAACGCCTGCTGCAGGGCCACTGGAGTCTGCTGGTCGGGTACGGCTGCCTGCCCTGGGTGGCCGGCGCGGTCATCCGGTTACGCTGCGGCCCGGCAACTCCGGCGTGGGTTGTCTGGGCGGCGGTGGTGTTCTGGATCGCGCTGGCCGGGCTGACACCCACCGGTCTGATCCTGGCCGCGGTCGTGGCGCTGGTCTGCGTCGCGGCTCCGGGCGGCGGTACCGCCCGCGTCCGGTGCGCCACCGGCGTGCTGGTGGCCGCCGCGCTGGCCGCGCTGCCGTGGCTGGTCGCGGCGGTGATCGGCGGCGCGCTGGGGTCGCCGCAGTCGTCGGGGGTGCAGGCGTTCGCAGCCCGCGCCGAACCGGCGCTCGGCACGCTGGGCAGCCTGGCCGGGCTCGGTGGCATCTGGAATGCCGAGGCCACGCCGTATTCGCGGACGACGCCGTTCGCGCTGCTGGCGACCGCGGTGCTAGTGGCGGTGGTGGCGCTCGGGCTGCCGACGGTCCTGCGTCGACCGCCGGCCTTGCCGCTGCTGATCCTCACGGCCGTCAGCGTGGTGTTGCCCGCCGCGATGGCCACCGGCCCGGGTCTGGCGGCGGCGCAGGCGGTGATCGACGCGGTCCCGGGCCTCGGCGTGATCCGCGACGGGCAGAAGTGGGTGGCGCTCGCGGTGCCCGGCTACGCGCTCGCGGGGGCGGGCGCGGTGGTCACCCTGCGCCGCTGGGCCCGCCCGGAGCTGACCGCGCTGGTGTGCGCGACGGCGTTGATCGCGGTGCTTCCGGACCTGGTGTGGGGCGTGTGGGGCCGGATCGCCCCGGTGCACTATCCACCCGGCTGGGCGACCGTGGCGAGGATCGTCAACAGCGAGCCGGGCACCGTGGCGGTACTGCCCGCCGAAAGCATGCGGCAGTTCCGCTGGGCCGGCAGGGCTCCGGTGCTCGATCCGCTGCCGCGCTGGCTGCGCGCCGACGTGCTGAGCACCGGCGACCTGACGGTATCCGGTGTCATCGTGCCCGGCGAGGGCAGCAAGGCGCGGGAGACCCAGCGGCTGCTGCTGGCCGGGGCGCCACCTGACGCGCTGGCCGGTGCGGGCGTCGGCTGGGTGGTGGTCGAATCCGGGACGGCCGGGACCTTCGGTGCGGCCCAGCAGACGCTGGCCAGGCTGCCGGTCGCCTACCGGGACGGCGACCTCGCGCTCTACCGGGTCAGTGGCGTGGGTTCGGTTGCGCCGCAGGGGAAGCGGGTCGCGATGGTGTTGGCACACCTGGTGTGGGCCGCGCTGCTGGCGGTCGGCGCCGCGCTGATGGCGGTGGGCGCGCTCCGGCGTCGCCCCGATGCGGCCGGCGGCTGAGCCCGCCGCGGTCGTCGCGAAGAAACAGACGCTAGAAGGTCTCGGACAGCTGGCGGGATTGGCCGTCAATTCTCGGCGTGGCCGTGGCGCTTTCGGTAGGCCTCGCGGATGTGTGCGTCACGCTGCCGGGCGATTTCGTCGACGAGTTCGGGATCCAGCCCGTGCTGGCGCAAACGATGGGTGCGCCAGATCTTGTCCAGGGCGTGGGCGAAGTAGAGGAACGGCAGGAACAGCAGCGCCGACATCGCCAGGTGCATGTAGGTGGTCGCCGGGATGAGCCACAGGGGCAGGATGATCAGCAGTCCGGGGATGGCGACGCGAACCAGAGTGCGCCGTCGAGCGCCCTTGCCCGCGAGGTCGTGACGCACCCAGTCGTTCATGGATGCGGGCAGTACCTTGCCGTAGCAGTAGGCGATGTACTGCAGCAGGTTGGGTTTCGGTCGATCAGCCGACAATGTCGTACCCCCGGTCTCCCACCACTCCACTGACGGCGGCGCCATTGTGCACCGACTCCAGCACGCTGAGCATGGCGGCAGCGCTTTGCTGCCAAGTGAATTCACGGCTGCGGGCCTGTGCCTTGGCTCCGAGCTCGGCACGCAGTACGGCGTCGCCGAGCAGTTGCTCGAGGCGGTCAACCAGCTCCGCCTGGTCATCCACCAGCACCCCGGTCACGCCGTCGATGATCGAGTCGGTGAGCCCACCGGAGGAGCGGTAGCCGATCGTCGGCACGCCGTGTTGCGCCGCCTCGATGACCGCAAGTCCCCAGCCTTCCTTGCGGGAGGGCAGGATATGGACCCAGGCTCGTTGCACCACAGCATGTTTGGCGACATCATCGACGTGGCCGTGGAAAGTGACCGCATCGGTGATCCCAAGGTGTTCGGCATGCTCGACCAGTCGGTCCTGCCACCAGCCGCCGCCGACGACGTCGAGGTGCAGTTCCGAAACGCGAGGGCGCAACCGTGCCACAGCATCGAGGGCATCCTCGATCTGCTTGTGCGGCACCAACCTTGACAGCACGACTGCGCGGGGTGTTGCCGAGCGCGGGGCGTCAACCGTGTCCGCCGGAACGGCGTCGAGGCCGTTGCGCACGATGGCGATGCGGCCGGCATCCACCCCGAGATCGGTGAGGTCGCGGGCCGAGGGCAGCGATACTGTGACGTACTGGTTGCGGCGGTGCATCCGTGGGGAGAGCCGGGATTCGACGAACCAGCCGATCCGCCCGAAGAACCACCCGGCGACCGGCCACTGTTCGCGGTGGCAGTGGTGCACCAATACCGCCACCCGCCGGCCGAACGCCAGCCGGGCCAGGAACGGCACCCCGTTCTGGGTGTCGATGACGACATCGGGCCGGACTCGGCGCAGCGGACCCAACCCCAGTCGGGCGGCGACCATGGCCAACCCGGCCCAGATGTAGACGGTGTAGTGGCCGCCGCCGCGGCTGACCCGCACCCCATCCACGACCTCGCGGCGCGGCGCACCCGGGTAGCGGGCGGTGCGCAGGGTCACCTCGACCCCCGACGCGGCCAGCAGTGCGCCGATCCGCTGCAGGTAGGTTTCGCTGCCGCCGCCCTGCGGATGGCCGGTGTCACGCCAGCACAGCAGCAGCACGGAACGTACGGGGGCAGACATCGAGATCAGCCTAGTCGGCCGACGATGCGGGGCGGGACGACCCGAGGAGGAGGCTCGCGAGATCGACCCTGGCGCGGGTAAGTGTGAGAAGCGGGCACGCTGGCGTCGATCTCGATGTGTCTCGGGCCCCGGCGTGGTCATTAGGGTTGACCGATGCGCGTCACCGACCTGTTCGCCCGGCGCGCGACGCTGAGCCGGTCGGCCCGGCTGCTCGCCGAGTTCCGCTTCGAACAGCGTGACCCGGCCCGCTTCTACACCGCGCTGGCCGCCGACACCGCGGCCATGGTCGGCGATCTGTGGCGGGGCTGTCGGGGATCCGACCCCGCCGGTCACACCGTCCTCGACGTGGGCGGTGGCCCCGGCTACTTCGCCTCGGCGTTCACCGACGACGGCTGGCGCTACATCGGGGTCGAGCCCGATCCGCGGGAGATGCACGCGGCCGAACGGGTGCGCGGGCCGGGCCCCGGAACCTTCGTGCGGGCGTCCGGGCTGGCGCTGCCGTTCGAGGACCACAGCGTCGACGTGTGCCTGTCCTCCAACGTCGCCGAGCATGTCTCCCGCCCCTGGCAACTCGGCGCGGAGATGCTGCGCGTGACCAGGCCCGGCGGCCTGGCGATCCTGTCCTACACCGTGTGGCTCGGCCCGTTCGGCGGTCACGAGATGGGCCTCACCCACTACCTCGGCGGCCCGCGGGCGGCGGCCCGGTACACCCGCAAGCACGGCCATCCACCGAAGAACAACTTCGGGTCGTCACTTTTCGCGGTCTCCGCAGCCGCCGGCTTGTCCTGGGCGGCCGGCACCGGCGCCCTGGTTGCCGCATTTCCCCGCTACCACCCGCGATGGGCGTGGTGGATGACGTCGGTTCCGGGACTGCGCGAATTCGCGGTGAGCAATCTGGTGCTGGTGTTACGCCCCGGAATCCGGGAAATGAACAGGTTCTAGTTTGTGTCTGCAATCGGTAGTGTGACTCGCATGACACAGACCGCTTACAAGACCGAGTACGACAAGCTGTTCATCGGCGGCAAGTGGGTGGCGCCGTCCACCTCCGAGGTCATCGAGGTGCACTCCCCCGCCACCGGCGAGTACGTCGGCAAGGTGCCGCTGGCCGGCAAGGCGGACGTGGACGCCGCCTGCGCCGCGGCTCGCAAGGCCTTCGACGAGGGGCCATGGCCGCGCATGACGCCGCAGGAGCGTCAGGCGGTGATCAGCAACGCGGTCAAGCTCATCGAGGACCGTGCGGATCTGTTCAAATTCCTGCTCAAGGGCGAGACCGGCCAGACCGCGCTGGTCGTCGACATGATGCAGTACGGCGCCGCGCTGTCGAGCCTGCAGTTCTTCTCCACCGCCGCCGACAAGTTCACCTGGCGCGACATCCGCGACGGCATCTACGGCCAGACCATGGTGCTGCGTGAGCCGGTCGGGGTGGTCGGCGCGGTGGCGGCCTGGAACGTGCCGCTGTTCCTGGCGTGCAACAAGCTCGGCCCCGCGCTGCTGGCCGGCTGCACGGTCGTGCTCAAGCCGGCGGCCGAGACCCCGCTGAGCGTCAATGCATTGGCCGAGGTCTTCGCCGAGGCCGGGCTGCCGGAGGGGGTGCTGTCGGTGGTGCCGGGTGGGGCCGAGACCGGCCGCGCGCTGACCGCCAACCCGGACATCGACAAGTACACCTTCACCGGCAGTTCGGTGGTGGGCAAGGAGGTCGGCAAGATCGCGGCCGAGAAGCTCAAGCCGTGCACGCTGGAACTCGGCGGCAAGTCCGCGGCAATCATTCTCGAGGACGCCGATATCGACGCCACACTGCCGATGCTGCTCTTCGCCGGTCTGATGAACTCCGGTCAGGCGTGTGTGGCACAGACCCGCATCCTGGCGCCGCGGTCGCGCTACGAGGAGATCGTCGAGAAGATCGGTGCCGCGGTGGCGGCGACGCCGGTCGGGCTGCCCGACGACCCCGGCGCGGTGATCGGCGCGCTGATCACCGCCAAGCAGCGTGAGCGCGTCGAGGGCTACATCAAGAAGGGCCAGGAGGAAGGCGCCCGGTTGGTCACCGGTGGCGGGCGGCCCGAGGGTCTGGACAGCGGCTACTTCGTGCAGCCGACGGTGTTCGCCGATGTGGACAACTCGATGACGATCGCCCGCGAGGAGATCTTCGGCCCGGTGCTGGCGGTCATTCCCTACGACACCGAGGAGGACGCGATCCGCATCGCCAACGACTCGGACTACGGCCTGGCCGGCAGCGTGTGGACCACCGACTTGGACAAGGCGATCGAGATCGCGTCGAGGATCCGCACCGGCACCTACGCGGTGAACATGTACGCCTTCGACCCGTGCGCCCCGTTCGGCGGCTACAAGAACTCCGGCATCGGCCGCGAGAACGGACCGGAGGGCATCGAGGAGTACGTCGAGCACAAGAGCGTGCTGCTGCCGTTCGGCTACACCCCTCAACTCTGACGACGGGCAGACGCAAAGGTCCCCGCACGCACGGCGTGCCGGGGACCTTTGTGTCTGCTCGCGGGGTCGACTGCGGCTAGAAGATGATCCGAACGATCATCTCGGCGACCGCCGCCGGCTTGTCGACGTCGTCGATCTCCAGGGTCTGCTTGACCGTGAGGTTGACGGTGTTGTCGTCGACCTTGGTGGCGTCGACGAGTTCGGAACGCATCCGGACCCGGCTGTCCACCGGCACCGAGGCGACGAACCGAACCTTGTTGAGGCCGTAGTTGATCGCCAGCTTGGCGTTCTCGACGCGGTAGTTCTCCTTGCTGAAATAGGGGATCAGGGACAAGGTGAGGAAGCCGTGCGCGATCGGCGCGCCGAAGGGGCTTTCGGCCTTGGCCCGCTCGACGTCGACATGGATCCACTGGTGGTCGCCAGTGACATCGGCGAAGTCGTTGATGCGCTTCTGGTCGATCGTCAGCCAGTCGCTGACACCGAGTTCCTGACCGACCAGCGCCTGGGCGTCGTCGATGGACGCGATCACCTTCATGGGGCCACCATTCTCTCTAGTCTCTGCCGGTTACCGCCGCCATCTTGGCCGACGCTCAGAACGCGTCTTCGGCCAGGTCCATGATCGCCAGGTCGACGGCCTCGACGATGCGGCGCTCGGCGGCGAGCCGGGGCAACACGTTGCGGACGAAGAAGTTCGCGACCGCGACCTTGCCGGTGTAGAAGGCCCGCTCTCGTGGATCGGGATCGCCGTCCAGGGCGCCCAGGGCGATCTCGGCCTGGCGCAGCAACAGCCAGCCGATCATCAGATCACCGACGGCGAGCAGGAAGGACACCGACTCCAGCCCGACCCGGTACAACTCGCGGGCGTCCTGCTGGGCGCCGAGCAGGTA
>CAZHUU010000070.1:0-23878 GCA_964535335.1 uncultured Mycobacterium sp.
TCGCAGTTGACCTGACTGGCAGGTTCAACGGGCTGACGGAACCCATCGCCGTCGCTCGGACCTACGCTGAGCAGCTTTCGTCCGTCCTCGGTGTGCCCGCGTTCGCGTTCTACGACCTGCTGCGACGTGACTATCGAGCCAGCTAGGCCGTACGGGAATCGGTGGTGTCGCTCTGCCGGCCTTCGCGGGGCTACTGGACGGCATCACGCAGACCTCTTAGGGGTGGGACCATAGCGGGTCTAAAGGCTGTCGATCCGGGTGATCGCGCCGAGTCGCTCCGCCAGGTCGATCACTCGGGGGCCAGTGAGCGGGCGTGCTGCGGTTGTGTACGCGCCCGTGACGGTGCCGACCGGTTCTAGGCCCGGGACTGTGTCGATCTCTGCCCACGACATCCCTGCGTGGTCGTGCAGTGCTGATCGAATGTCGGTGACCACGGCGAGGGCATCAGGTGCGATGTTCTGGTCGCCGATGTGGTGGCGCACAGCGGCCATCACGCATGTGTTGAACTCGATCAACGCTGCTAGGCCCTTCAGATCGGCATGACCGTTCGGTCGCAGCGCGGGCATGCCGACGAGGGTAGGAGCCGCTACTTACCGCATTGTGAACAACAGGATGACGCTTGGCGCGAGGCCGCAACTCGTTGCCGTTGTCTTGGTCCATGCACCCCGTGCGGATAGCCGAGACTCGTAATCGTCCCTCTTCAGGCACGCCTCACCCCTCGCGAAGGCGGCCGTCTTCCAGTTGTTACACCGACCACGTTGACCGTGGGTGAACGCGGTGCGAACCTGATCTGGTGATCAAGATCAAGGACGAGCAACAGCTACTCGGCGACGCCGTCCAGCGATTGTCAGCCCAGTACCCGTCGGTTTCGACGGCGACCGTTGCCGAGGTGGTTCACGACCCGCACGCTCGGTTCACCGGGGCACCGATTCGGGAGTTCGTGCCCTTGTTCGTCGAGCGCAACGCCTCCACGGCCCTTGCCGAACTGTCCGTGCCCTACGACGTTGCGACTGCGTGAACAGGTCGCGAACCCGGCAATATTGCCTTACCGTCAATAACCGTGAAGGTGGCGGACCAACCCCTTAGCGGTACACCCGCACCGTCCGACCGTGCCCAGGCGGTCAACCTGCTCGCCGAGCTGCAACGCCAGGTCTCACTGCTGGACGAGGACGGTGCGAAACAACGAAGGCTACTGGCTCACTACCAACGACGCGATCAGCACGACCAGGTGCGACGGGTGCAGCATAAAATCCGGCAGGCAGCCGTCGAACGACGGGAAATCCTCAACCTGATCGCCCGCCTCAGTGCCCGCTTCAAGCCTTAAGCGGCTTTTTCACCAACCCCGGTCGCGCCACTCCGCCAGCCGGCCGAGGGGCCGCTCACGGTGCCGCCTAGGACGGCTCCCCGGTCGGGAAGCTGGCGACGGCGTTCTTCTGGGCCTTGGCGGCGTACATGGCGGAGTCGGCGCGGGCCAAGACGATGGACGTGGTTTGCCCGGGCGCGGCGAGGACGGCACCGATGCTGAGGGTGACCGTGATGGCCTGGCCGCCAACGCGGAAGGGTTCGGCGGCGTGGCGACGAATCTTCTCCGCGACCCGGGTGACCTGATCAATGCTGGGCATGCCGGGCAGGAGGACCAGTATCTCGTCACCGCCCATCCGCCCGACGGTGTCCCCGTCACGAAGGCTCTCGCGAATGCGGGTTGCCAGGGTGCTGAGCACGACGTCACCGACCGCGTGCCCGTATCTGTCGTTGATGTTCTTGAAGCCGTCGGCGTCGCAGAACAACACGCCCAAAGGTGATGGCGGACAGTCGGTCCGCTTCAGGGCGGAATGCAGGCGGGCAATCACCTCGGCACGGTTGGCCAGCCCGGTGAGGGTGTCAAACCGAGCCATCCGTTGGAGTCGTTGCTCGGCTTCCGCCTGGGCGGTGATGTCGATGATCTGGCCGATGGAGAGTTCGAAGGTGCCGTCGGGATGTCGTAGGCAGCCCACCGACACATCTCCCCAGATCAAATGGCCGTCGGCGTGGATGAACTGCTTGACCATGCGGTAGTTCTCGATCCGCCCGGCCACCATCTCGGCAACGTGGTCCAGATCGGCCTGGAGGTACTCAGGGGCAGTCAGCTCGATCCAAGTCTTTTTCAACAGGGTCTCGGCGTCGTAGCCGAAAAATTCGCACAGTGCCGAGTTCACTTGGAGGAACTCGCCTTCGGGGCGGGCCAGGCACATGCCGACCGCCGCGCTGTCCATCGAGCGGCGGTAGAGAGCATCAGCCCGAGCCTGCTGTGCGCGGGCTTCCTGGCCGGCGGTCTCGGCGGCGACCTCGTCGTCGATCACCCGGAGCGCGGCGATGAAGCCGTCCGGGCGGCCATCGGCGGCGTAGAAGGGTCGGGATTGCAGGTGTGTCCAGTGAGTCACACCATCCACCGATCTCACCCGCAGACGCTGCTGAACCACCTCACCCGCCGCAAGCTTGGCCAGCCGCTGGTCGAATGCGGACTGGTCCTCTGCTGGAAGGGCTTCCCGTACTTCGCGCCCAATCCAATACTCGGGGGGAGCACCGAGTACCTTCTCCGCCGACGGTGAGGCCCACACGACCTTGCCGTCGCGTACGTGACTGACCAGGTCGCCAGAGTTCTCCGCGAGCATGCGGTACTTCTGCTCGGAGTCGGCCAGCCGCTGGGCGGCTTCGAACCGTGCGGTCGTGTCCCTTACCGTCAGGGAGATCAGGCCAACGTCCACCTGCGCGGCCCGGATGTCGAAGCGTCGCGGCTCGTTGAGGAACTCGGTGAAGTACTCGACGTCGTCGAGGACCACCGGTTCACCAGTCTCGGCGCAGCGCACATACAGGTCCTTCAGACCCGCACCGATCACGTTCGGGAACAAGGCCAGCATGCTGTGGTCCACCAGATCGGACCGGTCCTGGTCGATGTATTGACAGAAGGCCCTGTTCACGTCACGGAGAACCAGATCGGTATCCCCGGCGGGTGTGGTCATCACCTCAACCAAGGCCTGGGGGTTGAACATGGCGTCGGTCGAGCGCCGCAGCAGATCGCGGCTGCGGGCCAGGTCCTGCGCGGCCCGGAACCGGTCGGTGATGTCCCGCCAGGTCAAGACGAGAGAGTCCGCCGTGGCTCGGGTGACGCGGACGTCGTAGCGGCGCGTGTCCTGGAGAACCTCGTTGTCGTAGGCGAAGTTGTCGCGGATCAGCGGCTCACCAGTCTGCAAGCACCGGACGTAATCAGGGAGCATCGCGCCTTTGAGGCCCGGCATGATCTCGACAGCCCCTCGACCGAGTATTTCCGGGCGGGTCATCCCCAGGTAATCACATGCCGCCTGGTTGACCTCGCGGTAGGCGAAGTCAACGACGTGCCCGGTGGAGTCCCGCACCGCATCCAGCAGAACCTGCGGATCGAGCAGGGCATCGGCGACGGCCCGCAATGCCAGCCCGGAGGGGATGTCGGCAAGCTCAGCGGGGGTCATCGTGGCTCGCGACTCCGATGCGCCGGTGGACCGGGCGGCGACGACGGCGTGCTGCTGGTCCCGATACCGCTCGGAGACATCACGCCAGACCAGGGTAAGCAAGTCCGCACTCACCCGCACGGCCCGCACATCAAAGCGGCGCACCGTGTCATAGCGGCGGCTGAAGTAGGGGAAGTTGTCAACCTCCAATCGGTCGCCGGACTCCATGGTTTGTATATAGCGGGCGAGCAAGCCTGAGTCGGCCAGGTCAGGCAAGGTCTCCGTCAGCCGTACTCTGCGTAACTCGCTTTCGGATCGCTGAAGTTGTGTGCACGCTGCCTGATTCACCTCCAGATAGGCGAAGTCGGTGATCTTTCCGTCGCCGTCGCGCACTGCCACCAGCAGCTCGGCGGGGTCGGCGATTCCGTCGTAGGCCGCGCGGATCAGAGCGTGGGCCTCCTCGCTCCCGTGGAGGTCTTCCACCAAGCCAGAGCCTTCGGCGGTGAGCACACCGTGCAGGAAGGTGCGGACCACCTGCTGGGCGTAGTCGGGGTCGGTCGGGCTGTCGTTGTAGACCATGTCGTAGGTCAGGGCGGCGGCCAGCATCCGGGCCGCCAAGGCTTCGTCGATGTCACTGCGCAGTTCGCTGCGTTCGGCGGCTTGTCGAAACATCTGCTCCATGGCGGCCATCTGGAACGCCCAGAAGTCCGGGCCGACGTTCGACAGGTCCGTGTCGCCACCCCCGGGAACAAGCCGCCGGAACCGTTGACGGCCCACTGGGGTGCCGGTCAGTCCCGCGAGCGAGCGTGCAAACTGCCGAAGGTCACGCACCAGGCTGCCCTCGTCGGGAATGGGTACCGCATCATGGGCTCGGGCCAGAATGCCCTCCATGAGCAGCACCCGACCGTCCGGCCAGTGGCGGTCGATCACCTGCTGCGCGATCCCGGCCTGCCTCGCCACACGGGCGACACTGAACTCGTCGATGCCCGACTCCACCAACTCGGCGAGCACACCGTCGAAGATGCGGTCGCGCAATCGGGCAGGCAGGCCATCAGGGTCGTGCGTCATGACCGCAGTCCCCCAGTGGTCTACAGGTAGGAGAAATCAGTTTGACACAGTCGTAAATAAGTCGCCCAGGGAAGCGCCCTGCTAGCAGTTACCGAGCCGGATTGGACCGGTAGCGCGGGCGAGTGTTAGACGATTGACGCTCAGGCCGAGGGTCATCAGCCTCGCTCCCGCCACTCCGCCAGCCGGGAGCCGGGAGCCGGGAGCCGGGAGCCGCTGCGTACCAGGAGCGGTGTCGTTCTTGGGGCCGGCTGGGCGATCCGTGCCCACATTCTGCCCACAACTTGCCCACAAAAGCGGTGATCTCAAGTTAAGTGGCGTTGTATATATTTGCAGCTCAACAGGTTTCCAACGCTCTGAGCAGAGGGCCGAATAGGGTTCAAATCCCTCCGCCGCCGCCGTGCGGATGAATGCCGACGGCCACACCGGCACGGACATCGCCAAATACCTTGGCGTCAGCCGGGCCACCTTGTACCGGTACCTGAACGAAGACACTGCAGTTTGAGGCTTACGTTTCTGGTGTCGGACCGGGAGAACTTGGACTCGGGCCGTGATGATGTCCACGTCAGGGACATAGGACACTCCTGGGTAGTACTCCTATGTCCCAACCCGATAGGAGCCATACGGCATAAGGGGGCCGAGGCCCTGCCCCCAGATGCACAACCCTCGGTGGTGGACCCACTCCCCTCCATCTCGCTCGACTTCGTAGGAGTGCTGGTAGGCATCGGCGTTGCTGCGTGGGGCACCATGGCCGCCGTAGCGCAGGTTGAGCGGATCACCCAGGCCGTAGATCGCCGCCCTGCGACTACCTGGCGTCTTCGACGATGAGCCGCGAGAGAACTGCACCAAGAAGCCCTTCTCGGTCAGGCTCTTCAGGGTGCGGTATGCAGTGGACTTCGAGATCCTCGCGTACACCGCCACCTCACGGGCCGGGCAGGTGACCCGTGACATCTGGCGTTTCTCTATGGAGGCGATGACGTAGGACATCACCAGGGCCTCGATGTCGAGCAGGGCATCCTCGCCTTCATTGAGGCGTTCATCCCAGGCCCACGCCGCCTCGACGGCGCTGGCGATCAGATCCTGGGCGGTGTGGAAGCCCTGGTTCATACGGTGCTCGATGCCCTGCGCCCACGCCTTATCCAGCTGCTGGAAGGCGTGCATCTCGTCGCGACTGCAGGCCTTCAGCTGACGCCACAGTTTGTGCTCGGTCAGGCGCTTCCGGCCGGTCCTGTCCTTGCGGCGCTCGATCTTGGTGACCTCGTTGGTGAACTGAATCTGCGTCCATCCACGGGCCTGTGCACTCATCGCGATACTGAGCAGCCGGCCCCAGATCCTGGTGGCCGAGGCGTACTTCGACATGCCGAACAGCAGTTCGTCGATGGCCCACGGAGGAAGGGCACGGTTGGGCGTGGGCTGTTCGGGAAGGTCTTCGATCATGGTGAGCGCCTGGTCTGCCGCCAGGCCTTGCTCATTTCGCCGATCTTCTCGAAGACGCGGCTCGCCTAGGCTTGGCCGCCCCGCCAGTGCGCCGTTTCCGGGTGCCCTGAGCCGCCTCCGGCACAATCTCGTGGCGCTTGAACCACACAACCGAGGCGGTGTCGTAGTGGTAACGGCCTCGACCATCCTGGCGCGGGGCCACCTTCCCGAGCGCGACGCCAAACTCGGTCAGGTCTGCGCGCGTTCGGTCGCGGTTGATCTCGACCACGGTCCCCGTGCGGCCTCGGAATGACGGCCATGTCCCGCGCGGCGGGTAGCGGGTTTCGTCGCGCTCGATACGGACCCGATCCCCACCACGTACTGCGGGGAGGCTCTGAGCGCGATTCTGGGCGACTTTCTTGCCCGGGTTGGGGTAAGCGCTCATGCCCCGCCTCCGGTGGCACTACGCCGACGCTTCCGGGAGGCGGCCAACCGGATGCGCTCAAGGTGAGCCTGCTGGGCGTTCTTGGCCCGCTTTAAGCGTTCCCCCTCGGGGAGTTGACGTTCGGGATCGACCTCGTCGTACAACTTCTCCAACGCGGCCCGACGACCGGGAGCCGTTGCAGCCACGCGGTCTGGTTCCTTCGCCCAGCGTGCGTGCGCGGCGATACGGGCACGTTGAGAACGCTCGGCGGGACTGAGAGGACATTTGGACACGAGCACACCACCCCTTGGGGTAGTGGGCCGCTCTCACCCGACTTGCTGATGCCGTTCAGCGGACGTACTCCGATAGCCGGAAGTACAAGCAGGAGCCGAACAATGTTGACTTAGCAAGGTCAATGCTACGCCGTGCTTGCCGATGATGCCTGCGCTAAGAATTGGGCACCCGACCTGCACCTACCGGGAGACAGTCATCCTGGCACCCCCCTTGGGGTGGGGTGGTCTACGCAGTGCTTCGGCCACGAGGCGCCTCCGTTCGTCACCCACAGGCAACTCCGGTTGAGGCTGGCACCGACACTGGTCATCGTTCCGGTTCTTCCAGTGGCCCTGGCCGTTGAGGTTCTCGTTCCACAGGCCGGCGGTCTTACGGCAGCGTCGGCAACGCACCAGCAGAAGAGGGCGCGGGATATTCCTAAGCCCTGGCTGATAACTCGGTTCCGGCTCTGCCCGATCCTCACCGTGGTCGTTCATACCCGGTCACCGCGCCTCATTCGCCGCGCGGCCTCCCTAGCGCGGTGGTCGGCGGCGCTGGCCCCATAGCGGCCCAACATGCCCTCCGATCGCCAGCCCATCAGCCGCATGAGGTCGCGCTCCTGTCCTCCCGCAAGCAGGAAGTCGTGGGCGTTGGTGTGCCGGAACCTATGGGGGTGCACCACGTTCGGGTCCATACCGGCACGCTCCACACGAACCTTCAGTCGTTCCCGCACGCCGTCGGGAGTGAGACGGCCCCTCTCGCCAAGGAAGAGTGCCGGGTTCGCCGTATGTCGGTGTCCACGTCGGTCACGAAGGTAGCGGTCAAGTGCCAGTGCGGTTTTGCCCCCGTAGTACGCCATCCGAGGCCTGGAACCCTTACCGGTGACCTTGACGGATTCCCCGTCCAGATCAAGGTCTTCGAGGTCGATGCCGGTCAACTCACCTACCCGCAACCCGCAGTCGATCAGAAGCCGGATCATCGCCGCGTCGCGTAGGTCCTTGAAGTTCTTACCCCGACAAGCCCCGACGAGCGCTGATAGTTCGCTGTCGGTGAACACGGGGACCGGTGGTGGCTCGGCCTTGTCGATCACGATGCCAGCGAGGGGGTCCTTGCCGATGATGTCCTCGGCGAGCAGCCAATTGGCGAAGCGGCGCAGACCACGCCAGCGGGTGCGGATTGTGCCTGCGGTGAGACCGCGAGCACGCAGGGCATCCAGCCAGCCCAAGACATTGTCCCGAGTCAGGCTCGAGAGGTCCGCTGGGAGGTCCCGCTCAACGAGCCACTGGCTGAAGTAGTCGATCGACTGCCCGTAGAGGACGAGGGTGCGGGCAGCCTTGCCCTCCACCCGTAGGGAGCGGTTGAAGCTGGTCCGGAGCGACGAAAAGCCTTCTTGCACAAAGCAAGAATATCGAGGTTATCGGGCAAGTGCATGCCATGCTATTGAGGTAGAATGCTCATTCCTTCGCGTTTGCCCTGTTCAAATCCCGATCCCGGCTCGGCTGCACCCGCTTGGGTTCGCCCGGCATCTTCGGGTAGTTCGGCGGGTAAGGCAGGTCGCCCAGGCCACATTCCTCGTCCGCTGCGACCATCGCGAGCAACGAATCTATCGACTGCGCAACCGAATCCAGCCCGGCCATCGGGTCACCCCGCTCGGCGACCAGCGCAGGCACCGTCGCCATGGTGTAGTCGTCGGGGTCGGCGGTCGCCAGTTCCTCCCACGTCAACGGTGTCGACACCGTGGCGATCGGGGTGGCCCGCACCGAATAGGCGGCGGCGAAGGTGCGGTCACGCGCGTTCTGGTTGTAATCGATGAACAGCCGCTGCCCGCGTTCCTCTTTCCACCAGGACGTGGTCACAAGGTCCGGAACGCGCCGCTCGATCTCCCGGGCCAGCGCGATACCGGCCCGGCGCACCGCGACGAAGTCCCAGTCCGGGCGGATCCGCAGGAACACGTGCACGCCCCGGCCACCGGAGGTCTTCGGATAGCCGACCAGGCCGAGTTCGTCCAGGAGCGGGTTGAGGACGTCGACCGCGACGGTGCGGGCCTCGGCGAACCCGGTCCCCGGCTGTGGGTCGAGGTCCACCCGCAGTTCGTCGGGATGGTCGGTGTCCGGGCAGCGGACCTGCCAGGGGTGGAAGGTGATGGTGCCCATCTGCGCGGCCCACGCGATCGCCGACGGGTGGGTGACCTTCAGGGCGTCGGCGGTCCGCCCGGACGGGAACGTCACCCGGCAGGTGTGCAGATAGTCGGGATGCTTCTCGGACACCCGCTTCTGGTAGATCTCCTCACCCTCGATTCCATCGGGGAAGCGCTGCAGATGAGTCGGGCGGTCGCGCAGCGCGGTGAGCAATGGGCCGGCCGCGACGGCGCGGTAGTACTCCATGACCGTGCCCTTGGTCCCGGCCGCGCCCAGTTTGGGGAAGTAAATCTTGTCCGGGTTGGTGAAGCGCACTGCGACGCCGTCGACGTCGATCTCCTCGGCCTTGGTCGGCATCAGCGCGTCTCCAGAACGTCGTAGAGGTCGTAGTTCAGCGGAACATCGAGTTGGTCGAACGTGCAGCTGGCCGGGTCCCGGTCGGGCCGCCAGCGCACGAACCGCACGGTGTGCCGGAAGCGCTGCCAACCGGCGTTACCCTCCATCTGGTCGTAGGCGACCTCGGCGACCTTCTCCGGCCGGATCGGGATCCAGCGCTTGTCCGTCGCCGAGTTCCAGCGGCTCGGCTCGCCGTCGAGGACGACGTCGTCACCCTTGCGCAGCGGCTCCAGTTCCGCGAGCAGCCGCATCCGGTCCTTGACGGTGAATGATGCTGCGCCGCCAACCATCTGGATCTCGCCGTCGTCGCGGTACAACCCCAGCAGGATCGAGCCGATACCCTCCCCGCTCTTGTGGATCCGGTAGCCGATGGCCACGCAGTCGGCGTCACGCGCGTGCTTGACCTTCACCATCTCCCGCTTGCCGGGCAGATAGGGCCCGTCCAGTCGCTTGGCGATCACCCCGTCCAGACCGGCGCCCTCGAAGGTCATCAGCCAGCGGGCACCCTGCTCGGAATCGTCGGTGGTGCTCGTGACATGGCACCACCGCTTGCCGGCGATCGCCTCCGACAGCGCGCCGCGCCGCGCCCGGAACGGTTCGGGAAGCAACGACCTGTCCCCGGTGGCCAACGCGTCGAAGCCGATGAAGTGCGCCGGTGTCTGTTCGGCGAGCATCCGAACCCGGCTGTCGGCGGGATGGATGCGCTGCGACAGCGAGTCCCAGTCCAGCCGGGTGCGGCCGTCGATCTCGCGCGGGACGACCACCTCCCCGTCCAGCACGCAGCGCGGAACCACTTCGTCGCGCAGCGCCTCGATCAGTTCCGGGAAGTAGCGGCCGAGTTCCTTGCCGTTGCGCGATTGCAGCACCACGTCGTCACCGTCCCGGAACACCAGCGCCCGGCTAGTTGACTGAACTTCGGCGAGCCTTCCGATGGAGTGGCTGCGGCGAGCGGAGGATCCGGTAATGGGCGAGGTGGGGCGAGTCGAGGCGGCGCCGAGCGGGTTGCCGTGGCGGGTGATCTTCCCCGATGTCGAGCACGTGGGTGCCACGTCGTACCTGCGGGAGCTGGCGGCGTCGGATTGCAGTCCACTCACAGTTCGAAGTTACGCGTTCGACCTGCTGCGGTGGTTCCGGTTCCTCCACGAACGCCTGATCAATTGGGAGCGAGCCGAACGGGTCGACGTCCGCGCGTTCGTCGAGCACCTGCGGGCGGTGCCCAATCCGCAGCGGTTGCGCCGACGTGCGGATGCGCCGCCGCCGGGGTCGGTGAACGCGGTGACCGGCAAGACGGAGTTGTCGGGCAAGTACGCGCCTCGCACCATCAATCATCAACTGTCGGTCTTGTTCGGGTTCTACGAACACGCCTGTGCCGCCGACCTGGGTCCGTTGGTGAATCCCGTTCCTGCACAGCGTGCTAGGCATGGTGGTCGGCCGCATGCTCACCACAACCCGATGGAAGACTTTGCGATCTTCCGGCGCGCGAACTATCGGCAGAAGTCTCCCCGGCCGGTGTGGCGGGCGATCCCTGATGATGCTGCCGCAGCTCTGTTCAACGCGCTGCGCAGTCACCGCGACCGAGCGCTGGTGAGTTTCTATCTGTCCTCAGGCGTTCGCGCGTCGGAGCTGTTGGGCCTGCGTCACGGCGATCTGGATGCCGGCCGATACACAATCACGGTGACCAGTAAGGGAAGCCGCGTGCGGGAGACGGTGCCGGCTTCGGTGGACTCGTTCGTGTGGCTGGCGCTCTACCTGGCCGAGCAACCACCTATGCAGCCTGGCGCCCCGGTGTGGTGGACCCGACGCTCCCGCCCGGCACCGCTGAACTACCACGCCATGCGCGCGGTGCTGCGCCGCGCCAATGCCAGCTTGGGCGCGAACTGGTCATTGCACGACTTTCGCCATACCGCCGCTGCGCGGATGCTGGCTGATCCCGCCTTCACCTTGGTCGATGTGCAGACCGTGCTACGCCATGCAAGCGTCACCACCACCCAGATCTACACCCAGCCGCGCCTAGAAGATTTGATCGGCAAGGTCCTCGAACATCACGCCCGACCGAAGGCCGATGTGGCGACTATCGAACCCGCCTATGACGCCGCGGCGGTCCGAGAGCTGCTGGGGCTGCCGCGTTGAGCGCCGAGGACACCCGGTCACCGCAACGCCGACAGGCTGCGGCGACGCGCCGCGCGATGAGCCCCCAAGTCCAGCTGCTGTCGAGGCCCGATTCTCCTCACTTACAAGCGATCCCGGCGGACAGCCGATTCGGCCCCGCAGGCGGCGTACGTCCCCTGTGGGGGTATGACGCCAATCATGCGCCCCCGCCGCTGCCCGATCATGCCCGCGGTGCGGCGATGCAGGCGTTGAGCATCACGGAGTTGTGCGACGTCGTCGCCGAGTATCACCAAACCATGGCACCGCAGCAGCTGCAGCCCATCGTTCGAGGAACGCGAGCAATGCTGGGTGTGCTGGCTCGGTATCCCGGGCAGACGTGGGAGCAGCGGTGGTTGGCCAGTGGCTACGACGCCGCACCTCGCACCTGGTTCGAGCATGACGCTTTGCCGCACTACGATCACTGGTCACCCACGCTCAAAGCAGTCAATGCGCTGCTGCGGGTTCGGGCGCTACGGCCGTCATACAGTTGGCTGCTGGACTCCAAGCAAAGAGTGAACCTGTGGAGGTTCCTCGACTACAACGGCGGTCCGGACTTGGAACGGCTACGTGCGCTGCCCGCTTACCAGGACGCGGTGCCCAAGTACCAGGCCGACGCCGAAAAGGCGTTGGCGCGGGTGATGATTCGCACCGGAAAGACCATTGCCGAGGTGTGCGGTGACGATCTGCTGTTTTACGCAGATGTCGTGCGTACCTCGGGGCGGCAGCGACGCGAACACCTCATCTGGGAGCTGCTGGTCGCGTTGGGCCCCTTGGCGGGGGAGGCACCGACGCTAAGGGCGACGTGGTCGGCGCGGGGCAACTCACGCCAACACAGCGCCGCGACGATGGTCGACAGATACGGCATCCCCGCCTCAGGGATGCGTGATGTCCTGGTGGGCTACCTCGAAGAGCTTCAGCCCAACATGGATTACAGCTCGTTGGAAGGCTTGGCCTACCGATTGGCCAGGCTGTTCTGGTGGGAGATCCTGCAGATCAACCCCGGTCAGGCCAACTTGGCGATCTCGGCCGAGGTGGTGACGGCGTGGCGAGAACGCTTGGCGCTGACCCTGGACGGCCGACCGCGACGCGAAGTGCATTCGACCCTGTTCGCCATCCGCGGGATGTATCGCGACCTGGCCGAGTGGTCGCACGACGACCCCGCCCGCTGGGGCGTGTGGGTGGCGCCGTGCCCAGTGCCGCGAGCACTCAGCCGAGCGGCGGCCAAGGAGAAACGCCGCCAGAAGGCCACAATGCAGGACCGCACCCGCATGCTGACGCCGCTGCTACCCGCGATACTGGCGACGGCTGCCGCCCACAAGGACCGCACCGCGATGCTGCTGCAGCGCGCCCTGGCCTGCGTGCACGACCAGGAATTCGCGGTCGACGGCTCCACGTTTCTGCGGCACTGCCCACCGCTGCGACGTGACGGCGACGAACGGGCCCGGATCTGGGCGCACCTCGCTCCCGGGCAGCAACGACCGAGCTGGATCCGGGGTCGCGCTCAGCGCATCGACGTAACAGCGCTGGAAGAGGAAGGCTTCTGGGGTTGGGCCGTCGTGGAGACGTTGCGTCACACAGGTATTCGCATCGAAGAACTACTGGAGCTAACTCAGCTGTCGCTTCGGCACTACACCGCCTCCACCACCGCCACTCTGGTGCCGTTGCTGCACATCGTGCCGTCCAAGACCGACTGCGAGCGGCTCATCCCCATGACCCCGGAACTGGTGGCGGTGCTGCTTGAGGTGCTGCGCCGTGCCAAGGCCGCTAAGGACCATGTGCCGCTATCGATCGCCTACGACACCAACGACAAGGTCCACAGCGAACCGTTTCCGCACCTGTTCGCGCGCCCTCTGGGCACCCGCCACGAGGTGCTAGGACGGCACTATGTGCGCCAAATTCTGATCCACCTCGCCACCACCGCCGGCCTTACCGATGCCGGTCAACCGGTGCACTTCACTCCGCACGACTTCCGCCGCCTGTTCGCCACCGACGCGGTCAATAACGGCCTGCCGCTGCACATCGCCGCAGCCCTGCTGGGGCATCTCAACCTCGACACCACGCGCGGTTACACGGCGGTGTTCCCCGAGCACATCGTCACTGCCCATCAGGCGTTCATCGAACGCCGCCGCCAACTGCGGCCGTTCGAGGAGGCCAAGGTCGCCGACGACGACGAGTGGGCCGATTTCGAAGAGCACTTCCTGCTGCGCCGCGTCGCCCTCGGCGAGTGTCACCGCCCCTACGGCACGCCCTGCGTCCATGAGCACGCGTGCACGCGATGCCGTTTCCTGCGCGTCGACCCCGCCCAGCTGGGCCGCATCAACGAGATGACGGAAAACGCCGAACAGCGCCTCGTCGAGGCGAAGGACCGGGCATGGCTCGGCGAGGTCGCCGCGTTGGAAGAAAGCATCAAGCACCTGCGCATTCGACAATCCGAGGCACAACAACGACTTTCACACGGCAGCAACCCGTTCGCCGAGCAGAGACCACAATGAGACGATGAAGCTACCCGTGATGCCGCCGGTCTCGCCGATGCTAGCCAAGTCGGTGCCGACCATCCCTGCCGACGCCTCCTATGAACCGAAGTGGGACGGCTTTCGCTCGATCTGCTTCCGCGACGGTAATGAGGTTGAACTGGGCAGCCGCAACGAGCGGCCGTTGACGCGGTACTTCCCCGAACTGGTCGCCGCCGTCACCGCTGAACTGCCCGAACGCTGCGTGATCGACGGCGAGATCGTCATCGCCACCGACCACGGACTGGACTTCGAGGCGTTGCAACAACGCATTCACCCCGCCGACTCGCGAGTACGAATGCTCGCCAAACAAACCCCCGCGTCGTTCGTAGCGTTCGATCTTCTCGCGTTGGGCGACGAGGACTACACCCGACGGCCGTTCACCGAGCGCCGCGCCGCACTCGTTGCGGCGTTGGCCGACTCCGGTTTCTCTGTCCACGTCACACCAGCGACCACCGACCTCGCGACCGCCCGGCGATGGTTCGACGACTTGGAGGGGGCCGGCCTCGACGGAGTGGTCGCCAAACCGTTGACGGTCACCTACCAGCCTGACAAGCGGGTCATGTTCAAAGTCAAACATCAGCGGACCGCCGACTGCATTGTTGCCGGTTACCGAGTGCACAAGTCCAGCAAGGACGCGATCGGCTCGCTGCTGCTCGGGCTCTACACCGACGACGGCACCCTTGCCTCGGTGGGCGTCATTGGCGCGTTCCCGATGGCCAAGCGGCGGCAGCTATTCACCGAGTTACAGCCTCTCGTCACGAGCTTCGAAGACCACCCCTGGAATTGGGAAGCTCATGAAGCCGGTGACCGCACACCCCGCAAGAATGCAGGGTCCAGATGGAACGCCGGCAAAGACCTCTCCTTCATGCCGCTACGGCCGGAGCGAGTGGTTGAGGTCCGTTACGACCACATGGAAGGCGACCGGTTTCGGCACACCGCGCAATTCAATCGCTGGCGGCCCGACCGTGACCCACGAACGTGCACCTACGCGCAACTCGAACAGCCGCTCAGCTACAGCCTCAACGACATCATCTCCGGCCTGTGAGAAACTCCCGGTGAGCACGCGGAGGGAGTCTCGTGCGGATCCCGACATCGGCGTGGCTGACCGCGGGATTGCATAGAGGCGAGCCGCTCAGCATACCCTCAGATGTCGATTTCGCATGTCACGCGGATGGGTGGACGCTCGCCCGTTCGGCTCGACAAGGGTGCCGCCCATGGAGTCGCGGCTCCTCTGCTTACTATGTGGTGATCGGTTACTTCGCAACATATTTCGATGCGATGCCAGATCTGCCCAATCCTGTGATCTAGGTCGATATAGTCGGTTCATGAAGAGGGGCGTTGCGAGGATCGATAAGCGTCGGGGACTGCACCGCTCGGCATCGCTGGATTGGTCGAGAATGTCGGGCGGGGGTGGAGATTGACGTTGTTTCGTCCGAATGTCGTCGTTTCCGCCTCGCACCGCCGGCCAAGCGGCGATCGACCGTAACTTGCTGCGTTGCCGAACAGCAGCACCGAAATGGGGCCAAGGTCCAGCAGGAATATCTGGTATGGATCCCGGCACGTCGCTACGACACCCCCGCGGGTACGGCGACATCATCACCTTCATGGCCAGCGATGGCGGGCCCAATTATCGACGGCACGATTCTGCGGATCGACGGCGGGACGATCGACATCGTGTCGTCAATGCTGCTCATGGCTTCGCCCTCGTGCGTTGAGCGGCCGTAACCAGTGCCGCCGTGTACGGGTGCTGCGGCGCATCGAACACCTCGGTGGTGCGGCCGTACTCGACGACCCGACCCCGCCGCATGACTGCCACCCGTTCACAACCGTGCCCCACCAGGGCGAGGTCGTGGGTGATGTGCAGGACCGCAACACCTTTGGTGGCCGCCAGTTCGCTCATCAGATCGACCATGTCGCGGCGCAGCGTCGCATCGAGCATCCGGGTGGGCTCGTCGGCAAGCACCAACCGAGGCTCGGTCACCAGCGCTCTGGCGAATGCCACCCGCTGCCGTTCGCCGCCGGAGAGCTGATGCGGGTATCGGGTGAGGTGGCGGGGTTTCAGGTGGACGGCGGTCAGCGCATCGGCGGCTCGCGCCCGGCGTTCTTTCCGGTCGCCGATGCGGTGAATGACCAACGGTTCGGCGACGATGTCGAGGACTCGCAGGGCCGGGGGCAGGGCGGCGTAGGGGTCCTGGAACACCAGGTGCAACCGCCGTCGCTGTCGTCGCGCGGCCCGTCGGCGCAGTCCTACGAGGTCGATCCCGTCCAACCGGATGGCCCCCGAGTCGGGCGTGACGAGTCCGGCGACGGCCTGTGCGACGGTTGACTTCCCGACACCGGAGCCGCCGACCAGGCCGACAGTTTCCCCGGCCGCGATCTCGATATCGAACCCGTCGACAGCCCGTACCGAGCCGAAGCTCACGACGAGCCCCTCGATGTCGAGCGCGGGGGACTGCTCGCTCATCACGGTGGTGGTCCCGCGGTCGTCAGACGCGGTACCGCATCGACCAGGCTGCGGGTGAAGGGGTGCGTGGGCGCGGTGAGCACCCGTTCGGTCGGGCCGATCTCGACGATCCGACCGGCCTGCATCACCGCGATCCGATCGGCGACCCGCCCCACCACGTTCAGATCGTGCGACACGATCAGCAGTGCCAGATTGAGCCGGCGGCGCAGTTCATCGAGCAGGTCGAGCACCCCGCCCTGAACGACACCGTCGAGCCCACTGGTCGGTTCGTCGGCGACCACCACTGCGGGGTCATTGATCAGTGCCATCGCAATGACGACGCGTTGGCACATGCCCCCGGAGAACTGGTGCGGATAGTTCCCGCCGCGCGCCGGGTCGAGTCCGACCAGGCTCAGCAGCTCGTCGGCGCGCGCCCGCGCCGCGGCCCGCGTGGTCGATCGGTGCGCGCGAACCGCTTCGGTGAGCTGGGAGCGGATGGTGCGCACCGGGTTCAGCGCACTGATCGCGTCCTGCGGGACCAACGCGATCCGGTCGCCGCGCAATGCCCGCAGCTCCTCGGCCGTGAGCGTTGCCAGGTCTCGCCCCTGCACCGAGACGGTGCCGTCGGTCACCGTCGCCGCCGGGGGCAGGAGCGCGAGGGCGGCCGCGGTGACCGTGGATTTGCCGCTACCGGATTCCCCGACCACGCCGACCAGCTCGCCCGCCTCGACGGCGAGACTCAGACCGTCCACGGCGGTGATGACGCCACGGTCGGACTGATACGTGACGGCCAGATTCTCGATCGCCAGTGGCGGCGCATCCACGTCGACCGGGCCGGCGGCGCGGGTAGGCGCGGAGCGAGACGGCAGGCCGTCGCGCAGCGATGGCCGCGCGCGTTCTTCGAAGGCGTAGCCGAGCAGTGCGAAAGCCAGCACCGTGACCGCGATCGCGAGGCCCGGTGGGACCACCCACCACAGCCAGGCGTCGGTGAGGAAGGCGCTGCGCGCGTGGGCATTCGAGAGGGTGGTGCCCCAGCTCTTGGCGGTGATGTCACCGAGCCCGAGAAACGCGAGGGACGCCTCCAGCAGGATTGCGGACTTGGTGGCGAGGACGAATTGCGGCACCAGCAGCGGGGCGACCGCGGGCAGGATGTGTCGAGGGAGGACGTAGCCCGCTCCGGCACCCATCGCGCGCAGCGCCTGGATGTGGTCACGTTCGCGCAGGGACAGCACCTGCGCCCGCAGCTCGCGCGCGATACCGGCCCAGATCACCGCGCTGATGACGATGACCTGGGTGATCAGGCCCGGCCCGGCGAACACGCCGATGACGATGGTCAGCGGCAGCACCGGCAACGCCAAGATGACGTCGACGAACCGCATCAACGCGGTGTCCACCCAGCCCCGGGCATAACCCGCGAGCAGCCCGACGCTCGCCCCGATGACCGTCGCCGCCACCGCCGCGATGATTCCGATCAGCAGTGAGATCCGCGCACCGTAGATCAGCTCGGACAGCAGATCGTGCCCCACGTCGTTGGCGCCCAGCCAATGAGCGGCCGACGGAGCCGAGAACGGCCGCCCGACCCGATCGCCCGGCGCGTAGGGCGCCAGCAGCGGTGCCGCCAGGGCGACGAACACGAGCATCCCGAGCAGGGTGAGGCCGACCATCGCGAGTAACCGCGAGCGGGTTCTCATGCCGGCACCGTGGTGCCCGACGCCGTCTCGGCAGGCTCGCGCCGTCGGGTGCGCACTCGTGGATCGAGAAGGGGGTAGGTGAGGTCTGCCAACAGATTTGCCGCCACGATCCCGAGCGTGATCACCAGGAAACCGCCCTGGAGCAGGGGATAGTCCCGCGCCATGACCGCATTGAACATCAATCGGCCGATCCCGGGATAGGCAAAGACTGTTTCGACGACGACGGCGCCGGACAACAGCGTCCCGACGGCGAGCGTCACGTTGGTGTACACCGGCAGCAGCGCGTTGCGCAGGGTGTGGGTGAGCACGATCCGTCGTTCGGAGAGGCCCTTGGCCCGCGCGAGCCGGACGAACGGCTCGTCCAGGACGGTGGTCATCGCGGCCCTGGCCAGGAGAAAAAACCCGCCGAGCGTCGCAAGCACCATAGTGGCCACCGGCAGCACCATCCGCGCGGCGACGTCGGCGAGCCACCCGAGGCCCTCGCCGCCGATCGCCGCAGCACCGTAGGACGGGAAGATGCCGAGCTGGACCGCGAACACCGCGACGAGGATCATGCCGATCCAGAAGCCGGGCATCGCATCGAGCAGCAGGACCCCGATGACCGAGCCCGCGTCGCGACGGGTGCCCCGTCGCCAAGCCGCCCACGCGCCCAGCAGTGTGCCGATGACGAAAGCCAGCAGGATCGATACGGCGGCCAGCGCGACCGTCCAGGGTAGGTAGTCGAGCAGAACATCGACCACCGGCCGGTTGAACTCGACGGATGTCCCCAGGTCACCCCGTGCCAAGCCGGCCCAAAACGCGCCGTACTGCTCAAGGACCGGCCGATCCAAGCCGTAGCCGGCCCGGAGCCGCTCCAACAGTTCTGGCGCGAGGTCCCCGCCCTCGCCGTACAGGTAGACGACCGGATCGCCACGGGAGAGGTGTGGCAGGGCGAAGTTCAGTGTGGCCGCAGCCCACAACACCAACGCGTACTGCCCGACCCTCGCCAGTAGCCGGCCCGACTTCATCCCCCCGGGGCCGCCGTCCACACTTCGTCGGACAGGCGCGGGTGCGTCACCGCGTCACCACCGCATTGGCCGCCTTGGCCCGGTCGAGCGGAATCAACGACCATTTGTGCATGATGCCGTACCCGGGTGAGTCGACGAACCCGCCGTAGCTACCGGCCCGGTAGGCGAAGTACTTGTCGGGGTGGTACAGCGCGACCACCGGCGGCACCTCGTTCAAGAATCGCTGGATCTCGAAGCCCGCCTCGCGCCGGTCTTCCAACGTCGCGGTCTGCTTCCAGTTGTCCACCAGCTCCTGCAGTTCCGGGTAGGGAAAGTCCTCCAGATTCCAGGAGGAACCCGAGAACAGGCTCAGCACATACTGCGTGGGGTCGGCCACCGTATGGGGGACTCCGTCCCGCACCAACAGGTCGAAGGTTTCCATCCGGTTGCTCGAGGTTGCGTGCCGCCCGGCGTCCTGTGGCGTCACGGTCACCGTGAGGCCGACGGCACCGAGCTGTTCGGCGACGACTTCGGCCGCACGGACCTGGGTGGGTTCGGCGCCGTTCACCTCCAGGGTGAGTGCGATCGGAGTGCCGTCAGGGCTCTCGCGCAGACCATCCCCGTTGGTGTCGCGGTAGCCGGCGTCGTCGAGGATCGCGCGTGCGCGCTCCGGATCGGTCGGCGTGGACGCCTGCGGGTCGGCCCACGGCGAGTCGGGATGCATCCGCCCCTGCGTCGCTGGGCGTCCACGGCCCAGCATCACGACGTCGAGCAACTCCTCCTTGTCCAGCGCCAGTGATATCGCGCTGCGGACCAGGGGGTCGGTGAACATCGGCCTGGTGTAGTTCATCCGGAGGTCGACCTGCTCGAGCGGGGTGGTGTTGACGACCTCGATCGTGTCGGAGGCTTCGAACACGTCCAGCAACTCCGGCGGGACCTGCCGGGATGCCACGTCGATCTCGCCGGCGCGCAGCGCGGTGAAGGTGGCCGAGGGATCCTCGATGACCTGCATCACCAGTTCGTTCACTCGCGGTGTGCCACCGAAATATTCGTCGAATGCGGTGAATCGGTAGCCGGTGATGGGGTCGTACTCGGCGAGCCGGTACGGGCCGGTGCCGACCGGCAGCGCGGTGACTTCTTTGACACTCTCCGGTGGAATCTGCGACCAGATGTGTTCGGGCAGGATCGGGAGGTCGGCAAGCGTCACCGTGCCCAGCTCCGGGCAGGCGAACGCGCACTCGAAACGCACTGTGTTTGCATCGATCTGGGTCGTCGAGGTGATCTCGGGGATCGTCGTGACGTGGTGGGTCCAGCGTCCGGTGTCGGCCTCCTGGGCGTAGGCGAAGGTGAACTCCACATCGGCGGCGGTGAACGGCTCACCGTCGTGCCAGGTGACGTCGTCGCGGACGGTGACGTCCCAGGTGCTGGGATCGACCATGGTGACCTCCGAGGCCAGCCACGGTTGCGGGTCGTCGACGAACGGCGACGGTGCGACGAGCTTGTCGTAGACCAGCTCGCTGATCCATTCCTCGTGCTCGACGAAGATGTTGACCGGGCCGACGTCCAGCGGGATTGCCACGGTGAGCCGGTCGGTGGTCTCGGGGCCGGCAGTCGGTGTGGAGCTGTTATCGGAGCATCCGGCGGCCAGCAAGGCCGACGCGCACAGCATCGCGGTCCATTTGAGCGTCATCGGGCGGCTCCAGGTAGCAGGGTCTTGGTCACCCAGGGCAGGAAGGCGGCCAGGAACCGCGCACTGCCGGGCGCCCGGGTGTGGCCGAAATGCGCGAGCGGATCGATGGTGCTGACCATCAGCGTGCCGCCCGAGGCGGGGCGGTCCAGGTAGGCGACGGCCGCCCCGTCGGGTGCGGTGAGTAACACCTCGGCGCCCGCGGGCGCATCGAGGACACCGTGGTGGTGCAGGGCCTGTCCCGCGGCGCCCACCTCGGTGTCCGACCAGGCCCCGCCGATGCGGGTCTGGCCGGCGCCACCGACCGGACGGAAGGTCCAGCGCAGCGAACGCGGCCATCCGCCCTGCTGTTCACCGAACATCAGCACGATCCCGCCGCGGTCCAGCAGTGCCTCCAGCTGCGGAGCCAGTCGGGACAACCGGCGTTTGGGGGTGCCCTCGGGCACCCAGACGGCCATCGCGTCGTCGATCGCCGAGCTTCCTGTCTCGCCGGTGTACACCACCGCATAGAGGTGCGCGCGGTGCTGCGGCTCGGCGAACGTCGCGGTTTCTGCGGCCGATCCGCTGGTCAGCGCAACCAGACCGGTCATCGGGTGGCGCCCGCGATCCACTGAACCAGCTGCGGCATGATCCGTGCCGCGGTGGTGGTCGTGACCCCGTTCGCGATGAGGTTGTTGCCACTGTGCACCAGAACCGTGCCGGCCCCGGCCTTCGCGACGTAGGTGCCCGGCGTCTCGTCGGCTCGCCACGCGATCACTTCGGCATGCTCGGGTGGACGATGCCAGCCGTTGGCGTAGAGGAACGAGTGCCCGAGCTCTTCGGGTTCGACGCCGGCGAACACCGGGTGGTCGCCGAGCACCGGCGGTCCTGCCGTGTCCGCTTTGACTTGATGTTGTTCAAAAGTCGTGGTTTCGGGCAGCCAGTCTTCGGAGAGCTGGCCGCTGAACACCACGGCGCCACCCCGGTCGAGCAGGTCGGCGATGCGCTGTTTCATTCCGGCCAGCAGCAGTTGGTCGGCGCGGCCCGCGATGATGAGGCCGGCAAACCCCTCCAGGTCGGCGTCGGGCAGATCATCCATGTCGACCAGCGTCACCGGCATCGCATCGAGCGCGGCATCGCGGCCGTCGACTCCGCCGGCGAGGGTCCACAACCGGTGAATCTCATCCCAGTTCGTCGCGCCGCTACCGCCCGGCCCAGGCGTCGGGTGCACCGCGATGGCGACTTCATGCAGCCTGAGATAACAGGTCAAGTCAACTTCCTTAGGTTAGGCGAACCATACCTGTCCTGTTTTAGCACGCGAAGGATGCTCCCGGCTACCCCATGGTGGAGGTGAAAGATGGTCAGGCTCAATGGATTTGTGCGCGCGGAAACTCGGACAGGTGTCTTGCGTGCAGCGCGTCACACCAGGGCGCACTGTGCAACTTGTTCCGACCAACCCGGGGTAAACCGAAAGTCGTTGTGGCGCAGACACTAATGTTGCGGCAAACAGCAATCATCGCTGCCGGATCGAGTCCGGCGATTGAGCGTCTCGCAACCCGCACGGTTAGGCCGTTCAAGGCGGGGCATAGCAGCGCGTGATCGGTGCCGGAGGCAACCTTCGGCACCGACAACGCACTGTCCCAAGCGGTTCGACACTCGCCGGACCGTCTTCAGCGCGGGGTCACATCACCGAACTGTCGCGTCGTAGACCTCCTCGGCCGGGTGACTCAGAAGGCGTTGTGCCATATCCTTCTTGAGCCAGACGAGACGCTCTTCCTCTTCAGAGCTACGGCCTTCTTTGCGTGCCAGCGTGATGAATTCATCGGCAACCAGTCCGGGACGCAGCGTGAGATCGACGGTCCGGCCCCGGTACTTCAACCGGAAAAGGTACTTACCCTTCGGGCTTTCCAGAATGTCGTCACCGGCCAGCGCCACGTCGACGTGATAGCGCCCACCGGTCGCGACCCGGGCGACCATCTCAAATGCGTCACGGCCTCCCGGGCCGGGGAACGCAGTTTCGATGGAGAGGTCAGCGCGCTCGGGCGCGTTGCCGTCGTCCAGCAGGGGGAAGCCGCGTTCCATGACCTTGAATGCATGGGCCACCCCGCCGGGAAAGCCGAAGCCGTGGTACTTCAACATTTCGGCGAAGGTGAACTCGATCGGCTGGCCACCCTCGGTGACTGTCAGGGTCTCGGTATGGGGGTATGACATGTAGTTCCTTCGGTTGTATCAAGGGATTCACGTTGCCGAACGTTCGCACCGATCGCACACCGCAACCACCCGCATCATAGCTCGGACCCAGAGGTATTATGCAAGGTGTGGTCAACCACTCCGGAATTGCGGCTGACATCTTCGACACCCTCGGGCGTTTCCGGCGCCATGTGCGCCGCTCGGCCGGTCGCGCCTTCGTAACCGGACTGCCCGAGTCGCAAGCTGACCTGGTGCGGCTCATCGGCCGACAACCCGGCATCTCGGTGAGCGCTGCGGCGGCCGAACTCGGCCTGGTAGCCAATACCGCCTCCACGCTGGTCTCCAAGCTCTCCGGTGACGGCCTGGTCATCCGCGAGGTGGACCCGACGGACCGGCGTGTGGGCCGACTACGGCTCAGCGCCGAGGCGCAACGCATCGCCGACAATTCCCGCGAGGCGCGGCGAGCGACTCTGGCGGGAATCCTTGACCAGCTCTCCACCGACGAGATCGACTCGCTTGCTGACGGGTTGGCGGTGCTCAACAAGATGATCGAGTTGCTCAGCGAAGAACAGACACCGTAACCACCGGGCCGGCCTCGATCGCCGGGACGTTATCCACGTGCCTTCTTGAGATTGGGAGGACGTCCTGACGGAGTGAAGGTGTCTGGCATTCGCCCGTAGGAGGTCCTCGTATCCCACGCTAACGCCCGTACCAACCTGTTCGCTCAGTTGCCTTATGTCGCTGATGGTTGTGCCGTCCGTGTATGTGGCTGTACCGCGGTGCCACGCTTGGGGCGTCGCCGAGCTGCGTGCACTATGTGATCAACCTGCTTGCTGGTGCGTTGCGGCGTGGGACGCGAGGACCGGTCGGCCAACGCAGCTTCGCCGCCTTCGTACCGGCGCAGCCAACGCGTACACCGTTGTTTCACTGAAACTAGGGAACCTCGCTTAGCGGCGACGCCAATCAGGTTCGCAGCCGAACCGATTGGATGCGACGCAAACTACGGCGTCAAGAAGCACCACCGACAAAGTTCCTCAACTGGACGAGGACTTGACAAGTTCAGTGAAG
>CAZHUU010000071.1:0-23486 GCA_964535335.1 uncultured Mycobacterium sp.
CGGTGCCGGATTCGCCGGACTGGCAGGTGATCCGCAAGGCGGGCACCGAGATTCGGGTGCCGCGCAAGACCAAGCTGTCGCGGACGGTGGGGGCACAGATCCCGACCGGGTTCGATCCCACCGTCTGGGGAATCACGCCGGACATGGCCGGCTCGATCGACCGGGTGGCGCTGTGGAACATCGTGGCCACCGTCGACGCCTTCCTGTCCTCCGGCTTCACCCCGGAGGAGTTGATGCGCTGGGTGCACCCGAGCCTGGTGGCCAGCACCCAGGGCACCGGCATGGGCGGCATGACGTCGATGCAGACGATGTACCACGGCAACCTGCTGGGAGTGGCCAAGCCGAACGACATCCTGCAGGAGGTTCTGCCGAACGTCGTTGCGGCGCACGTGATCCAGTCCTACGTCGGCAGCTACGGCTCGATGATCCACCCGGTCGGCGCGTGCGCCACCGCAGCGGTGTCGGTCGAGGAGGGCATGGACAAGATCCGCCTCGGCAAGGCCGAACTGGTGGTGGCGGGTGGCTTCGACGACCTGACGCTGGAGGCCGTCATCGGCTTCGGTGACATGGCGGCCACCGCCGACACCGAGACGATGCGGGCCAAGGGCATCAGCGACTCGAAGTTCTCCCGCGCCAACGACCGGCGCCGGCTGGGCTTCCTGGAGGCCCAGGGTGGTGGCACGGTCCTGCTGGCGCGTGGTGACCTGGCGCTGAAGATGGGTCTGCCGGTGCTGGCCGTGGTGGGTTACGCGCAGAGCTTCGCCGACGGTGTGCACACCTCGATCCCGGCCCCGGGGCTGGGTGCGCTCAGCGCGGGCCGCGGCGGCCGGGATTCGGTGCTGGCTCGCTCGCTGGCCAAGCTGGGCGTGGGACCCGACGACATCGCGGTGATCTCCAAGCACGACACCTCGACGCTGGCCAACGACCCCAACGAGACCGAGTTGCACGAGCGGCTGGCCGACTCGATGGGCCGCTCGGCGGGGGCGCCGCTGTTCATCGTGAGCCAGAAGAACCTCACCGGCCACGCCAAGGGTGGGGCGGCGGTGTTCCAGATGATGGGGCTGTGCCAGATCCTGCGCGACGGCGTCATCCCGCCGAACCGCAGCCTGGACTGCGTCGACGACGAATTGGCCACGTCGGGCCACTTCGTCTGGCCGCGCGAGACCCTGCGGCTGGGCGAGAAGTTCCCGCTCAAGGCCGGCCTGGTGACCAGCCTGGGCTTCGGCCACGTGTCGGGTCTGATCGCCCTGGTGCACCCGCAGGCCTTCCTGGCCGCACTCGATGCGGAGGAACGGGCGGCCTACACGCGGCGGGCCCAGGACCGGGTGCTGGCCGGTCAGCGCAGGCTGGCCTCGGCCATCGCCGGTGGGCGGCCGATGTACGAGAAGCCCGCGGATCGCCGGTTCGACCACGACGCGCCGGAGAAGCGTCAGGAGGCGGCGATGCTGCTCGACCCGGCGTCGCGTCTGGGGGACGGCGATACCTACGTGCGCTAGGGTTCCCGCGTGGCGATAGTCGGCGTGGGCATCGATGTGGTCTCCATTCCCGATTTCGCCGAGCAGGTGGACCAGCCGGGAACGGTGTTCGCCGCGACGTTCACCCCGGGTGAGCGCCGCGATGCGGCCGACAAGAGTTCGATGGCGGCGCGGCACCTGGCCGCCCGGTGGGCCGCCAAGGAGGCCGTGATCAAGGCGTGGTCGGGTTCCCGGTTCGCGCAGCGTCCGGTGCTGCCCGAGGGCATCCATCGCGACATCGAGGTGATCACCGACATGTGGGGCCGGCCCAAGGTGCGGCTGACCGGTGCCATCGCCGAGCACCTGGCCGATGTGCAGATCCACGTCTCGCTCACCCACGAGGGTGACACCGCCGCCGCGGTGGCGATCCTCGAGACCGCCTGAGTTCTCCGCGGCTTTCCGGGCGAGCAGACGCAGAATCGCATCATCCCGGCCCTTATCGTGCGACTGTGCGCCTGCTCGCCGGCCTGGGTGCTGAGTAGGCTCGCGGCATGGACGATCTCGTCGCACGGGTGCGGGCCGTGCTGCCGTCGGTGCGGTCCGACCTCGAGGACCTGGTGCGCATCGAGTCCGTGTGGGCCGATCCCGCCCGCCGTGGTGCGGTGCGGCGCAGCGCGCAGGCGGTCGCCGACCTGCTCACCGCCGCCGGATTCGACGATGTCGATATCGTCGACGCGGGTGGCGCACCGGCGGTGATCGCCCACCACCCCGCTCCGCCCGGCGCGCCCACGGTGCTGCTGTACGCGCATCACGACGTCCAGCCGGAAGGTGATCCGGCGCAGTGGGATTCACCTCCGTTCGAGCCGACCGAACGCGACGGCCGGCTGTACGGCCGGGGCGGCGCCGATGACAAGGCCGGAGTCGCCGTCCATCTCGCCGCATTCCGGGCGCACCGGGGCAGTCCGCCGGTCGGGGTGACGGTCTTCGTCGAGGGTGAGGAGGAATCCGGCTCGCCGTCGCTGGGGGCGTTGCTGGCGGAACACCGCGACAAGCTGGCCGCCGACGTCATCGTGATCGCCGACTCGGACAACTGGACGCCGGACATCCCGGCCTTGACGGTATCGCTGCGCGGCATGGCCGACTGCGTGGTCGAGGTCGAGACCCTGGACCACGGCTTGCATTCCGGTCTGTGGGGCGGCGTGGTACCGGATGCGCTGACAGTGCTGGTGCGGATGCTGGCCAGCCTGCACGACGACGACGGCAACGTGGCGGTGGCCGGCCTGCACGAGGGGACCGCCGCCGATATCGACCGCGGCCCGGACTGGGTGCGGGCGGAATCGGGACTGCTCGACGGCGTGCAGGAGATCGGCTCCGGATCAGTGGCGCAACGGATGTGGGCCAAGCCGGCGATCACCGTGATCGGCATCGACACCACCCCGATCGCCAAGGCGTCGAACACCCTCATCCCGCGGGCCCGCGCCAAGATCAGCATGCGCATCGCGCCCGGGGGTGACGCCGCTGAGCACCTCGAGGCGCTGCGCCGCCACCTCGAACAGCATGTCCCGTGGGGTGCCCACCTCACCGTCGCGCTCGGCGACGTCGGTCAGCCCTACGCCATCGACGCGACCGGCCCGGTCTACACCGCGGCCCGCAACGCGTTCCGCCAGGCCTGGGGTACCGACGTCATCGACATGGGCATGGGCGGATCGATCCCGTTCATCGCCGAGTTCGCGGCGGCCTTCCCGCAGGCCAAGATCCTGGTGACCGGCGTCGAGGACCCCGGCACGCAGGCCCACAGCGTCAACGAGAGCCTGCATCTGGGTGTGTTCGAGCGGGCGGCCACCACCGAAGCCCTGCTGCTGGCGAAGCTGGGGGAGCGGCCATGACCACCCGGCCCGAGCTCACGTTCCGCAGCCTCGGCGCGGCGAACACCGTCACCGGCTCCAAGCACCTGCTGGAGTCCCAGGGCAAGCGAATCCTGTTGGACTGCGGCATGTTCCAGGGCGTGAAGAACCTTCGCGAGCTGAACTGGGCCCCCTTGGCGGTAGACCCCGCGAGCATCGATGCGGTCATCGTCAGTCACGCCCACCTCGACCACACCGGCTATCTGCCCCGGTTGGTCCGCGATGGCTTCAGCGGGTCCATCCTGTCCACCGGCGCTACCGCGGCCGTTGCCGAGATCATCCTGCGCGACAGCGCCTACCTCCAGGAGCGTGACGCTGCCTTCCTGAACAAGCACAAGGCCAGCAAGCACCACCCGGCCCTCCCGCTGTACGACAGCGACGACGCCCGGCGAGCGCTCGACCTGTTCGATACCCGTCCGTTCGGGCAGGAGTTCAGCCTGCCCGGGGACGGCCCGGTGGTGAGGTTCCGGCGGGCCGGGCACATTCTCGGGGCGGCGACCGTGGACCTGGAGTGGCAGGGCCGGCGCATCGTCTTCACCGGCGACCTGGGCCGTTACGACGATCCGATCATGTTCGACCCCGAGCCGTTGGCGACCGCCGACTACCTGGTGATGGAGTCCACCTACGGCGACCGGGTCCGGGAACGCACCGACCCCGCGGGCACCCTTGCCGACATCATCGCCGCGACCGCGGATCGCGGCGGGACGGTGGTGATACCGGCGTTCGCCGTGGGCCGCGCCCAGACCCTGCTCTACTACATCTGGCAGTTGCGGTCGGCCGGCCGGCTGCCGGACGTCCCGGTCTACCTGGACAGCCCGATGGCGATCAACGCCAGCGACCTGCTGGGTGCGCACCGCGCCGACCACCGCCTGTCACCGGAGGTCTACGAGGGCATGTGCGCCATGGCCACCTACACCAGGGAAGCCGAGCAGTCCATGCGGATCTCGGCAAGCACCGAGCCCAAGATCGTGATCTCGGCCAGCGGGATGGCTACCGGCGGCCGGATCCTGCATCATCTCAAGGCATTCGCGCCGGACGCGCGCAACACCATCGTCATCACCGGCTATCAGGTGCCGGGAACCCGCGGCCGGTCCATCGCCGCCGGCGAGCGCTACGTCCGGATCTACGGCGAGTGGGTGCCGATCAACGCGCAGGTGGCCGACCTGCAGATGCTCTCCGCGCATGCCGACGCCGACGAGCTCATCCGCTGGGCCGCCGGGTTCACCACCGCGCCACGACAGGTGTTCGTCGTCCACGGTGAGCCGCAACCGGCCGACACCCTGCGCAGCCGCCTGGGCCGTGAGTTCGGTTGGCAGGCAACGGTTCCCCGGCCGGGCCAGACATTCGGTCTCTAGGCGTCGACCGCGCCCAACGCCGCGTCCACCGCGACCGCGGTCTCTCGACCGGACTGGATCGCGCCGTCGACCCAGCCCGACCACACCCCGGCGAAGTCGGCCCCGGCCAGGTGGATCGCTCCCCAGTTGCTCTCGACCGCGGCGAGGTCGGGCGCCTGGCCTGGCTTCAGGGCCAGCCAGGTGCCTTTCGAGAAGGGGTCGCCGATCCAGTCGTGGCCGTAGACCTCCTCGACGGTGGCACCCAGTTCGAGCCGGTCCAGGCCCGCCTGTACCAGGTCGGCGCGGTCGACGGCCAAGTCGGGCGCGAGGCCGAACGAGGCCATGATGGAACGCTTTCCGCCGTCCTCGGTCACCTCGCCGATCACGGTGCACTCGACGATCCCCGGCCAGCCCATTGCGA
Organism: uncultured Mycobacterium sp.; assembly: GCA_964535335.1. Classification (GTDB taxonomy): domain Bacteria; phylum Actinomycetota; class Actinomycetes; order Mycobacteriales; family Mycobacteriaceae; genus Mycobacterium. The sequence continues at coordinate 5,114 of CAZHUU010000071.1, forward strand.
ACACGTACTTCAGTCCGGCGAGCTTGGACCAGACCTTGATGCACCGGCCGGTATGACCCTGGCTGACCAGACGGGCCAGCGGGGCGGGCAGCGCGGGACTGAACGAGATGTCGCCGAGGGTGTTCAACGGTGCGGCCAGAACGGCCCGGCGGGCCGAGAACAGCTTGCCGGTGGCCGTGCGGACATCGACCCGATCACCCGAGTCGGTCACCGAGGTGACCGGCTCGCCGAGGCGGATGTGGTCGCTGATCTCGTCGGCGACTCGCTGCGCCAGGCCGCCGCTGCCGATGTCGACGCGGGCCAGCGAGGCGAAGAAAGAGTAGGCGGGATCGTTGTCGAAGCCGGCGATCTCGCGCAGATACACCATCGCCGAGAACTCCTCGGGCAGGGCACCGGTCAGTGTGTAGGACTGGGCCCGAAGCAGATCGGCAATCGCCGGCGGCGCATCGATCTTGTCCAGGTATTCGCTGAACGGGATGTCGAGTTCGGCCGTGTTGACCTGGTTGAAGCCCTTGGCGAACACCACCGGTGCGACGTCGGCCTTGAGGCGGTCGAGGACCTTCTCCAATTCGTCCATGTCGACGAGCGAGTCCGGCTCCTCGCCCTCGCCGTGGCGGCCGTCGAGGAACCACCGGTTCGCACCCTCCTTGTCGGCCTCGACGAAGCGCGCGCCGTAGCGGTTCACCTCGGCGGCCATGTAGTGGTGGCGCGCCGGGTCGAACCATTCGGCGCCGAGGTCGACCACCACGCCCGTGCCGGGGAACGTCGAGGTGAAGGTGCGCCCGCCGGCCCGCTGCCTAGCCTCCAGGACCAGCACGTTGCGGCCCGCCTCGAGCAGGTCGCGGGCCGCGACCAGTCCGGCGAAGCCGGCTCCGATCACGATCACGTCATACAGTTCGGCTTCGCTCATGTCGGGAATTGTGGCACGCTGACTGAATGTTCAGACACCCAATCGCCGAGTTGGCGGTTGACGGCCGGGGCAACGCCCGGTGAGCAGTGAAAAGGACCTGCCTGACCGGGCCCGGGCGGTGATCGTGGGTGGCGGGGTGACCGGGTGCAGCATCGCTTACCACCTGGCGCACCTGGGCTGGACCGACATCGTGCTGCTCGAGCAACACGAACTCACCGCGGGAACCACCTGGCACGCGGCCGGGCTGATCACCTCCGCGGGCATGACCGACGAGACCGCCCTGTTCTTGAGCCGCTACTCACGCGACCTGTACGAACGTCTCGAGCAGGAGACCGGTCACTCCACCGGGTTCACCGCCATCGGACATGTCAGCCTGGCCACCAGTCCGCAACGGCTGGAGGCGCTGCGTCGCTCGTCGGCGTGGATGCACGGATTCGGTGTCGCCGAGCATGAGATCAGCGCTCGTGAGCTGCAGGACATGTGGCCGCTGCTGGACACCTCTGACGTGCTGGCCGGCTTCTACGTGCCCGACGAGGGGCGCGCCGACCCGGTCGGCGTCGCCACCTCGATGGCCAAGGGCGCCAGGGCACTTGGCGCGCGCGTCGTCCAGGGCGTCACCGTCACCGGCGTCGAGACGAAACGCGGGCGGGTGACCGCGGTCAACACCGACCGGGGCCGCATCGAGACCGAGGTCGTGGTCAATGCCGCAGGCATGTGGGCCCGCCAACTGGGGGAGCACGACGGCGTCTGCATCCCGCTGCAGGCGGCCGAGCACTACTACCTGATCACCGACACCGTGCCCGGCATGGCGCACGACCTCGCGGTGATCGAGGACCCCGACCGCTACGGCTACTACCGGCCCGAAGGCGACGGGATGCTGGTCGGTCTCTTCGAGCCGGTGGGCGCGCCGTGGTCACTGGACGGGGTGCCGGACGACTTCGCGTTCGGCACGCTGCCGCCGGACTGGGATCGGCTCGGCCCCTACCTGGACGCCGCGCTCGCGCGCATACCGTCGCTGTCCGAAGTCGGGGTCCGGCTGTTCTTCTGCGGCCCCGAGTCCTTCACCCCGGACATCCGCCCGATGCTCGGGCCCGCTCCGGAGTTGGACGGCTACTACGTGGCGGCCGGCATGAACTCGCTCGGCATTCTCACCGGCGGCGGGGTCGGCACCGTGATGGCGCACTGGATCGTCGACGGTGTGCCGCCCGTCGACGTGACCGGATACGCGGTCGACCGGGCGGCCGCGCACGAGACCTCCCGGCGCTTCCGCGCCGACCGCACCGTCGAGCAGCTCGGTGCGCTGTTCGGCGACGCGGTCTGGCCCAGCTGGAAGCCGGGCTCGGCGCGCGACGTTCGGCGCTCGGTGCTGCACGACCGGCTGGTCGACGCCGGCGGACACTTCAACGCCTCGGTGGGCTGGGAGTTCGCCGAGTGGTACGACGCCGACGGCGAGCATCCGGCCACCACGCTCGATTTCGCCAGACAGCCCTCGTTCGACATCGTCGCTCGCGAGCATCGGGCGGTGCGCGAGGACGTCGGGGTCCTGGACATGAGCCTGATGGCGAAGTTCCTGGTGCAGGGGCCCGACGCGGCGCGGGTGCTCGACCGGCTCTCGGTGAGCGTGATCGATCGCGAGATCGGCCGGCTGGTCTACACCCAGTGGCTCAACGCCGCGGGCGGTATTGCCGCAGACCTGACCGTGACCCGGCTTGGCGAGGAGAAATTCCTCGTGGTGACAAGCGATCTCATCCACCGCCGCGTCGAGCCCATGATCCGCCGGGCGGCGCGGCCGGGTGAAGTCGTCGTCGTCACCGAGATCACCTCGGGGACAACACTGTTGTCGGTGCAGGGACCGAAGTCGCGGACCCTGCTGTCCCGGCTCACCGACGCCGACCTGTCCAATGCCGCGTTCCCGTACCTGTCGGCGCGGCAGATTCACGTCGGCTACGCGCCGGTGCTCGCCGTTCGGGTCACCTACCTCGGCGAGCTCGGCTGGGAGCTGCACATTCCCACCGAGTACGCGGTCGGTGCCTTCGACGAGTTGACCTATGCCGGAAGGGATCTGGGGCTACGGCCGGTCGGGCTGGCGGCGATGTCGAGCCTGCGCCTGGAGAAGGGTTACCGGGACATCGGCGTGGACATCGACAACACCGACAACCCCATCGAGGCGGGCCTCGGATTCACCATCGCGTGGGACAAACCCGGTGGCTTCGTCGGTCGCGACGCGCTGCTGGAGTTCAAGGCGCAGGGTCCGCCGCGCAACCGGGTGGTCTGCCTGTTGGTCGACGACCCCGCGGCCGACCTGTTCGGCAACGAGCCCGTGACGGTCGACGGTGACTGGGTCGGCTATGTGCGGGCCGCCGCCTACGGCTACACGCTCGGCGGGCCGGTGGGACTCGCGAGCGTGTCGAACGACGCGGGAGTCGCCGGCGACTGGCTGCGCGAAACGGTGTTCATGGTGCACACGCCGCAGGGTGACCTGCCGGCGCGGCTTCAGCTGCAGCCGTTCTACGACCCCGCGCGCACGCGCATCCTGGAGGCCTGACCTACACCTCGATGTCGCGGCGCAGCTTGGCGACGTGGCCGGTGGCCTTGACGTTGTACTGGGCGACCTCGATCTTGCCCTTCTCGTCGACCACGAACGTCGAGCGGATGACGCCCTGGACGGTCTTGCCGTACATCTTCTTCTCGCCGAAGGCGCCCCACTCGGTGAGCACCTTGCGGTCGACGTCGGACAGTAGCGGGAAGGTCAGCTGGTCGCGGTCCCGGAACTTGGCGAGCTTCTCCGGCTTGTCGGGGGAGATGCCCACCACGTCGACGCCGGCGCCGTTCAGCTCGGCCAGGCTGTCGCGGAAGTCGCAGGCCTGCTTGGTGCAGCCGGGCGTCATCGCGGCCGGGTAGAAGTAGACGATCACTTTGCGGCCCTTGAAGTCGGACAGTTTCACGGTCTTACCGTCCGCGTCGGGCAGGCTGAACGTGGGAGCCTTGTCGCCGACTTCCAGTCGAGCTGTCTCGGTCACCTTCTGGTCCTTTCTCGACCCTTCGTCCACCGATGCGTCGGGTTGGCAGCGGCTGATCTAGGGTAGTTCGGCAGAGCAGCAGTTTGGAGGGTGGAAGTGGCGGATCGGGATCCCGAGCTCATCAAGGCCGATATCGACCAGGCGCGCGACCGGTTGGCGTTGACCGTCGATTCACTGACCGAGCGGGCCAATCCGCAGCGCATCGCCGACGACATCAAGGGCGCGCTGCTGCGCTTCGTGAAGAAGCCCGCGGTGGCCGCCACACTGGCCGGCGTCAGCCTGGTGACAGTGGTGGTCGTCGTACGCCGGATCCGGAACGGTTAGACCGAACGGGCAGCGTCAGCGCCGCCGGAACCAGTCGCCGAACGAGCGGGGCGGGTTCGCCTGCCGGCCGAGCCGGTTGCAATTGAGAACCTGTACCGGCGCCGCCGACATGGAGCGTTGCGCAGCAATCTCGCCACCCTGGAGGCGTGGGTGCGGAGAGCCCTTGGGGGCCTCGTCCTCCGTACCCATTGGCTAACACCTCGCTCCGTAATGTTGTGGCTGGCTGCATGCAATTGATTAGACCCTACAGCTAACGGGACTATAACACTGGATACGCCATCTACGCAGCCCAGATACCCTATGTTGGGCAACTCACGCGGCACCGGTTATTAATTGACACCTGTTGCTGCAGGTCAGCAATGTGACCGAAGTGAAAGACCTGCGCATTTACAGCGACGACAATAGGCGCAGCCCACCGATGCGAGGTTGTGCGGTGTCGGCAACATCACGATCTTTGCGTGCTTTGGCGGCGAACGTCTCCCGGTTGCGGGAACGACGGCCCGTGGGACAGGCCACCAAGGGCGTCCCGGAACGGCCTGCCGGCCCCAGGTGCCGTGTGATACTCGTCATAGGATCACGTGAGTCATTCCGGGCGAGAGGCGGCAGCAGCGCATGACGACCAAGGACAAGTACACCGACGTGCCCGACCCGTACTCGTGGGAGGTGCCCAGCGTCGGCGACGCCCGCTTCACCTGGGAGTACGACGAGCCCCGCGCACGACTGCTGTCGCTGTACCAGAAGGGCAAGGACAAGCAGTGGGACGCCCAGTCCCGCATCGACTGGTCCCTGGACGTCGACCCGAGGAATCCGGTCGGGGTGCCCGATCAGTTCCATCCGCTGTTCGGTAGCCCGATATGGGAGTCCGCGGACGAGAAGCGCCGCGCCGAGTTCCGTCACCACAACGCCGCCTGGAACTTCTCCCAGTTCCTGCACGGTGAGCAGGGTGCGATGGTGTGCGCTGCCAAGATCGTCGAGGTGGTGCCGGATATGGACGCCAAGTTCTACGCGGCCACCCAGACCATGGACGAGGCGCGGCACGTCGAGGCGTTCTCGCGGTTCCTGCAGGAGAAGGTCGGGTTGGTCTACCCGATCAACCCGAACCTGACCTCCCTGTTGCAGGACACCCTGAACGACTCGCGCTGGGACATGCCGTATCTCGGCAGGCAGGTCCTCGTCGAGGGGCTGGCCCTGGCCGCTTTCGGGGTACAGCGCGATCTGGCGCCGGAGGGATCATTGGCCAAGCAACTCTTGGCCTACGTCATGCAGGACGAGGCGCGGCACGTCGCCTTCGGCCGGATCTCGTTGAAGGACTACTACGCCAACCTGACCGACGCCGAGCGTGACGAGCGCGAGGAGTTCGTCGTGGCGGCCTGCTACCTGATGCGCGACCGGTTCCGCGGCGAGGAGGTCTTCGAGACGCTCGGGCTCCCCGTCGAGGAGTGTGCCGCCTACGTGGACCACTCGCCGCTGATGATCCAGTTCCGCTCCCACCTGTTCAGCCGGATCGTGCCGATCGTCAAGGACATCGGGTTGTGGGGATCCAAGGTGCAGAAGGCGTTCCTCGACATGGGCGTCCACGAGATGGCCGACTCCAACATCGATGCGCTGATGAAGGCCGACGAGGATCAGGCCGAGTCGCTGGACAAGTCGCACGCGGAGATGGCCGCCCGGGTTCTCGAAGTGGATCAGGCGATCGCGGCCGGCGCGAGCTGACGCCCGGGGGCGAGAAATTCCATAACGCAATAGACCTCCACCCCGGTCGCTACATTCGCTGAATCTGTCGCGACGGAGGCGGGGTGCTGAGATGGCGGAGTTCGTGGTCGATCACGAGGTCCTTGAGACCGAGCCCGGAGACGCCGATGTCGTCACACACTGACACGCTGACGGGCCGGATCGTCCGGCGCGGGGACGCGGACTACGAATCGGCCAGACTCGGCTGGAACCAGTTGTACTCCAGCCATCCCGAGGCGATCGTGTTCTGCGCCGAGACGCAGGACGTGGTCAACGCACTGGCGTGGGCCAGGCGCAACGACATCCCGGTCCGCGTCCGAAGCGGTCGGCACTGCCTCGAGGGCTGGTCGGCGGTGGACGGCGGACTCGTCATCGACGTCAGCGGAATGAAGTCGGCCCGGATCGATCCCGACTCCCGCACCGCCGTCGTGGGCGCCGGACTCAACCAGCTGGAGGCGGTGAGCGCTCTGGGGCGTGCCGGCTTTGCGGCACCCACCGGAAACGAGGGCACCGTCGGGCTGGTCGGGGCGACACTCGGTGGTGGCTTCGGGCTGCTCACCCGCAGGTTCGGGATGGCATCAGACAATCTTGTCGCGGCGGAGGTGGTGGTCGCCCCGGCCGGCGGTGGGGCGGCGGTGATCCGGGCCGACGAGCAGACGAACCCCGATCTGCTGTGGGCGCTGCGCGGGGCGGGTAACGGCAACTTCGGTGTCGTCACCTCGCTCACCTACACCATCCACCCACTCACGCAGGCCATCCACGTCACCGCGACATGGCCAGGGTTGACGGACCTCGCGAAGGTGTTCGAGGCCTGGCAGCGCTGCGCACCGCAGCTGGACATCCGCCTCACGAGTCAACTCGAGATCTACCGCGACAAGGTCCTGTTGTTCGGGCTGCTGGCCGGCGGACCGCCCGACGAGGCTCTGCAGATGCTGGCGCCGGTGCTGGCGGTGGGTCAGCCGGACGTCGTCACCGTCGACGCCGACTGGGCCGACATCTTCGCCGGCCTCCAGATACCGACGCCACAAGAATCGGCGAACTGGAAGTTCCTCTCGCAGTTCGTCTCCCAACCTTTCCCGGCCGAGGCGATCCGCCTGGTCGGTGAGTTCATGGCGAAGGCACCCACCTCGGAGTGCAATTACTTCACCAATGCCTTCGGCGGGGCCGTCACGAGCAGCGAACCCTCCGGCGGCTCGGCGTTTGCCCACCGCAGTGCCCTGTTCTACGCCGAGCCCGGCGCCGCCTGGGGCAGCCGAGGTGGGGCGCCCGCGTCGGCCGACCCGCTCACGCCGACGTGTCAGGCCTGGATCGCGGAGTTCGGTGAAGCGTTGCGCCCCTTCGTGGATGGTGCCTACGTCAATGTTCCCAATGCCGGCATGCCGGACTGGGAAGTTGCCTACTGGGGAGCCAACGTCGAGCGGTTGCGCGCGATCAAGGCGAGCTACGACCCCGACAGCGTCTTCAGCTTCGAGCAGGGACTGACCCTGCCGGGCTGAGGAGTTGGCTTCAGCAGCAGCCATACCACCGCCGCCGACGCCAGCAGCAGGGCCGAGCCGAGTCCGGCCGCGGCCACCAGCCCGTCGGTGAACGCACCGCGAGCCGCGGTCAACAGCTGGTCCGCCTGATCGGCCGGCAGCGTTGCCGCGGCCTGGTTGGCACCCCCGAGCGTCTGTTTCGCCTGCGCGACCGCGCCGCCGTGAATGCCGGCCGGGATCGTCAGTCCGCGATAGACGCCGGCAACGATGGAGCCGAGCGTGGCGATGCCCAGCGCCATGCCCAACTCGTAGGCCGTCTCCGAGATCGCTGCCGCGGCGCCGGCTCGTTCGGGCACGACGCTGGCCAGGATGACGTCGTTGGCAACGGTGTAAGCCAGGCCGAGGCCGGCTCCGACGACGAAGAGCGCGAAACCGATGTGCGGATAGGTCGTCGACGGACCCACCAGCGTCAGGGCCGCCAGCCCTGCACCGACGAGTGCCAGCCCGCTCGCCAGAACGACGCGGCGCGACCAGAAGCGCACGGCGACACCGGCCAGCAGACCGAACACCATTGCCGCCGCGGCAGCGGGCAGTTCGGCGAGACCCGCCTGCGCCGGGGTGTAGCCGTCGACGAGCTGAAAGAACTGGGACAGAAAGAACACCACACCCGAAACACCCAGCACCGAAAGCAGGTTCGCGACGACGACACCCGAGAACGCCTTGTCGCCGAAGAGCCGCACGTCGATCAGGGGCGTCACAAGCCGGAGCTGCCGCCGGGCGAACACCGCCAACGCCACCACCCCGCCCGTCCCGGCGATCACCGTCTCGGCGTGCAGGCCGCCCGCCACACCTTCCTTGACCGCATACACCAGCCCGAGGGTGCCGGCCAGAGACAGCCCGACGCTCGGCAGGTCCCACGGCCCCGGGTCCGGATTGCGGACCTCGGGCACCGTGACGACGCCGACCACCAGCACGACAGCAATCGGGACGTTGATGAGGAAGACCGCACCCCACCAGAAGTGCTCCACCAGTAGTCCGCTGACCACCGGCCCCAGCGCCGATCCGGCTGAGAAGACCGCGGCCCAGATGCCGATGGCCACAGTGCGCTCGCCTGGCCGCGGGAACAGGCCGCGGATCAACGCGAGGGTCGACGGCGCCAAGGTCGCGCCGGCGACACCCAGAAGTGCGCGCGCGCCGATGAGCAGCCCGACGGTCGGCGCGTATGCGGCCGCCACCGACGCGGCGGCGAACCCGACGGCACCGCACAGCAGCAGGCTGCGGTGGCCGATGCGATCACCGAGGCTGCCCATCGTGACCAGAAGGCCGGCCAGGACGAACGAGTAGATGTCACCGACCCACAGCACGTCGGTCGCGCCGGCCCCGAGGTCGTTGACGATGAACGGGGTGGCCAGGGACACCACCGTGCCGTCCACACCGATGAGCAGCACCCCTAGGGTCAGCACACCGAGTGCGGGCCATCGGCGGATCGTCACTTGCAGAAGACGTCGACGTAGGCGGTGGTGAACTCGTTGCGCTGCTGGCCGCCGTGATGCTGATGACGGTCCTGGCGGACACTGATGACGGAGCACTGATCAAGCCCGGTGGTGCCGCTCCGGTTGACGACGACCCGCATGCCCTGGTCTCGCAGCTGGCTGATCGTGTCGCTTGCCGAGGTCGTGCCGCCTGAGGAGTTGTACGGCTCGCCGGCGTGGGCGGTGCCGGCGAGTCCGACCGCGAGAGCGGTCAGCACCGGTGCGGTCAGGGCGGCGAGAGCGATCTTCTTGGTGGCGGTGGCGTTCATGGTGTTCGGTGTCCTTCGCTGGTCGGTCCGGTCAAACCGGCTGATCACGAAGTTATGGGGCCCACACCGTGGGCCTCATCGGGCGAAAGATGTGTTTGTCGTCCGCAACTGTGGTGCAAATGATGTAGGCGGCTCAGGCGCCGGGCCGTAGGCCGTTCTCGTGCGCCCAGGCGGCCGCCGCTGTGCGCGACGAGACCCCCAGCTTGACGAAGATGTTGGCCAGGTGCCGGCCGACGGTCTTGTCGCTGATGAACAGCTGCTTGGCGACCTCGCGGTTGGACGCACCGGCCACGATGCAGGCCAGCACCTCCGCCTCCCGCTTGGTCAGCCCGCCGGGCAACTCGCTGATCACCGCGCGACTGGGCTGAGCACCGAGTTGTTGGTAGATCGATTCGGCGTTGGCGGCATCGGACGCGGCGCTGTCGGCATCTCCGGTCGCCTGGTGGGCCCGCGCACTCCACTCGTAGACCTGCGCCATCTCATAGCGGCGTTGAGTGTTCCGGTAGCGCCGCAGCGCGTCCTGCAGCACCGACAGCGCCTCTGTTGCCCTGCCCTGCTTGACCAACACCGACCCGCGGGCATGCCGAGCCCAGGCCCGGAAGCCCGGCGAGTCGAACTTCTCGGCTCCGTCCTCGAGCTCGGTGCAGTACCGGTCCGCCTCGTCTACGCGGTCGCGGTCAAGCGCGATCTCTACCGCGGCGGGCAGCAGTCGGATGCGGCCGATGGCGTCGTCCTCGGCATCGATCCGCATCCGTAGGTCGTTCCAGGCCCCGTCGTGCTCACCGATCTGGCAGCGCAACAGCGCCTCACCGGGTTGTGGGTCCCATCCGAGCGTGCGTGCCCTGGCGAAGGCGGCGCGGGCCCCGTCGACATCGCCCCGTCGGCGCCGAAGGTCGCCGAGTTCGTAGTGTCCCTCGCCCGCCGTCGGGGCATGGAAGTCCTCGACCGAGGTGAGTGCAGCGACCAGGCGTTCTTCTAGGGCCTGGTAATCCTCGGTGGCGCTCAGCAACTGGTACTTGTGGATCTCACACGTCGTTCCGTACCAGGACGCGGAGACCTCCGGGCCCTGGCACCACTTCTCCATCGCGTCGGTCCACGTCTTCATGCGGTTGAGATCACCGAGCCGGAAACATTCGTGGATCACGGCGCAGTAGATGTCGCCGGCCCAGTCGACCGGGACCTGATCCGCCAACACCGGCATCATCGCCTCGTCCAGGTCGGCGAAGGCCTCGTCCGTCCGGGCGAACGGGATCTTCGCCAGACCGCTGGCCGTCAGTCCCAGCGCGGTCAATCCGGGCGAATTCAGCCGACTCGTGAACTCCTGGAGCTCCTCGGCCCGCTGTGCCCCGGCGTCGTAGCGGCCCTCGTAAATCGACAGCAAAGAGTCCACGTACAGGAGATATGCGAGCGTCTGAGCCTCCGGAAACTTCTCCAGCAACCGGCGGGCGCGGTTGAGCCAGACCCGGGTGATCGTCAGCTCGCCGCCGTTGAACCACTGCAGCGCGACCTCGACCGCCTTCATCGCCGCGCACTGCTGGTCGTCATCGGAAAGCAGTCGATTGAAGGCCTGCTCTGAGAGTTGGATTGACTCTCTTCCGTATCCCAGCCGCCAGGCTGCCATGCCGTACGACGACAGGTCGTCGGTGCTCAGTTCGGCAGTGTCGTGCGCCCGTCCGAAACCGTCGTATGCCGAGCGCCAGTCACCGCGGCGGTACGCGGCTCGCGCGGCAAGGACTTCGTCGTTTCCAGACATGTCAACGGGGCTCACGGTATCCGACCAGGTTGCCGCACACGGGTGATCTCGGGCGACAGTGTGCGACGTCGTTGGGCAGGCGCACCTACCGACGGGGGTGGCGGCTCAACAGCACTTGCGGTCGGCCAGCTGGCTGGTCAGCGTTTGGTGCTCGGTCGGGTCGATGGTCTGGACCTGGGTCACGAACCGGTCGAGGTCGATCTTCTTGCCCCCCAACCACGTTCCGAGCACCTTGACCTCGTCGACGATCTTGTCGACCGGAACCGCGTAAATATCGGCAGAGAGCTCCACCAGATCGGCGTACTTGCCGACCGCCAACGAACCGATCTCGTGGTCACGCTTGAGCTGGTAGGCCCCGTTGATGGTGATCGCCTTGAGCGCCTGATCCAGGGTGACGGCCTGGTTCGCGCCGTGCACCGAGCCGCTGGTGGTTGTTCGCATGACGGTGTGCTGCACGTTGAAGATCTGGTCGGGTGGGCAGACCGAGCCGTCGTTGTGATAGCTCGGAGTCACGCCGGCCTCGAAGGCGTCGCGGACGCGCTGCCACTGCGCGCCGTAACCCGGGTCGAACATCACCCCGTCGAGCAGGTCGCCCCAGTAGATGTACTGGAAGGGGCTCAGCGAACAGGTGACGCCGAGCGCGGCGGCACGCTCGAACTGGTCCCGCCGGGCGGCTCCCAGATGTTCGACGCGCCAGCGGTGATCGGAGTCCAGCAGGTTGAACTTCGCCAGGGCGCGGGCGTAGGCATCCAGGACGACGTCGAAGCCGACGTCGCCGTTGCAGTGGAAGGCGATCTGGTAGCCGGCCGGAACCAGGTCGTCGAGGATGGCGTCGAGTTGGGCGCGGGTGTAGTTCATCTGTGGCTCGCCGCGGGGACCCGTCTCGATCTCGGCGGTCCGAGTGGTCGAATTGTCCAGATACTCGAAGGACAACGCGACGTTGCCCAGCCACGGCGAACCGTCGGCCCACAGCTTGATCCCGGTCTTCCGCACCAGTTCCGGGTTCGGGAAGTCGACGTCGTCGGCCGCGTCGGGCTCGATCGACATGTGGTAGACGTGCAATCGGAGCGGGCAATCCGGCGCCGCCGCCAGCGCGGCGTAGCCCTGATACTGCCGCGCGTTGTAGGTGTGCTCCGAGGTCGCGGTGATGCCGCACTCGGCCATCAGCCGGTAGAACAACGCCCCGGAATGCAGCGGGTGCGGGATCGCCTTGGGCAGCACCGCCGCCACCACCTGCATCAGCGCACCGGATTCGAAGGCGGTGCCGTCGCTGGTGCCGTCGGCTTCGCGGCCGAAGCTGCCGCCCACCGGATCGGCCGGGGGTTTGCCGTCGGGCCATCCCAGCAGCGTGATGGTCGCGCTGTTGAAGTAGATGCCGTGCCCGGAGTTGTCGATGACGACGACCGGCCGGTTCGGGAAGAGCGGATCCAGCACAGCCTTGGTCGGCAGCGGGGCCTGTTGGAGCAGACGGTCGATACCGTTGAACACCAGCACCTGATCGGCGGGGTTCTCCTTGTCGGCCTGGGCGAAGATCTTCTTCACCTCGTCCCAGGAGGGCACCCCGACATTCGGCGAGATCCAGTAGGCCGGCTTCTGGGTCGCCATCCCGGACAACAGCGGATGGCTGTGCGGTTCGACGAACCCGGGCATCAGCACGGTGCTGCCCAGATCGGTCACCGGCACCCCCGGATTGGCGGCCCGCACCTCGGCCGGCGACCCGATCGCGGTGATCCGGCCCGTGACGGTGTCGATCGCCAGGGCGCGCGCCCGCGGAACGGATTCGTCCATCGTGATGATCGTGGACGCCTTGAGGATCAGATCGGTAGCCATGAGCGCGGTTCTACCGGAAATCCTGTCCCCAAGGGGGTGATCTGTCATTCAGCGCCGGTCAACCGGCGGCGTCCCCAGGCTGGCGCAGCCTAGCCTGCGCCGGCTGCGATGGCCTTGTCCACCTCGAGAACCCGGGCGGTCATCTCCGCGTGCGACTTGTCCAACTCTTCGGCCTGATCCTCGTCCGCTTTCATCAGCGCCTCGATGTTGGAGTCGGCCAGATCCTGCACGCCCATGTCGGCGAAGGCGTCGCGCACCTTCGGACCCCACAGCCCGATGTCCTTGACGATCGGCACGATGCGGCTGAACAGGTGGGAGCGGAACTGGATCATCATCGGAGAGTTATCCACCCACTCGGCACATGCCTTGACATCCATGCCGAGCGTCTCCCAGACCTCCTCGCCGCGGAACCGGTCGCGCATCAGATAGCACGCCGCGACGACGAACTCCTCCCGCTCGTCACGCTCGGCGTCGGTCAGCGCGGCGTAGTAGTCCTTCAGCGAGATACGTCCGAAGGCGACGTGGCGGGCCTCGTCCTGCATTACGTAGGCCAGCAGCTGCTTGGCCAGCGAATCGGGTGCGGCCATGTCGCGCAGCGTCCCGAACGCGGCCAGCGCGAGGCCCTCGATCAGCACCTGCATGCCCAGATAGGGCATATCCCACCGCGAGTCGCGCAGGGTGTCCTCGAGCAGAGCAGTGAGGTGCTTGTTGATGGGGTAGGCCATTTCGGCCTTCTCCTGCAGGAATCGGGAGAAGGCCTCGACATGGCGGGCCTCGTCCATGGTCTGGGTGCCGGCGTAGAACTTGGCGTCCAGGTCCGGCACGACCTCGACGATCTTGGCCGCGCACACCATCGCGCCCTGCTCGCCGTGCAGGAACTGCGAGATCTGCCAGGCCTGGAAGTGCCGACGTAACTCGGCGCGCCGCGCTTCGTCGGCCGCGTCCCACATCGGGCTGCCGAACAGCGGATGAAACGCTTCGGGCAGCGCCACCGGGTTGTCCGGGTCGACCTCCTGGGCCCAGTCGATGCGTGACTGGGCGTCCCACTGCTTGTCCTTGCCCTTTTGGTACAGGGACAGCAGGCGGGCGCGTCCCTCGTCGTATTCCCAGGTTAAGCAGGCGTCCCCAGTGCTGGGCACCTGCCACGAGTAGGGGTCGGGGACCTCGGTGTACTTGTCCTTGGTGGTCATGCTTGCCCCTTCTCTGGTTGGGAGCCGACGGGGTCGGTCAGGCCGCAGCGTAAGCAGGACGTTCATCGGTGGGGATGAGTATTTGAGTACTCAATTTCGCAGGTCGGGGCCGGTCCGGTTCTCGACAGGCCGACAAGCCCAGGTGCGACGGGTCCCATAAACGGGAGGGATTCACCGCTACTTGAACTCTCCCGAAAGATCGGGGAGAGCCGCCCCAGGCCGACTGCGGAAGCGGGATCCGGACAACTGGCGGGCGGCCCACTTGGCGAGGTGCGAGCGCTCAATCTTGGAGTTGTGGCGCGGGTCCACCGGCAACGTGTGTTTGAAGAGGATGGCTTTGATCTCGTTCGCTATCGCGGACTCTGCAGCCCGCGCGAGCAGTTCCTTGCGCAGGCCGGCAAGCTGGTCCTTGCCGACGTCGGGTTCGACTTCGACGCAGAGGATGGGCAGCTCGCCCGCCGGGCCGGGGATTCCGACCAGTCCACTTCGCCTCACCCGGGGGTGAGCGTCGAAGAGCGGCTCGACTTGCAGGGGGTAGACGTCCCGGTCAGCTGCCTTCACCCGTTGCGAGACCCGACCGCAGACCCAGAGCCTGCCCTGTGCGTCGAGGTAGCCCACGTCCCCGAAGCGGTGCCAATCCCCCTGGGGGTCAGGCACTTTGTTCCTGCGCGTGGCGTCGGGGTCGAGGTAATACTCGGGGCTGACGTGTTTGCCTCGCACCAGGATTTCACCGATCTGCCCCGTGGGCAGCTCCGAGGTTTCCTCGGTGGAGTCGATCGGACCGTCCACGATGTCGATGATCTTCAACTCGACGCCTGGCAGCGGGTAGCCGACACAGATCCCGGCACCCTGCTCGGTCAGCGCCCACAAGCCCTCGAGGTGCTCGCGACTTCCCAACTCGGTCGACGGCATCGCCTCGGTGGCACCGTAGTTCGCCGCCAACTCGCCGTCCGGAGCCATCACCGTCCGCAGCATCGTCTCGACCGGACCCGTGATCGGCGCGCCAGCCCCGATCACTCGCTTCAGCGACGGCATCGTCACGTTGCGCGCCAACGCTTCCCGGGCCAGGTTTTCGATCAGGATCGGCGCGGCGAAGAACGATTTGACGCCGCAGTCATTGATGACCTGGATCAGGGCAGCCGGATCCACCTGGGCGGGGCCTTGCCGGGCAAAGTCGATGGGCGGCACCACCATTGTGCCGCCGGCACTGATCGGGATGAACAGGAACGCGGGGAAGACAGCCAGGTCCACCGGGACCTCAGTGTCGGAATCCCAGCCCCAGCTGTGGTGGGCGTTGCGGAACACCTGACAGAAGTTGCGGTGCAAGTACAGCGACGGTTTCGCCGGCCCGGTGCTGCCGGTGGTGTAGAGAACGGCGCAGGGGTCGTCGGGTCTGACTTGGGGCGGCGGCGGGTTGACGGGCGCGGGCTTTCGCAGTGACCTGATCGATCGCGCGCCTGGGAAGGGCGGAAACCCGGTGATGAACCGGCCCCCCGGCGAGAGCGGGGTTTCGGTGAGCACGAGCTTGCGGAGGTCGCGCGGACCCCATCCGAAGGTGATCCGTCCGAGGTGTGCAAGCGCGTTGCCCAGGAACGCCTCCGGGTGCACGCGGCTGAGCCGCTCGGCGATGTTGCGGTAGCCGACCGAGGGGTCGATCCAGATGGTGAAGGCGCCTACCCGCGTGAGGGCCACGCCGATGACACAGGTCTCATAACTGGGGGGCGACATGCAGACGATGCGGGTCAGCTCAGCGATGCCCATCTCGCGCAGTCCCACGGCGACCGATTCGGCATCGGCCGACAGCTCGGCGTAGGTGTGGCGCCGGTAGCGGCGCCTGCCGTAGCCCTCCCACCCGTCGAGGTCGATGACCGCGATGCGGTCAGGGTCTTCGCGCGCGACGCGCAACACGATGTCAGCGAGGTTGAAGATGTCGTCGGGGAACGGGTCCACCTCAGGCCTGCGTCGCCGCTGCACTCTGCAGGAACCCATCGATGATCGAGGCGACCTCATCCGGCTGCTCCAGCATGAGCAGGTGACCGCTGTCGGGAAGCCATTCCTCCCGAGCGGGGTGCAGGGTCGAGTTCAGCCGACGTCCCGCCTCCGGGGAGACGATCTTGTTCTTCAGCCCCCAGATGGTGCAGATGGGCGGGAAGCCCTGCTGCGGCGTGAGGTTGTCGATGACCGCGTAGTTCTCCAGGTCGTCGAGCACCCCGAGCAGCGACTCCAACTGGCCGGTGGCCGCGTAGGGGCCGACGACTTCGGGGTTGCGATGGACGCTGCGGGCCCGGCCGCGCGGCCCCAGCTGCAACAGGGTGGCGGCCGAACCGATGCCATTGGTGAGCTTCAGGTGCCCGAGCACCCGATACACCTGCCGATTGATGGCGGGCAGCCGCTCCCGCAGCCACAGCAACGGGCCCAACCAGCCACCGAGGAACGTCGCCTCGGTGAGCGGGTTGCACAGCACCACGGCTTTCACCGTCTCCGGATGGCGCTCGGTGAACGCCAGCGAGATGGCGCAGCCCATGCAGTTGCCCACCAGCGCGACCTTGTCCAGGCCTTGTGCGCTGATGAACTCCTCCAGCATCGCCACGTAGTTGCCCAGGGTGTAGCCGGCGCCGGGTTTGGCCGAGTCCCCGAACCCCAGCAGGTCCAGCGCAAAGATCTCGTACTCGCCGGCCAGTCTTTGCGCCACGTCGTTCCAGATGGCATGCGACGCGCCGCCGTTGTGGAGCATGATCACCGGCTCGCCCTGGCCGGTGTGCTCGTACGTGATCGATAGTCCCCGAAAGTCGAAGCTCTCCAACGCAATCCGCCCCCACACTTGTAGTCTTCGTAATACCGCTGCGCTGCCCGGCACCTCGGTGTGAGGCAGCTAGCCACGTGGGTTCGGCGCGGCTGCATCACACCCTGGGCCGACCATGTTTGTCGATGCAAGCAAAAGCACCCTGCTGGTGGCTAGGGGCCGAAGTCCCCTACCCGAGAACCATTTGTCGGTGCTCAGGCCTTACCGCATGACGATGGGGCCGCGTCCGGCCTTCCCCTGCGAGCCGCGAGGAACTCCCTCTGGGCCAAGGGTGGCGAGCAAGTCTGTTCTGGACGGCGGTCGCATCGCGGAGGAAGGTGTGTGATGTCAGGCAAGGGCGCCGGCCGGGGAGGAATACACCATGAGGACCCTTGAGGGCATTCTCGCTGAGCATCCGTTCTTCCAGGGGTGGGATCCGCGCTACTTTCAGCTCGCAGTCGGATGCGCGTCCAACGTCCGATTCAATCCCGGCGAACTCCTGTTTCGGGAAGGCCGGGAGGCTAATACCTTCTATCTCATACGCGCGGGCAAGGTCGCACTCGAAGTCTATTTTCCCGGCCGCGGCAGAGTGCCGATGGAGACGGTCGGCGGCGGCGACATGCTCGGATGGTCGTGGTTGATTCCGCCGTATCGGTGGGGATTCGACGCCCGAGCAATGGAGATGACCCGCGCGATCGTGCTGGACGGCAAGTGCTTACGGGCTAAATGCGAACAAGATCACGAGATGGGCTACGACTTGGTCAAGCGGGTGGCCTCGTCCTTGGGGCAACGCCTCGACGCGACTCGCTATCGGCTGCTGGACATGTACAGCATCACCTGACCGGTCACGTCGATCAGTCCGCCGGCGGTCTGACATCCCAGATGTCTTCGCAGCACTCGGCGATCAAGCGGTCGCACGCCTGCTTAGAGGTCGTAGTAGTAGCCGTACTCGGAGCCGCCCTCATGGCTGGGAATCATCAACCGGTCATGCCTTCTGCCCTTGGCGTTACGGCCCCTTGAACCCGAGGTCCCGCCGAACCTCTTCAACGCCACCGATACACCGCCAAAGAGAGCTAAGGAGGAGCCCAAGACGACAATCAGATTGAACACTTCACCAGCCTTCCAAGGTCAAGGCTGACCGGGAGGGCACAATACCGTCCGCATCCGTTCGGCAGCCAAAACCGACTGTATGACGCTTTCGCCGGCTCCATCCAGGGACCCGGGCACCAGCCTTGAGGGACGTAAGTCCTTTTATGGGGTTGGCGGTGGCCCGGTGGCTGCGCTGGTCTTCATAGACCATTAGCGATGAATAAACGATGGATAAAAATAGAGGGTGGTCAGAAACCACCCTCTACCTGTGCACCGTCAGGGTTTCGAACCCCGGACCCGCTGATTAAGAGTCTGGCTGGATATAACCGCCTACCTGGTGTTATACCAGCTCAAGGTACTTGACGGCACCCGGCGGCACCCCGCGGCATTGTCAGGGTGTAGCCGATGCGGGTGCCAGAGGTCGGATCAGCTTGCAGCCCGGGCTGTTTCATAAAAAGTTCAACACCA
>CAZHUU010000072.1:0-23251 GCA_964535335.1 uncultured Mycobacterium sp.
GCGGTCTGCTTGGCGGCCTCGACCAGGCTGGGGATGTCCAGCCAGGCGCTGCGCACCGGCGACGAGAACAGCCCCGACTGCGAGCAGAAGTGGCAATCCTCCGGGCAGCCACCGGTTTTCAGGCTGATGATGCCCTCGACCTCGACCTCCGGACCACACCAGCGCATCCGGACCTCATGGGCCAGTGCGAGCAGTTCCTCGAGGCGGTCGTCGGGCAGTTGCAGGACCTCGAGCACCTGGGCCTGGGTCAGGCCTTCGCCGCGTTCGAGCACCTGCTCGCGTGCCGACGCCAACACGTCGGTGCCTTTCGTGGCTGCCTGCGTCACCCGCGCTCCTCCTGCCGAACATCCTGCCGAAACCGGACTTGAACACCGTTCAGGTTAGGCTAGCGGCGTGCAACTGCACAAACGCGACGTCGTGGCCAAGGCGGCCGCGATCCTGGACAATTACGGGATCGCGGATCTGACCATGCGCCGGCTCGCCCGCGAACTCGACGTGACCCCCGGCGCCCTGTATTGGCACTTCGCCAACAAACAGGAGCTGCTCGGCGCGGTCGCCGACCGGGTGCTGGCACCGGCCTGCGCCGAGCCCGGGCCGGCCGGGTGGCGGAGTCGCATCGAGGTGGTGTGCCGCGCACTTCGCGACGCCTTGCTCTCCCATACCGACGGGGCCGAACTGGTGTCGGCCAGCTTCGCGGCCGGACAGTCCCGCGCGGTCGAGCACATCCTCGGTGTGCTGGCCGAGGCCGCCGGCGAGGCCGGGGTCGACGCAGAACACCGGGTGCAGGCGGCCCGCACGGTGCTGCACTACGTGCTGGGCGCCACCGCCGACGAGCAGTCCCGACTGCAGTGGGATGCCGCCGGCGCCGAACTGCCGCAACACCAGTCGGTGCTGACCGGCGACCCGTCGGCCGGGTTCGCCTTCGGCCTGCGACTGCTCACCGACGGGCTGGCGGCGCAGCGGAGGAGCCCCGCCGAGTTGGGTTAGTGGTCTTGTGCCCGGCTACGAGCGACTCGGTGCCCGGCGGTCCGCCGAGTCGCTCAGAGCCGGGCATGAAGCACCCCACCGACTCCCCCGCGCCGGTGTCGGTTCAGCCGATCAGCACCCGTTCGATGCGCTGATCGCCGTCCCACCGGCGCAGGCCGACCACCTCGGCGCTGATCTCGGCGGACAGCTCGCCGAGGACATCCAGCGCACGCGCCACCTGCTCGGCGCTGAGCCGGCGGCCAAGCGTCGCGTGCGGCGTCCAGTTCCCCGGCGCGCAGTGTGAGAAGGGCGGTTGCGCGGTGAAGGGCAGGTAGCGCTGATAGACCTCGCGGTGCAGATCCAGCAGGTCGGCCGACGCCACGATCAGCCGCGCCAGGGTCATCTTGCCGCCGCCGAAGATCAGCGGGGCGCCGACGACGGCCGGCAGCGGAAAGCGGGGCCGCAACGCTGCCAGTTCGGCGTCGACGTCCGGAGAGATGTGATCGGCCGCGATCACGGTGACATGGGGGCGGTTGGTGGCCGACTTCACCCGAAGTTGGCTGGGCAGCCCGGCGTCGTCGAGCCGGTGCCAGATCTTCCGGATGGCGGCATCGCTGTGGTCGTCGAACAGCAGCTCGATCGAATGCGCCACTAGAGGGCGGCGGCCCAGACCGGGTCGAACGCCCGAGCGCTGAACAAGGCGAAGTCGGCCGCCGACACGGTGGCCACCCCCGCGGGTAGCGCGGCGCGCACCGGAGCCAGCCGGGCCAGCGCGTCACGGTTCGACTTCTCGGCCGCACCCGGCTGCGCAGGCCACGAGCCGATGACCAGACCAGCGCACGAAACACCCTTGGCGGCAAGGGCTTCCAACGTCAACGCGGTGTGGTTGAGCGTCCCCAGGCCCGCCTCGGCGACGATCAGCACCGGCGCGCCGAGTTCGACGGCGAGGTCCCGCAGCGTCACACCGTCGGCCGCGAGTTCCACCAGCAGACCGCCGGCGCCCTCCACCAGGGTGAGCGCGCCGGGCGCGTCGGCGGCACGGATGGTCGCCAGCAGATCCGAACCCGACGGCAGCGGCAATCCGCACTCCTCAGCCGCGGCGACCGGCGCCAACGGCTGCGGATAGCGAGCGACACCGACCAGGTCGGTAACCCCGGACAGCCGACCGATCTCGGCGAGATCGTCGTCACCGTCGGCGGTTCCGGTCTGCACGGGCTTGCAGACGGCCACCGCCCGGCCCGCGACCCGGGCGTGGCAGGCCAACGCCGCCGTCGCGACGGTCTTGCCGACCCCGGTGTTGGTGCCGGTGATGACGACGAAGCTCATCGGCGCTGCATACCCAGCACCGACGTGAAGACTCGGCGGGCCAGCACCATCTCGTCGTCGGTCAGTGAGGCGCGCGCGGTCAGGCGCAGCCGGGACGTTCCCGCCGGAACGGTCGGCGGCCGGAAACAACCCACCCGCACACCGGCATCCAGGCACGCGGTGGCGGTGGCGACCGCGACATCCGGATCGCCGAGGATCACCGATACCACCGCCGACTCCGGAACATCCGGGACGTCGCACATCTCGGCCAGCTCGCGGGCGCGCCGGAGCACGGCCTCGGCCCGCCACGGTTCGTCGACCAGCACGCCGAGCGCGGCGAGCGCGGCGCCGACGGCGGCCGGTGTCAGGCCGGTGTCGAAGATGAACGTCCGGGCCGCGTCGATCAGATGCTCTCGCACCGCCGTCGGGCCCAGCACCACACCGCCCTGGCTGCCCAGCGACTTCGACATCGTCGTGGTCAGCACTATGTCGGGTGCGCCGGCCAGCCCGGACTCGTGCAGCAGGCCCCGCCCTCCGGTGCCGCGCACGCCCAGGCCGTGCGCCTCGTCGACGAGCAGCAGGGCGCGATGCCGGCGGGACACCTCGTGCAGCCGGCGCAGGGGCGCGAGCGCGCCGTCAGTGCTGAACACCGAGTCGGTGATCACCAGCGCGCGCTCCTCGTCGCGCGCCGCCAGCGCGGCCTCGACGGCGTCGACGTCGTTGTGCGGTGTGACGACCACCCGCGCCCGGGACAGCCGGCAGGCGTCGACCAGCGAGGCGTGGGCGAAGGCGTCCGAGATCAGCAGCGAACCCGGTCCGGACAGCGCGGCGACCGCGCCGAGGTTGGCGGTGTAACCGGAGGAGAACACCAGTCCGGATTCGGCGCCAACGAAATCGGCCAGCGCGGACTCGAACTGCTCGTGTAGTTCGGTGTTGCCGGTCACCAGCCGGGAACCGGTCGAGCCCGCACCCCAGGTGCGCAACGCAGTGACCCCGCCGTCGAGCACCGCCGGATGCTTGGACAGCCCCAGGTAGTCGTTGGAGGCCAGGTCGAGTTCGGTGGCCACCGCGGGCCGGACACGCAGCGACCGGCGCAGACCGTCCTGTCTGCGCTGCTGCTCGACGGCGTCGAGCCAGGCCAGCGGCGAAACACCGACGCGGGTCACGGGCCGCTCCTCGGGGGTGACTTGAACACCGTTCAGGTTAGTGCACGGGCGACGGCCACCATCGCCGAGGTGATCTGCGCGATCTCGCCCGGTGTGCAGATGTAGGGCGGCATCGCGTAGATGAGGTTGCGGAAAGGGCGCAGCCACACCCCGTGGTCGAGGGCCACCGGAGTGGCGGTCGACATGTCGACCGGCCCGTGGGTCTCGATGACGCCGATGGCGCCACGGACCCGCACATCGGCGACGTTGGGCAGAGCCCGCGCCGGGTCCAGCCCGGCCGCCAGCCCGGCGGAGACCTCGGCCACCCGGGCGCGCCAGTCCTGCGCGAGCAGGAGCTCCACCGAGGCCACCGACACCGCACACGCCAGCGCGTTGGCCATGAAGGTGGGACCGTGCATCAGCGCGCCGGCCTCGCCGCCGCTGATCGTCTCGGCGATGTCCAACGTGCACAGGGTGGCCGCCAGCGTGAGGTAGCCGCCGGTCAGCGCCTTGCCGACGCACATGATGTCCGGGCTCACCCCGGCGTGGTCGGCGGCGAAGAGTTCGCCGGTACGCCCAAATCCCGTCGCGATCTCGTCGAAGATCAGCAGCACGTTATGACGGTCGCAGGCGGCGCGCAGGTCGGTGAGGTAGCGCGGGTCGTGGAACCGCATCCCACCCGCCCCCTGCACCACCGGCTCGACGACCACGGCGGCCAGTTCGTCGGCGTGCGCGGCGAGCCGGGCCTCGAAGGCCGCGACATAGGTCGGGTCGTACTCGGTGGGCACCTGCGGGGCGAACACCTGCGGAACGAGCACATCGCTCCACAACGCGTGCATGCCGCCGTCGGGATCGCACACGCTCATCGGGGTGAAGGTGTCTCCGTGGTATCCGCCGCGCCAGGTCATCAACCGGTGCTTGTCGAACCGGCCGCGGCTGCGCCAGAACTGCAGCGCCATCTTGACCGCCACCTCGATGGCCACCGAGCCGGAGTCGGAGAAGAACACGGTGTCCAGCCCAGGCGGGGTGATGTCAACCAGCAGCTGGGCCAGTCGCGCCGCGGGCTCGTGGGTGAGCCCGCCGAACATGACGTGGTTCATCACCGCGAGCTGACTTCGCAGCGCCTCGTCCAGGACCGGATGGCCGTGCCCGTGGATGGCGGTCCACCACGAAGCCATCGCGTCCAGGACGCGGATCTCGCGGCCGTCGCGGGCCAGGCTCAGCCAGGCGCCGTCGGCGGCGAGGGCCACCACCGGGGAGAGCGCCTCGGCGCCGATGGTGCTGTAGGGATGCCAGATGTGCGCGGCGTCGATCGCGCTGATCTGTTGAGGAGTCAACGCCGACACGCTGGGTCAGCCTAGTCGGGTGACGATGCGGGACCGCAGGTCCCGAGGAGGAACCCGACAATCGAGCCCAAGTCGGGTGACGATGCGGGACCCGACGCGCGGCCGGGGGCTTTGCTCCATGACTCGGCGGGCAGCCGAGCGCGATTCGCTGGATGTGTGTCGCGGCGGGCCTTTCGGTAGATTGACGGACGATCATGATGACCCTGACTCCGACTCGTCCGTCGGCAGCGCCCGCCGCTCGACCTGCACGGGAAGCCGCAATGGGGACACGGACGTCGGGGTTCTACCGCCACGATCTCGACGGCCTGCGCGGCGTAGCCATCGCGCTGGTGGCGGTGTTCCACGTGTGGTTCGGACGGGTGTCCGGCGGCGTCGACGTGTTCCTGGTGTTGTCGGGCTTCTTCTTCGGCGGTTCGCTGCTGCGCACCGCGCTGAACCCGGACTCGGCGCTGTCCCCGGGCTCGGAGGTCGTTCGGCTGGTTCGCCGGCTGCTTCCGGCGCTCGTGCTGGTTCTTGCCGCCGCGGCGGCGCTGACGGTGCTGGTGCAGCCGCAAACCCGCTGGGAGACGTTTGCTGATCAGAGCCTGGCAACGTTGGGTTACTTCCAGAACTGGGAGCTGTCGGCCACCGCTGCGAACTACCTGCGCGCCGGTGAAGCGGTCAGTCCGCTGCAGCACATGTGGTCGATGTCCGTTCAGGGCCAGTTCTACATCGCGTTCCTCGCACTTGTCTTCGCGTTTGCCTTGCTGCTGCGCCGCCCGCTCGGCAAAAACCTACGAGTGGTCTTCATTACGTTGCTGACCATTCTGACGGTGGCGTCATTTGTGTTTGCTGTGGTGCTCCACCGCGCCGACCAGACGGCCGCCTACTACAACAGTTTCGCCCGGGCCTGGGAGTTGCTGTTGGGCGCGCTCGTGGGGGCCCTGGTGCCGTACATCACCTGGCCGATGTGGCTGCGCACGGCGGCGGCCGCCGTCGGCCTGGCGGCCATCGTGTCCTGCGGCGCGTTCATCGACGGGGTCAAGCAGTTCCCCGGTCCGTGGGCGCTGGTGCCGGTCGGGGCGGCCGTCCTGCTGATCCTGGCCGCCGCCAACCGGCAGTCGCGTCCCTCGACCCGCGACCGGCTGCCGCTGCCGAACCGGCTGCTCGCCGCTGCTCCGCTGGTGGCGCTCGGTGCGATGGCCTACTCGCTGTACCTGTGGCACTGGCCGCTGCTGATCTTCTGGCTGGCCTACAGCGGTGACACCAGGGCCGGGTTCCTGCCCGGGACGGTCATCCTGCTGGTCTCCGGCGTGTTGGCCTACCTGACGACGCGCTTCGTCGAGGAGCCGCTGCGCGCCCGTCGCGGAGTCGCGGCCCCGGCCCCGGTGGCGACCGGGGTGCCCTGGCGCACCCGGCTGCGCAGGCCGACGATGGCGCTGGGTACCGCGCTGGCCCTGCTCGGTGTGGCACTGACGGCGACCTCGTTCACCTGGCGCGAGCACGTCATCGTGCAGCGGTCCAACGGCAAGGAACTCCTCGGGCTGTCCTCCGTCGAGTACCCGGGCGCCCGCGCGCTGCTGAACCACGCCCGGGTGCCGAACCTGCCGATGCGCCCCACGGTCCTGGAGGCCAAGGACGACGTTCCCAAGTCGACCAGCGACGGCTGCATCAGCGACTTCGACAACGCCGGGGTGATCAACTGCACCTACGGGGACCCCTCGGCCACCCGGACCATCGCCCTGGCCGGCGGCTCACATGCCGAGCACTGGGTCACCGCATTGGACGCGCTGGGCCAGAAACGCCACTTCAAGGTGGTCACGTACCTGAAGATGGGCTGCCCGCTGACCACCGAGGAGACTCCGCTGGTGATGGGCGACAACCGCCCCTACCCGCAGTGCCACGAGTGGAACAAGCGGGTGATGGCCAAATTGATCGCCGACCGTCCGGACTACGTCTTCACCACCTCGACGCGGCCGTGGAACATCAAGCCCGGCGACGTGATGCCCGCGACCTACATCGGCATCTGGCAGACCCTGTCGGACAACAAGATTCCGATCCTCGCGATGCGCGACACCCCGTGGCTGGTGCGCGACGGCCAGCCGTTCTTCCCGTCGGACTGCCTGGCAAAGGGCGGCAACGCCTTCTCCTGCGGCATCAAACGCTCCGAGGTGCTCTCCGATCGCAACCAGACGCTGGATTTCCTGACCCAGTTCCCGCTGATGCGGGTCCTCGACATGAGCGACGCGGTGTGCCGCGCCGACTACTGCCGCGCCGTGGAGGGGAATGTGCTCATCTACCACGACTCTCATCACGTGTCGGCGACCTACATGCGAACCATGACACCGGAGCTCGGCAGGCAGTTGGCCGCGGCCACCCGCTGGTGGTGAGTACCCGCGCAACCGGGCCCGCGCGCCGATAAGGTCGAGTGATGTCGTCGAGCAACCCAGCCAGCGGGTCAGGCGAAGCGGCACCCACCCCGCCCGACCCGAGGCCCACGCTGACCACGGTGTGGCCCGGCACCCCCTACCCCCTCGGCGCGACCTATGACGGCGCGGGCACCAACTTCTCGCTGTTCTCCGAGGTGGCCGAGAAGGTGGAACTGTGCCTGATCGAGAAGGACGGCACCGAGATCAGGGTCGCCCTCGACGAGGTCGACGGGCACGTCTGGCACGCCTACCTGCCCACCATCACGCCGGGACAGCGGTACGGGTGGCGGGTCTACGGCCCCTGGGACCCCAGCGCCGGCCATCGCTGCGATCCCAGCAAGCTATTGCTCGACCCGTACGGCAAATCGTTCCACGGCGACTTCACCTTCACCCAGGCGCTGTACTCGTACGACCTGAACGCCGACGACCCCGCCTCCGGCGGCACTCCGCCGATGGTCGACTCGGCCGGCCACACCATGACCAGCGTGGTGATCAACCCGTTCTTCCACTGGGGCTCGGACCACCCGCCGCGGACCCCGTACCACGAGACGATCATCTACGAGGCACACGTCAAGGGCATGACCCAGACCCATCCGGGCATCCCCGAGGAACTGCGCGGCACCTACGCCGGGCTCGGCCACCCGGCGATCATCGACCACCTGAAGTCGCTGAACGTCACCGCGATCGAACTGATGCCGGTGCACCAGTTCCTGCACGACCACCGGCTGCAAGATCTCGGACTGCGAAACTACTGGGGCTACAACACTTTCGGCTTCTTCGCCCCGCACTACCAGTACGCCGCCACCCACCACGCCGGCGGCGCGGTCGCGGAGTTCAAGACCATGGTGCGCTCGTTCCACGAAGCCGGGATCGAGGTCATCCTCGACGTCGTCTACAACCACACCGCCGAAGGCAACCACCTCGGGCCGACCATCAACTTCCGCGGCATCGACAACGCTGCCTACTACCGCCTGCTCGACGGCGACCTGCGGCTGTACAAGGATTTCACCGGTACCGGCAACAGCCTCAACGCCCGGCATCCCCACACCCTGCAGCTGATCATGGACTCGCTGCGCTACTGGGTGCTGGAGATGCACGTCGACGGCTTCCGCTTCGATCTGGCCTCGACGCTGGCCCGCGAGTTCTACGACGTCGACCGCCTGTCGGCGTTCTTCGACCTGGTCCAACAGGATCCGGTGGTCAGCCAGGTCAAGCTGATCGCCGAGCCGTGGGACGTCGGCGAGGGCGGTTACCAGGTCGGCAATTTCCCCGGGCTGTGGACGGAGTGGAACGGCAAGTACCGCGACACTGTCCGCGACTACTGGCGCGGCGAGGCCGCCACCCTGGGCGAGTTCGCCTCCCGGCTGACCGGGTCGTCGGACCTCTACGAGGACACCGGGCGCCGTCCCAGTGCCTCCATCAATTTCGTCACCTGCCACGACGGCTTCACGCTCAACGATCTGGTGTCCTACAACGAGAAGCACAATCTGGCCAACGGCGAGGACAACCGGGACGGCGAAAGCCACAACCGGTCCTGGAACTGCGGCGTCGAAGGTCCCACCGACGATCCGGAGATCCTCGCGCTGCGGCACCGGCAGATGCGCAACATCATGGTCACCCTGATGGTGTCGCAGGGCACGCCGATGATCGCCCACGGCGACGAGATCGGGCGAACCCAACACGGCAACAACAACTCCTACTGCCAGGACAACGAGCTGTCCTGGGTGGACTGGAGCCTGCGTGACACCAACGCCGAACTGCTCGAGTTCGCCCGCAAAGTGACCGCATTGCGCAAACACCATCCGGTGTTCCGTCGGCGCCGGTTCTTCGAGGGCGAATTGATCCGCAGCGGCGACCAGGTGCGCGACATCGACTGGCTCACCCCCGGCGGCACCGAGATGAGCCACGAGGACTGGGGCTCGGGCTTCAAATGCGTCGCGGTGTTCCTCAACGGCGAGGCGATCACCGCGCCGAACGCCCGCGGCGAGCGCGTGGTCGACGACTCGTTCCTGTTGTGCTTCAACGCCAACAGCGAGCCGGTCGACTTCGTCACCCCGGACGGGGACTACGCCGAGGAGTGGACCGCCGTCCTGGACACCTGGCACCCCAGCGGCGACACCGACCTCAGGATCAAGGCGGGCGAGAAGATCACCCTGTCACCCCGCTCGGTTGTTGTGCTTCAAAAGACCGCCTAGCGGGAACAGGCACGCTATGGCCTTCCCGGTGCTGTCCACCTATCGGCTGCAACTGCGCGGAGACTCGTTCACCTTCGCCGACGCGGAGAAGCTGATCGACTACCTCGACGGGCTGGGTGTCAGTCATCTCTACCTGTCCCCCGTCCTGACCGCCTCGCCGTCGTCGACCCACGGCTATGACGTGACCGACCCGACCACCGTCTCAGCCGAGCTCGGCGGCACCGACGGCCTGAACAGGCTGGCCGACGCGGTGAGGTCCCGCGGCCTCGGTCTGGTGGTGGACATCGTGCCCAATCACGTCGGGGTGGAGACGCCGGAGAACAACCCGTGGTGGTGGGATGTTTTGCGGCACGGCCGTGAGTCGGCCTTCGCCTCGTTCTTCGACATCGACTGGGACCTGGATCCGGACGGCCGAATCGTGTTGCCGGTGTTGGGTTCCGACGACGACGTGGCCGGTCTGACCGTCGACGGCGACCTCCTGCGGCTGGGCGGTCTGGCGTTCCCGATCGCGCCCGGGACGGACGCGGGCAACGGTGCCGACGTGCACGACCGACAGCACTACAAGCTGATCGGCTGGCGCAACGGGGTGTGCGGGTATCGGCGGTTCTTCGCCATCACCTCGCTGGCCGCGCTGCGCCAGGAGGATCGGACGGTCTTCGAGCACAGCCACGCCGAGGTGGCCCGCTGGTTCGCCGAGGGACTCGTCGACGGGGTGCGCGTCGACCACCCGGACGGGCTCACCGACCCGTGCGGATATGTGGCGATGCTGCGCGAGTTGACCGGCCCGCAGGCCTGGATCGTCATCGAGAAGATCCTCGCCGTCGGCGAACCGTTGGACCCCGGCCTGCCGATCGGCGGCACCACCGGTTATGACGCCCTGCGCGAGGTCGGTGGGGTCTTCATCGACCCGGCGGGCGCCGAGGCGCTCACCGCGCTGGTGGACTCGGCCGGCTTCGACTACGCCGCCGCCCCGGAGATGTTGCGGCAGTTGAAGATCCGCACCAGCACCGAGACGCTGGCCAGCGAACTCGCCCGGGTGTGCCGCACCATCCGCACCGAGGCCGGCGCCGATCATCCCCGGTTGGCCGAGGCGCTCGCCGCGCTGTTGACCAACATCGGCGTGTACCGCTGCGACTACCCGGTGCTGACCCAGGTCCTGGCCGTCGCCATCGCGCACACGGTGGCGGCCGATCCGGACCTCGCCGAACCGCTCGCCGTGGTGTCCGCCGCCGTAGCCCGTCCGGGCGGCGAGTCGGACGCGCGGCTGCAGCAGCTGTGCGGAGCGATGACGGCCAAGTCGGTGGAGGACTGCTACTTCTACCGCGACGCCCGGCTGGTGTCGCTCAACGAAGTCGGCGGTGAGCCGGCGCTTTTCGGGGTCAGCACCGCGGAGTTCCACCGCAGCGCCGCCGTGCGAGCGCACCACTGGCCGCAGACCATGACGACGCTGTCCACCCACGACACCAAGCGCGGTGAGGACGTCCGGGCCCGGATCGGGGTGCTGTCCCAGGTGCCGTCGCTGTGGGCGCAGTTGGTCGACCGGTGGGAGAGCCACACCGTTTCTCCCGACCGGCTGACCGGAATGTTTCTGTGGCAGAATATCTTCGGAGTGTGGCCCGCGAACGGTGAGGTGACCGCGGAGCTGCGCGAGCGGTTGCACAACTACACGGAGAAGGCCATCCGGGAGGCCGCCGTCAAGACCTCGTGGAGCGATCCGGATCCGGGGTTCGAAGAGGCGGTGCACGGCTGGCTGGACGCCGTACTCGACGGGCCCGTCGCGGCTGAACTGACCGAACTGGTCACCCAGCTGGAATCGCACGCGCGCAACGACGCGCTGGGCCAGAAGCTGTTATCGCTCACGGCGCCCGGCATTCCGGACGTGTACCAGGGCACCGAGCTGTGGGAGGACAGCCTCGTCGACCCCGACAACCGCAGGCCCGTCGACTACGCCGAGCGGCTGACCGAGCTGGACCGGCTGGCACATCCGAAGATGCGGGTGGTCCACGCCGCCCTGCGCGCCCGCCGCGAGCGGCCGCAGACCTTCCTGACCGGTGGCTACCTCCCGGTGCTGGCGACCGGACCGGCCGCGGTGCATATCGTGGCGTTCCTGCGCGGCGACGACGTCCTGGTCGCGGTCACCCGCTGGACGGTGCGGCTGCGCGAAAACGGCTGGGCCGATACGGTATTGACGCTGCCCGACGGCACCTGGACCGACCGGCTGACCGGTAGGCGGCTGCACGGGCCGGTGCGCGCCGACGAGCTGTTCGGTGACCTGCCGGTGGTCCTGCTGGAGAAGGCACATGACTGATTTCGCGGTGTGGGCACCGCTGCCGAAAATGGTGCGCCTCGACGTCGACGGGGCGGTGCACGATATGACCGCCCGCGACGACGGCTGGTGGCACGCCAGTGTGGACTGCGCCCCCGACGCCCGGTACGGTTTCCTGCTCGACGACGATCCGACCGTGCTGCCCGACCCGCGCTCCCCCCGCCAGCCCGATGGGGTGCACGAGCGCTCCCAGTTGTGGGATCCGGCCGGCGCGCACTGGACCGATCAGCAGTGGCGCGGCCGGTCGATCGAGGGGGCGGTGATCTATGAACTGCACATCGGTACGTTCACCGCGGCCGGCACGTTCGACGCCGCCATCGACAAGCTGGACTACCTGGTGGACCTCGGCGTCGACTTCGTCGAACTCATGCCGGTCAACGCCTTCAACGGCACCCACGGCTGGGGCTACGACGGGGTGCTGTGGTACGCAGTGCACGAACCCTACGGCGGCCCCGACGGGTTGGTGCTCCTGATCGACGCATGCCATGCGCGGGGGCTGGGCGTGCTGATCGACGCGGTGTTCAACCACCTCGGTCCGTCCGGCAACTACCTGCCGCAGTTCGGACCCTACCTGTCCTCGGTGAGCAATCCCTGGGGTGAGGGTGTCAACCTGGCCGGCCCGGACGCCGACGAGGTGCGACGCTACATCATCGACTGTGCGCTGCGCTGGATGCGGGACTTCCACGCCGACGGGCTGCGTTTGGATGCGGTGCACGCCCTGGTGGACAACACCGCCATCCACATCCTGGAGGAGATGGCGGCCGAAACCGACTCGTTGTCAACGGCTCTGGGCCGGCCGCTGTCGCTGATCGCCGAGAGCGATCTCAACGACCCGCGGCTGATCACCCCACGCGACCACGGCGGCTACGGCCTGACCGCGCAGTGGGACGACGACATCCACCACGCGATCCACACCGCGGTGTCCGGGGAACGGCAGGGCTACTACGCCGATTTCGGGTCGATGGCCGCCCTGGCGACCACCCTGCTCAACGGCTACTTCCATGCCGGCACCTACTCGTCCTTCCGGCACCGCCGGCACGGCAGGCCGCTGGACAAGTCGCTGATCCCGGCCACCCGGCTGATGGCCTACACCTGCACCCACGACCAGGTGGGCAATCGGGCCGTCGGGGACCGGCCGTCACAGAACCTCGACCACGGACAGCTGGCCATCAAGGCCGCACTGGCCCTCGGATCGCCTTATACAGCAATGCTTTTCATGGGTGAGGAATGGGCGTCGTCCCGGCCGTTCCAGTTCTTCAGTTCGCATCCCGAACCCGAACTGGCCAGGGCCACCGCCGAGGGGCGCAAGGCCGAGTTCGCCGACCACGGCTGGGACGCCGCGGAGATTCCCGACCCCCAGGATCCGGAGACATTCCTGCGTTCGAAGCTGGACTGGGCCGAGGTCTCCGACTCCGAGCACGCCCGAATGCTGGGGTTCTACCGCGACCTGATCGCGCTACGACACGACGAGCCCGCGATGGCCGACCCGTGGCTGACCGACCTGGCCGTCGACTTCGACGAGGAGCAGCGCTGGATCGTGATGCGGCGCGGCCCCATCGCGATCGCCTGCAACCTGGGCACCGGGGAGGTCGGCGTGCCCGCGACCGGAGAGTTGCTGCTCGGTTGGGGCGACAGCGCTGCCGGGGCCGACGGCGTCACCCGACTGGGCGGCCATTCGGTGGCGGTGCTGTGGACCGTCTAGGTCAGGTAGCGGTAGGCCGGCGAACCCGGCTCCAGCGCCTCCACGTGCAGGCCGGAGGCGTCCATCCGGGCCCGCAGCCCGTCCAGATCGGCGGCCGAACTGAGCTCGACACCGACCAGTGCCTCACCGGTTTCGCGGTTGTTGCGCTTGACGTACTCGAACAGCGTGATGTCGTCGCCCGGGCCGAGTACCTCGTCGAGGAAGCGGCGCAGCGCGCCGGGCTCCTGCGGGAAGTCGACCAGGAAGTAGTGCTTGAGCCCCAGGTGCACCAGCGAGCGCTCCAGGACCTCGCCGTAGCGGGAGACGTCGTTGTTGCCGCCGGAGATCAGGCACACCACCGTCGCGCCGGGGGCGACCTCGGTCTCCATCAGCCCGGCAACCGACAGCGCCCCGGCGGGCTCGGCGATGATGCCCTCGTTCTGGTAGAGGTCGAGCATCGCGGTGCAGACCGCGCCCTCGTCGACGGTGGTGACCGACACCATGTCGCCGGCCGCGGACAGGGCGCGGTAGGTCAGCGTGCCGGCCCGGTTCACCGCGGCGCCGTCGACGAACTGGTCGACGTGGTCGAGCGTGACCGGCTCGCCGGCGGCCAGCGCCGCCATCATCGCCGCCGCACCGGCCGGCTCGATGCCCAGCACCGCGGTGTTGGCGGTGCGTTCGGCCAGGTAGGTGGTGATCCCCGAGATGCAGCCGCCACCGCCCACCGGAACGATCACCAGATCGGGCTCGGCGTCGAGTTGCGCCAGAATCTCCACCGCGATGGTGCCCTGCCCCGCCATGGTCCGCGGGTCGTCATACGGCGGCACCAGGGTGGCCCCGGTGCGCGCGACGTCGTCGAGCGCGGCCGCGGCCGCCAGATCGTAGGTGGGGCCGCCGACGATCAGCTCGATGAACTCCCCGCCGTGGTAGCGGATGCGGTCACGCTTCTGCTTGGGGGTCTTGGCCGGCACGTAGACCCGGCCGTGGATGCCCATCGAGCGGCAGGCCAGGGCGAACCCCTGCGCGTGGTTGCCCGCCGAGGAGCACACCACCCCGGCACTCAGCTCCTGCTCGGAGAGCTGCATCAGCAGGTTGTAGGCGCCGCGCAGCTTGTAGGACCGGACGGTCTGCAGGTCCTCGCGCTTGAGGTAGACCTCGGCGCCGGTCGCCGCCGACAGCCGGTCGCTGTACTGCAGCGGGCTGGCGGAGACGACGCCGGAAATGCGCCGCGCGGCCTCGTCGATGTCAGCCGCGGACAGCGGCGATGAGCCACTTGGGCGAAGAGCAGCGGGCACCGACGTTCGAGGGCTCTGGCTCAGTTCGGCGGACACCGAACAATGGTGCCACTACCAGGGCCGAATCAGGGAATCGGGGTGAGCACGAACACCGGGATCTGGCGGTCGGTTTTGCGCTGGTAATCGGCGTAGTCGGGCCACGCCGCGACCGCCCGCTCCCACCAGATCGCCTTCTCGTCGCCGAACACCTCCCGGGACTCGTACTCGCGGGTGACGGTGCCGTCCTGGAGTTCGACGCGCGGGTGGGCCTTAATGTTGTGGTACCAGACCGGGTGCTTGGGGGCACCGCCCAGCGAGGCCACCACGGCGTACTCGCCGTCGTGCTCAACCCGCATCAGCGGCGTCTTCCGAATCTTTCCGGTCTTGGCCCCGACCGTGGTCAGCAGGATGACCGGCTTGCCCTTGAGCTCGGTGCCCTCCTTACCGCCCGAGGCCATGTACAGCTCGGCGTTCTCCCTGGCCCAGTCGGATGTGCTCGGTTCGTATTCTCCAGTCAGTGGCATGCCATCCAGACTAGGCCCGCGCCGAACTCAGGCCGGGGCGAAAAGCCGCGCGTTCAGCAGCGCGGAGTCCTTCAGCCGGCGCAGTCCCTTGGCGGCGGCAAGAACACCGAGGTCGGCCAGCGGCTCGACGATGATCACGGTCAGGTACGCCGCACCGAAAGTGGCGATGCTGCCCACGGTCTGGCCGGAGAATCCCTCTCCGTAGAGCGCCCAGAACCCGACCCATGTCACGATGCCCGCCTGATAGGTGGTCGATAAGGCAAGCGCTTGGCGGTAGCGCAGGTCCACGTAGGGGGTCTGCGGCGCGATGACGCGGTTGGCCACCAGCTGCAGCGCGAACAACGGCACCAGCAGCGTCGTGACGTTCATGCCGTACTGCGGCAGGTCGAAGGGAGCGAAGAACATCCCCTGGATGAGCAGGCCACCGGCCAGTCCGATCGCGGCCGGCGCCACACCGAACAGCAGGAACAGTGTCGAACCCAGGATCAGGTGAACTTCGGAGATTCCGACCGGATAGTGCGGAAATACCTGAAAGAAGGTGAACACCAGCGCGGTGGTCGCGGCAGTGCGCATCAACAGCGCGCCCAGGCCGCGTTCCTTGACGAGCTGCCAAGCCGCATAGGCGCCGTAGGCTCCGGCCCCACCGGCGGTGACGTAACTGAGGATGAGTTTCGGGCCTTCGACGATCCCCGGCTCGATGTGCATGATGTTCCCTTCGGGACGCAGCATTGGGCATCGCCCGAATCCACGGGGCAATGCGCCGCCGGGCACGGCGCACCCGGCACAGCGGGCAGGTCTTCGGACTCGCAGGCGCGCATCTGACGATGCACCTAGTGGCCGTCGCTTCCCGGCCGCACGACTGCTGTGGCCAGTGCCGATGACGGCGGTCGTTCCTGCATACCGCTGCGGGACAGTCCCGGATTCGCACCGGGTTCCCTCTCACGAGGCGCCAACCGCCGCCTCGCTCGATTCCGGGACGAGCCCGGAAAACCATCTGCGAGGTGGATGTTACCTGCCGGCCGGTCGGCCGACGATCCAAGTGATGTAACACTTGTCAACATGGCGACCGCCTCCTACCACCACGGCAACCTGCGGCGGGCCCTGCTCGACCACGCCGTCGATCTGGCGCGGGCCGGCGGCCCCGACGCGGTGGTGCTGCGCGACGTCCAGCGGCTCGCCGGGGTCAGCAACTCGGCGGCCTACCGGCACTACTCCGACCGCAACGCGCTGCTGGGCGCGGTCACCGAGTACGCCGAGTCCCGGCTGGCCGCTGCGATGATGGCCCGGCTGAACGCGGTGCCGGAGAAGGGCCCCCGGGCCAAGCGTGCGGTGGACCGACTGCGCGCCACCGGGCAGGGTTACATCGACTTCGCGCTCGCCGAGCCGGGCCTGTTCCGGACCGCGTTCGCCCACACCGAAACCGGGCGCGATGCGCACACCCGAAAGCCGGACGCCGCGAAAACCGAAGTCGAGGAACATCATCCGTTCCAGATTCTGATGCGCTCCATCGACGACCTGGTGGCCGCAGGGGTGCTTTCCCCCGATCGGCGTGACGGCCTGGACGAGGCCGCCTGGGCGGCGGTGCACGGATTGTCCACGCTGTTCATCGACGGCCCGCTGAGCGAGGCCGATGCCCAGCGCAAGCAGCTGATCACCAACCGCCTGCTCGACGCCATCGCCGTCGGCCTCCGCTGAGCACCGGCTGACATGTCGACATGTTGACAGCACTAACATGGCGTGCGATGCTCATCATGTTAACGGCGTCAACATTAGGCGGTAGAGCCCATGACCACCGACATCCGACCCACCCGAGCGGCGCACGCGGCCCCACCGCGGGTGCGGCCGATCCTCGTCCTGACCGTCGTCCTGGTGGCGGCGCTGGCCATCAACGTCGAGACCACGATCGTCAACGTGGCGCTGCCGACGCTCAATTCGGCGCTCGGCGCCTCGACCCGCGGACTGCAGTGGATCGTCGACGCCTACAACCTGGCCTTCGCCGCCCTGGTGCTGGCCGGCGGCACCATCGGTGACAGGTTCGGCAGGCGCGGCACCCTGATCGCCGGCCTGGCGCTGTTCGTCGCGAGCAGTGTGGCGGCGGCGCTGTGCACCTCCACCGGGCCACTGATCGGGATGCGCCTGGTGATGGGCATCGCGGCGGCGCTGATCTACCCGACCACGCTGGCGATCATCACCGACACCTTCCGTGATCCCAAGCAGCGCGCCGCGGCGATCGGAGTGTGGGGCGCGGTCACCGGCCTCGGGGTGGCGGTCGGGCCGATCATGGGCGGTGCGCTGCTGGAGTCGTTCTGGTGGGGCAGCCTGTTCCTGGCGCTGGTGCCGATCGCTCTGGTCGCCGCACTGGGGGCGCTGGTGTTCGTGCCCCGCTCGCGTCCCGAGGCGAGCGCGCGGCTGGACCGCGGCGGGCTGCTGCTGTCGATCGTCATGCTCGGGGCGCTGGTCTACACCATCATCGAGGCGCCCGGCCACGGCTGGACGGCGACCCGGACGCTGACCGGTTTCGGCCTGGCACTGGTCGCCGCCGTCGCGTTCGTCTGGTGGGAGCGGCGCCAAGACGATCCGCTGATCGACGTCGGCCTGTTCGCCAACCTGCGCTTCAGCGCCGCCAGCGGCGCGGTCACCGTCGCCTTCTTCGCCCTGTTCGGCTTCATCTTCCTGATCACCCAGTTCTTCCAGTTGCTGCAGGGTTACGGCCCGTTGGAGACGGGGGTCCGGATCCTGCCGGTGGCCCTGTCCATCGCGGTCGGATCGGTACTGGGTACCCGGCTGGCGGTGACCCGGATCGGCACCAAGGCGGTGGTCTTCGCCGGGCTACTGATGCTCGCCGCCGCCTTCGCCTGGGTGGCGACCGCCAGCGTCGACGTCTCCTATCTCCAGGTGGCGCTGCAGATGGCGCTGCTCGGCGGGGGGCTGGGCCTGACCACGGCTCCGGCCACCGACTCGATCATGGGGGTGGTACGGCCCGAACAGGCCGGCGCCGGTTCCGCCGTCAACGACGCCACCCGGCAGATCGGCGGCACCCTGGGCGTGGCGGTGGTCGGCAGCATCTTCTCCACCATCTACATCCATCGGCTCTCCGAGAGCGTGATCCTGCGGGCCGCACCGCCATTCGCCCAGGACGCCGCCCGCGAGGGCTTGGCCCAGGGGCTGGCGGTCGCCGCGCAGTCACCGGCGTCGGTGGCCCACGCCCTGCGTGACACCGTCAGCGACGCGTTCATGTCCGGCCTGCACGCCGGCTGCCTGACCGCCGCGGCCGTGTGCCTGGTGGGCGCGTTCTTCGTGCTCGCCGTGCTGCCCGCCCATCCCGCATCACGGCCCACCCACATCTGAGGTTTCGGCTACCCGAAGTCAAAGATGCGAGCTATCCTCAAACCATGACCACCGTTGAGCAGATGCGTTCGACGATCGCTTCGACCGGATCGCCGATCCGCATCGCCGGTGTGCCCTGGCCGGTCTACAAGATCCTCGCGCTGGCCGTCGCGCTGATGGTGCTCATCGCCGTCGGGATCGCCACCGGCAGCGCGGCGCCGGCGGTACTCACCGCCGCGGCCGCGGGCATCCTGGTCTGGGTGGGCCTGGGCCTGGCCAGTCACTCGAACAGGTAGTTCTCCAGGATCTTCTTCAGCGTCGCCAGGTCGGTCTTCACCGCCGCCCCGTCGGCGATGAACTCCACGTCACTCATGCCGGGACGGCGCCGCAGCGTGAACACCACCTCGCACCAGTTCGGGCCGGCGGGAACCACCCGCAGCGGGTTGAACACCGGCTCACCCGAAGGCATCGTGACGACGTGGTCGAGCACCCCCAACTCGTTCGTCGGGCTGAATTCGACGGTGACCTCGCCCATCGGTGAGCGCACCACCCAGGTGTCACCGACCGGGGTCACCTCCCCCTCGGCCAGCCCGGCGGCCCAGCGCGGCAGATTCTCCGGGTTGGCGGCGTACCGGTAGACATCGGCCGCCGGCCTATTGATCCACGCGCTGATGTGTTGGGACTCGCCCGCCGTGTCATCGTCCATCGGACCATCGTCGCCCACACACTGAGGAGATGGACCCCGATCCGGCCCAGCCACCGCCCGAGAACATCGTCCAGCGCGCCGAGCACGCGGCCGAACGCGCCGAGCGGGCGGCGGAGCATGCCGAGCAGCGCCTGCCGCTGTGGCTGCAGCCCGGCGATCCGGAGAACCGGTGGCCGGTGTTGCTCGCGCTGATCGCCGCGATCGTGTTCCAGTTGCTGATCCCGAAGCCGTACACCGTCGTGCCGCGCTGGCCGCTGATCTCCCTCGAGATCGCGCTCGTGCTGGTGCTGCTGGTGATCAACCCGGTTCGGCTGAGCCGCTCGACGACGACCGGGAAGTACGTGAGCTGGGTGCTGCTGGCGGCGATCACCGTGGACAACACGCTGTCCGCGTTCCATCTCGATCGCCAGATCCTGACGGGCGGGAGCAGTGGGATCAGCAACAACCCGGCCGTCCTGCTGGGCAGCGGGGCGGCGATCTTCGTCACAAACATCATCGTGTTCGGGGTGTGGTTCTGGGAGCTCGACCGCGGCGGGCCGTTCACCCGGGTGGCCGGCGAAAACCCCTACCCGGACTTCATGTTTCCGCAGATGAGCGGGGTGCCCAGCCAGGTGGCCAGACCGGACTGGCGGCCGACCTTCGTCGACTACCTCTACGTCAGCATCACCAACGTGATGGCGTTCTCCCCCACCGACACGATGCCGTTGTCCCGGCGGGCGAAGCTGCTGATGACGGTGCAGGCCACGGTGGCCGTCTCCACCCTGGTGCTGGTGGTCGCCCGGGCGGTCAACGTCCTGCACTGAGCGGTGTCCGGTTGGCGACGTGCGCCGCCGGCCGGTGGATGCCGCAGGTGCACGCATCGATCGACGGGCAGGTGCAGGCCATCCCCCACTCGACGACCTGCCGGGCCTGCGCCAAAAGCGCCATCTGCGAGTCGATCTCGGCGAGCTTGGCCGCCGCCAGCGCGCGGCTGGCCGGCCGGCCCGGGGCGTCGTCGGCGAACAGCACGGCGATCTCCTCCAGTGAGAACCCCGCCACCTTGCACATCCGGATGACCTCGAGTCGGCCCAGCGCCGTCTCGTCGTAGCGGCGCTGGCCACCGACCCGACGGGCCGGGCGCAGCAGGCCGATCTGCTCGTAGTAGCGCAGCGTGGTCGGCGCCACCCCGGACCGGCGGGCCACCTCCCCGATCGTCATCGCCATCGAACCTCCCGGGACCGGTGCTTGACTTAGAGCCAACTCTAAGTCCTGTACTGGTGTCATGAACACCGAACTCCCCGACAGCCGCTACGCCCTGCTCCGGACCTACCGTCGCGACGGCGCCCCGGTCGACACCCCGATCTGGTTCCACCTCGACGGCCGCACCCTGGTGTTTCGCACCAAGGTGGGGCCGAAGACCAAGCGGCTGACCGCCGACCCGCGGGTGGAACTGCGGGTCTGCGACCACCGCGGCCGGGCGCCGCAATCCGCGGCCACGATCAGCGGGCGGGCCAGCGTGCTGTCCGGGCCGGAGGCCGAGCGGGCCAACGCCGCCCTGCACGACCGCTACGGCTGGCAGTACAACGTGGTCCCGCTGCTGAAGATCCCCGGCGTCACCAACGTGCACGCGAGCCTGCCGCTGCGCGAGAAACTGCGGCGCGCCCGCGACCACAACCTGTGGTCCGACAGCGCGATCGTGCGCGTCGACCTGGAGGGACTGGAGGGCTAGGTGTCAGCCGCCCAGGCAGCCCGGGCCGAGCAGCGCCTTGAGATCGCCCATCAAGGCCGAGGACGGCGTCACCCGCAGCGACTGGTCGAGTTCCAGCGTGGTGATCCGGTCCCCACTGATCAGCCGCAGGTGCACCTGGGAGGTGCCGGGATGACGCGCCAGCACCTGCTTGAGCGCCGACACCTTGTCGATGGTGCACTGCCGGGTCGGCAGGCTGACGGCCAACGGCCGGTCCACCCGGGCCGCCGAGAAGTCCGGCACCACCAGGTCGTTGGCGACCAGCGTGATCCTGTCGTCCTGAATCCGCACCTTCCCGCCGACCAGCACCACCGCGTCGTCGGCGATCTCGAAGCCGCACGCCGTGTAGGTCTGTGGGAAGAACATCACCTCGATTCCGCCGGTGAGATCCTCCAACTGTGCTGAGGCCCAGGGCATTCCGTTCTTGTTCACCCGCCGGTTCACGCCGGCCAGAATGCCGCCGACCCGCACCTGGGTGTCGTTGGGCACCTCCCCGCCGAGGATGGCCGGAATCTGGGTGTCCACCTGGTTGGCCAGCAGATGGGCCACCCCGTTGAGAGGGTGCCCGGACACGTACAGGCCCAGCATCTCGCGCTCGAGGGCCAGCTTGTGTTTGTCTTCCCACTCCTCGTCGGGCACCCGGATGGTGAAGACGGCGTCGGCGCCCGCGTCGGCGTCGGCGCCGCCGAACAGGTCGAACTGCCCGATCGCCTCGGCCTTCTTGGTGCCGAGCACCGAGTCGACGGCATCGGTGTGGACCAGGAACAGCCCCTTGCGGGGGTGGCCCAGCGAGTCGAACGCGCCGGCCTTGATCAGCGACTCGGTGACCTTCTTGTTGCAGGCCGCGATGTCGATCTTGTTGAGGTAGTCGGAGAAGTCGGTGTACTTGCCCTTGCCGGTGCGGGTGGCGATCAGCGAACTCACCACGTTGGCCCCGACGTTGCGGATGGCGCCGAGCCCGAACCGGATGTCGGCGCCCACGGAGGCGAAGTTGAGCTCCGATTCGTTGACGTCCGGCGGCAGCACGGTGATGCCGAGCTTGCGGCAGTCCGCGAGGTAGACCGCAGCCTTGTCCTTGTCGTCACCGACCGAGGTCAGCAGCCCGGCCATGTACTCGCCGGGATAGTTGGCCTTGAGGTAGGCGGTCCAGTACGAGACCAGCCCGTAGCCGGCGGCGTGCGACTTGTTGAACGCGTAGTCGGCGAACGGAAGGATGGTGTCCCACAACGCTTTCACCGCGCCGGCCGAGAACCCGTTGGACTTCATGCCCTCGGAGAAGCCCTCGAACTCCTTCTCGAGCACCTCGCGCTTCTTCTTGCCCATCGCCTTGCGGAGAATGTCGGCTCGGGCGAGCGAATAACCGGCCACCTTCTGGGCGATGCGCATGATCTGCTCTTGGTAGACGATCAGGCCGTAGGTCTCGGCCAGGATGTCCTGGAGTGGCTCGGCGAGCTCCGGGTGGATGGGTTTGATCGCCTGTCGGCCGTTCTTGCGGTCGGCGTAGTCGTTGTGGGCGTTCATGCCCATCGGACCGGGGCGGTACAGCGCCAGCACCGCGACGATGTCCTCGAAACCGGTGGGCTGCATGCGCCGCAACAGATCTCGCATCGGGCCGCCGTCGAGCTGGAACACGCCGAGGGTCTCCCCGCGGGACAGCAACTCGTAGGTGGGCGGGTCGTCGAGCGGCAGCGACTCCAGAACCAGGTCGATGCCGCGGTTGGCCTGGATGTTGGCGATGGCGTCGCCGATGATCGTCAGGTTGCGCAGCCCGAGGAAGTCCATCTTCAGCAGGCCGATGGCCTCGCACGAGGGATAGTCCCAGCC
Organism: uncultured Mycobacterium sp.; assembly: GCA_964535335.1. Lineage (GTDB taxonomy): Bacteria > Actinomycetota > Actinomycetes > Mycobacteriales > Mycobacteriaceae > Mycobacterium. The sequence continues at coordinate 22,754 of CAZHUU010000072.1, forward strand.
GGTGATGACCGCGCCGTCCTGCGCGCGCTTCCACAGCGGGATCGCGTCGATGAGCGGCTCGGAACTCATGATCACCGCGCAGGCGTGCACCCCGGAGTTGCGCACCAGACCCTCGAGCCCACGCGCGGTTTCGTAAATCGTGCGCACGTCGGGGTCGGTGTCGATCAGCCCGCGGACCTCGGCGGCCTCCTTGTACCGCTCGTGGGTGGGATCGGTGATCCCCGACAACGGGATGTCCTTGGCCATGATGGGCGGCGGCAGTGCCTTGGTGATCCTGTCGGCGATGGCGAAGCCGGGCTGGCCGTAATGCACCCGCGCGGAGTCCTTCAGCGCGGCCTTGGTCTTGATGGTGCCGAACGTGATGACCTGGGCCACCCGGTCGCTGCCGTACTTCTCGGCCGCGTAGCGCACCATCTCACCGCGACGGCGGTCGTCGAAGTCGATGTCGATATCGGGCATCGACGCGCGCTCGGGGTTGAGGAAGCGCTCGAACAGCAG